>CALFOZ010000125.1 GCA_937919205.1 uncultured Planctomycetia bacterium
CTATCTGTATTCGTGATGACCTCAGTGGCCCTCGAGACCAGTGGCACCAGCCACGTCACACGAACACTCAAACCATTGTCTCATTTACTTATAAAACAGCCGACTTTCGTCGCCTTTCATACAGGGCAAGCCCTTTATGGAAGGTCGATGATTGTAGTGAAGTTTCATAGCCTGTCAAGCCATTGAATCATGGGAAAAATAAGGAAAAATTGAAGATCATTTGTGGATATGTGAATAGGTATCCCCCCCTGAGCGCACACAATAGAATTGCCTTGCTGAACGCTATAAACCGGGGGATTGAGCGGGCAAAGTGGCTGATTTTGCCTGTTCCACCAGCGCTTTGAGAATAAGTTGATCAGCATCCAACTTTTCACGGGTGGGATAGCGAATATCTAGATCGGTTGAGCCGGAGCGGTGGGCTAAAATCACTCCAGGCAATGACGTGCGCTGTTTTTCTGGCGACGCGTTGGGATCATCCATAACGTCAACCAAGAAACAGCCGGTGTCAATGTCTTGGCTGGCCGCAACGCTGGAATCGCTGTCAGATTTATCGCCGCGGTGAAACACAATAGATTGACCTGGCTCAAATGATGGATTGGGAGTGATCGTATGCCAGAGACCATTCTGAAGCGTGTACACGCTAAATGAAGCGGACTGCCGCGCTGATATGAGGGCGGGATCTCCAAGCACGCCCGCTTCGGCGAAAAACATTGTGTGCAACGGAACTCGCACTGCCGTCGACCAATCACTGAGCGCGGTGGAAATAGTTGGGCTATCAGAAAGTTTCTTTTGCTGTTCCACCAACTGCCGCTTTTTTCCAAAGAATGGATTGAAGATTTCCGAGCGACATTGGTAGCGATATGTTTTTCCTGGCGTGACCGTTACATCGTGTGTCCACACATCGATGAAATCCAAGTCTTGCGCGGTTGGCTTGACTGGCTCGGCAACCACCGCGGTTTCGGTTTGAGTTGCAATACCCAACTCTTTTTCCAATTTTTTCACCTTGGTCCGAAGTTCACGGGTCTGTTGCGTGAGAATTTTGCGCTTGCTTGTATTTTTTCCTGACGACTCGCTTCCTCCGCTTGCGAACCCAGCGCCGCCACCAATACCGCCGCCGCCGCCACCGCCACTTCCTGAGGAACCTTCCTGCTCACGCTTCTTACGGGCGGCCTCAGCTTCCTTTACGGCGATTTCATTATCCCATTCGCCTCCGGCGGCTTGCAATGATTGCTCAAGGGTGTTCAGTTTCGCCTTCAAACTTTCAAGTTCAAGAATTTTTTTCTTGTTCGCGGGAGTGGCGACGGGCTGTTCGCCACTCTTGGGCGCCGCGGCGGGCGCAGTCAATCTGCCCGTATTGTAAAGCGTGGGATAAAATTCCGGCTGGCGAATTTGATTCTCGATAGTTTGCTCACCACGCATGCTGACGAAAAAATTGTTGGCATCAAATTTATTTTTACCTTGGCTATCAGATTTAATTTCTTCACGAAAGTTTTTTTTACCAAACATGACGGGCACTGTGACTTGGTTGCCCCATGTTCCGTCGCGCATTTTTTCTTGCCGCTCAAAGGAGATATCAACAAAATAAATCGCGTTGTTGCGCCAGGTTGAAGGAGCGGCAAGAAGCGGCGGATTCGCGCCTTTGTCCTCCTTGGAAAGCTCGGAGCGAATCGCCTTTAAATCAACACGGGCGATTGGGTTGGTCCAGATCACATCCATGCCGTTGGGTGAATTATTTTGGTCAATGAATTCTTGCAGTGGTTTATTTTTGGATGTGGCTTCCGGCAACAGCGCGTCGCTATACCAGGCAATGGGATCCACCATGGTTGCCGCGGCGAATTTTGGCGTGTAATACCACACATCCCCCGCGCGCTCCTGCGAATTCATATTGGCGGCCAATCGCGGGGCATTTTTGCTGATTTGCGGCGCGGGCACAGTCGATTCCTGCATGCTACTTGCGTAGGATTTCTTCGCCGCGCCAGGTTCAAATGAGTCAAATTCAAGAGTGCTTTTATCTGACTTTTGCTTGACGTCCAAAGCGGAAGCCTGGGCCATCAAAATTTGATTGACCGCGCTTGGGGAGACGGTTGGATGTTGCGCGCCCATTTTCACCGAACTGGGCTCTAGAAAATCCCACGCCAAATAGGAGCCGATCAGCAGGGCAACCAGAACAACGGCGAGTTTTTCAAAGTGCCGCTCTACAAGGGAAATATCTTTCATGATTTTGCGGCCTCACTGCTTGTCTTTGTCTCGCCCGCGTCTGGTTGCGCTTCGGCGACTGGAGGTTTCTCCACGCCACGAGTTCCAATTTTATTTTTAACGCCCAACGGCATGAACTCCGTGGTCCACTCACGAAGCCAGATTGTTTGCAACACCAAGGAAATCTCGCTACATGGCTCCGCCCCATAGATGAAGCCTTGGCGGGCCGCGACGAAAGAATTTATAGGTGCAATTTTTAACTGAGTGACAGTCATAAAATTTTCTTTGGCAAACGAATCCAATACCTTTGGAAGCTCGGATGTGGCAACGATCATCTTCAATTTCACATTTCGAATGTCGTACAACTGACACGATGCAAGCCCGGTGAAAGAAATCTTAAAGTCGCGTGTAATTTCAGCGGATGGCGCGATGGGTGCCCCGGTCGCATCGGTGGTTGCCGCCAAGGTTGCTGGCTCCCCCGCCGCCTTGGCTTCGGTGGCTTCAGTGGCTTCGGATTCCGCGGCCGGCTCTGGGGAAGTTTCGGCGCCGCTTGCCGCCGCCACGCTGGCGGGCGCGTCAATTCGAATGCTGATAATTCGCTTCACTGGCGCGGAAATCACGCTACTTTTAGCGTCCTCTTTGGAATTGGTGTTGGCATTGGATATCGCGTTGAAAATGTCATCCAGCACCCAAAGATCCCATTGCCAAATGAAACACGCGCCCAGCGAGGTTTTTTTCTTTTCAGGCGGCATTCGAATTGCGCCAGCATCCAAGTACACAGCCGTGTCGCGCGCGACTTCAACAAGCGCGTCAAGGCGCGCTTTGATCAACGCCTGGGAGAGCTGTTCGATTTCCTTGGGGTCGGTCACCTCGGCGCGATTTTTTCTTTTGAGATCGTCGCGGATAAATGAAATTTCACGTTGCTTCACCGCCTCAAGAACATCCGCCGGGGATGGAGGCGTGTTGACGCGATTCTTGGCTAGAAGCGCCGTGTATGCGGGCCCAATCGCGGGAAGAAAAATCTCATCCAACAATTCCTCATTTTCTTTCAGTGGCTTGGGAAATACAACTTGCTTGGTTTGAATGATGGCGTGATTTTTTTTATTGTGCACCACCGCGCTGAGATAGACCCCTTTGACCTCGCCTTCAAGCGATTCATTGCGGGCCTTTAAAAGATCGATCAAGGTGGAGTTCAGACTGACTGTTTCAGATTTTGGATCACCCACGGGATTGCGCACGGTGACGGAGGACTTTTCCAGGCTCACAATCTTTTCAAATTCCTTGCCCCTCTTTGCCATTGTGGCCTGAATGGAATCTTTGATACCACCACGAAACCACCACGCACCAACCGGGATCACCACAATCACACATGCGCAGGCGATCAATATTCCGCGTTGCTTGGCAATGGCGATGACTTTTGAAAAATCAATGGCTTTCAGCGCGGCAAGATCAAATTTTGGCACTTTCATGGCTTAGTCGGCTCTTGAGGTTGCTCTTGAGGTTGTGCATTCTCGGTCTTGGCGGAATCATCCCGCAACTCCACGGTGAATAAAATTGTTGCTTTATAGACAATCATTCCCGGCCCGTACACCGAAGGCTCATTGGGAATCGGAGCCAGAGTTTCCAAATCCTGGGAGCTTGCAACGCCGCTGGTTGATTCTGAGGTTTCCACGGGTGCTTCTGGAGCGTCCTCGGCCTGGGTCTCCGCGCTCTTGGTGGAACTTCCGCTCATCATTCCGGCGCCGCCACCTTTGGTCTTGATATTGCCACCGCTGGCATCCACAGTTTTTCCACTGCCGCCGCGCCTTCGACCTGAACCGCCGCTGGATGTGGAGGTGCTTGAACCTGAGCTCGATGCGTCGCTTGTTTGGGTTGATGTGCCTTGAGAAGAACTGGATGTCTGGGACTGATCGCTCTGTGTGTCATCTTGCGCGCCGGCGTTTGGAGCGGAAGCATCTTTCGGTTTTTCTGCACCACCCGCCATTTTAATTTCGGTCAATTCACCCTTCAATGCGACAGAATCTGGCCTGATGATGTAGGGCGCTTTTTCACGGGCGGAATTGTCACGCAACCATTTCTGAATGCTGTCCTTGAGGAATGTTTTTTTGCCCTCATTTGCAAACTCAATATCCATGCTCACCAAAATGGTGCGCTTGTTGCCGGTTTCTTCAAGTTTATATTCACCGGAAAGATTCTCAAGAACGATTCGCTTGCGATCTTTGGAGGGGATGACTTTGATTTTCTCAACATCGTCCTGGATTTCAACGGTTGGATTGGCGCTGAGCGTGGCATCAACCGCGTCATTGACAATCCATGGCCAAATAGTTCTGTCCTTCAGCAGGTGCTCCATATTCAGAGCCGTGGCCCCCGCTTCGCCGGCGGCGTTGGCGTCCTTTAATTGATTTTGAAGTTCCTCGCCCCTCTTGATGACAAAGGAAACTTTGGACACATCGCTGTCGAGATGTTGTTGCTCCAACATGGGCGCCACATACATGGCCGCGGAACCAATCACCGCGATAGCGGCCGCGGCGATGAACCACTTGTTCTTTGCAGACCACACTTTTTCACGCAACCCACCCACTGGAGCAAGATTCACGCTGATCTGACTTAGCCCAATGCCTTGCAGGGCGAGTCCATACGCGGTGACAAAATTCACTGCGTTTGTAGCAAAATCAGCAGCTTCTCTGCCTTCAACTCGGATTCGTTTGAACTCATCCATGCGGTTAATTTCCACGTTCAATTGCTGGCCCAAGAATTTTCGCAAGCCAGGAATTCGAAACGTGCTCCCCACGGCCATGACCGTGTCCAAAGGATTTTCTTGATGGCTCATTTGATAGTGTCCAATTGAGCGTTGCACTTCTTGCACCAGATCACCAAAGACTGGGCGCATGGCTTGCATCATTTGCCGCGCGTATTTACTGGTGGCGCTGTCCGCCTTCAAACGATCGGCCTTGCCGTAGGAAATCTGAAACGCATTTTGAAGCGCGTCGGTGAAATGCGTTCCGCCAAGCGGAAATGTGCGAATCCAACATCGACCACTGTCGACCACAACCACGTCGCTGGATTGCGTTCCAATGTCGAGCACCACGACCGGCTTGTGGTCCGGCGCCAAGGCCATGTCATATGAAACGGCGTTGAACACCGCCAGCGGTCCAAGCGTGACAATTTCCGGGCGCAAGCCAAACTCCGCATAAAGCGTGAGTTTTTCTTCGATTCGGTCCTTGGTGATCGCGAAAATTCCAACTTCCACTTCTGGATTGTCGGGACTGGAAAATGTTTGATAATCCCACTCGACGTCCTCGATTGGAAACGGAATTTGTTGCACCGCCTCAAATTTCACAATGTTTGGAATCATCTTTGGCTCGACCGGCGGCAACTTGGCGAAGCGCGCCAGCGCCGAGTGTCCAGGAACCGACATCACAATAGTTTGGTCTTCGAGATTTTTAGCGACCACCAATTGCCCCAACGTGAGCCGAGTCATTTCGGCCACGTTGATCTCTGGAGTTGAAAGCGGCTTGTTGTGCGCAATGCATGCAAAGTCAGTGATCACCGCTTCGTTGTCAATTCGCTCAAGACGAACCGCCTTGATTGCGTGGGATCCAATTTCAATACCCCAGGCTGATTTATTCTTTGCCATGCGATTGGGATTTCCTAATGAGCGTCAGTTGCAATTGAGGTCTAGATCAAAGGGGCTTGTGGTGGTTGCAATTCAAAAGTCGAGACTCGGAATATACCTATGTATACAAATGGAGGGGCACACTAAGGAAGGACCTGAAACTTTACGCAAACTTGTAGGAATGTGTTGCCTTAAGTTGCTCCAAACTCGTCAATTACTGGATACGCTAGAAGTGTACAGAAATCACCATGTCCACACCTCCATTTGAGCCATCCAACCCTTCCGCACCCCAAGTAGACGCCTTCCCAATGAAGGGAGACGATTTACTGGCGCAAGAAATGGCCCAGGCCTTGGCGGGCTTGAGTGAAAATGATCTTCTTGGAATTACCCCCGAGAAGAAAGCGTTGCCCAAGGTGAAGGGCGACGGCCACACGCGAACTGGAACAGTGATTCGCGTGCAAGGCGGCGACGTGATGGTTGAGTTTGGCCCAAAGAGCCAAGGCGTGTGTCCGCTGAACCAATTTGAAAACCCGCCAGAGGCTGGCACCGTGATGGAATTTGCCGTGGAACGCTTGGACGCGTTTGAAGGCTTGTTGATTTTATCGCGCATTGGAATGCGCACAAAGCCACAGTGGGACAACTTGCAGGTTGGACAAATTGTGGACGCGCGTTGCGTGGGTATGAATCAAGGCGGCTTGGATATGGAAGTGGCGCATCACCGCGCGTTCATGCCTGCGGGCCAAGTAGACATTCGCTCGGTGCCTGACATTAGTATTTTTCTGGGCGAGAAATTGCAATGCATGATCATTGAAATGCGCAAGGAGCGTGGTCGAATGGTGCTGAGCCGCAAGGCCGCTCTGTCACAGACACGACGCGAAAATCAGCAGAAAACATTGGCGGAAATACAAACTGGCCAAATTCTTGAGGCCACCATTATTAGCTTGCAACCCTTCGGCGCCTTCGCGGATATTGGCGGCGTGGATGGATTGATTCACATCAGCGACTTGGCGCATGAGCGCTTGAAGAACGCCTCGGACGCCGTGAAGGTTGGCGATGTTGTGCGCGTGAAGGTGATGCGCATTGACCGCGCCCAGAAACCGCCGCGCATTGCGCTGAGCCGCAAAGAGGTGATGGACGATCCAATGGTGGGCAAGTTTGAAGCACTGCAAGTTGGCGAAAGTGTGTCTGGCCGCGTCACCAAACTCACTGAATTCGGCGCGTTTGTGGAATTGTCGCCAGGCGTTGAAGGCTTGGTGCACATCAGCGAAATTAGCCATGACCGAATTTTCTCCGCTGACAAGGTTCTAAAAGTGGACCAAATTGTCACGGCCAAAATTCTCTCCATTGATCTTGCGCGTCGGCGCGTGAGTTTGTCCATCAAGGCACTGCTTGACCGTCCGGCGCCCGTGGCCGTGAGTGGCAAGTTCAACAAGGATGACCGCCAAAGCGCCAAGCCCGTGCGCGAAGATGATCCATCGATGCGCAAACTGCGCTTGAAATTTGGCGCGCCAAGCTCGCTCAAGGGCGGATTGTCTTAAGATATTTTGCTCGTATTTGGCTGAAATAATGGATTTTCAAGCCCGGCTTTTTTGCGGTCTTGCACCGCGGGCAAAGTTTATTTTCACCGCATCAACAACTGCTCCAATTGCAACAGAGTGCGTTGCGTGATTGGCTTGCCTGTTTGCAAATGCAAATGGGCATGCGTGAGTTGCCGCGGCGGACAACGCGTGATTGTGAGCGGCGCGAAATCAAACGCGCTATGAATTTGCTCAAGCACTCCAACGCGTGATACGAACGTTTTAATTTCGGGCTCGGGCAATCGTGCGCGCTCCACGGCGTCGGCGATCAAATGAATGGGCGTGTCGTGGACAAACCGAATGTGCACATGTGGATCGGCGTCAAAATGGCCCTGGCATGATCTGCCCACCACGGAAATTTTGGCGTGTGGAAATTCGTGTTCAAGTTGGCGGATGAAATCAATAATGCAGACGAGGCGTTGGTAGCGCTGTTGCTCGTATCCTTGCTGGCCAAGTTGCTCCATGGCAAGCGCCTGGGCGTGCTTGCGCACAAGCGCCATGGACGGCGTGGGCGTTTCCCGCGGCAGACCAAGGTGCGCTATGGCTTGCGAAACAGCCTCAATTACGGCAAGATTTGGGTCTTTTTGCAACAGGCTGGCGGCACGTCGAGCGATGTCATCTTGATGATCAATCACTGGTCACCCAACAAAATTTATGCCGCTTGATCTTGACGCGATCCAGCGGGCGTGCCGGGTATCCACAAATCATCAAAGGGTTGATCGTCACACGTTTTACGCAGAGCCAAATATGCGCCCGTGGCCACGGACCAAAATGCGCCAAAGCATGCGCCGACCGCGATCGACTTGACCACCGTGATCCACATACCCACAAATCCCGCGGACATGGACGCCGTGAAACCAAGACTTCGCGCGGGCGCGACATCATCTGGCAATAGCAATCGAATTGTTGCCTGACTGGCCATGGGTCCTTCGCCAGCGGTCATGCCAACAAAGTTCGCGGCCAGTGAAAGTGTTGCCATGGCGAAGAGGTCTGAAATAAAGATGACAAGTGAAACTCCGATGGTGGCCATGATAAAATAAAGCAACGCGTGCAATGGTCGACGCAACACGTAGGCCACGGTTCGTTGCGCGGCTTCAAGACCGTCGCAACCTTCGCACGCCGAAGCCGCCACGGCCAACGGCATGCAAAAACCCCACGGAATCAGGGCAATTGCGGCAAAAAATGCCAAGACAATCACAAGTCCATAGGCCAGACCAGCGAAGATATCGATAAGCGGAATACGGCTGAGCCAACCCAGCCCTGCCGCAACTGGAAGAAGAACCACAAGCGTGAGCAGTGGCCACACTGGAACAAGAGCGTGATTGATCCAACGCGGTTTCACAAACGCAAACGCATTGGCGGCGGAGAGTTTGTCTTTGCCCGCCAAATCCATGGCCGTCATGCGGCACAGCGCGGCGCCGCCAGCGCCCATGGCTATAAGAAACGCGGCGCCAAAGATAAAACAAAACCAACGATCTTCGCGCCAACACGCCAATGGTAAATCGATAAATAAATTGGCGAACGCGCCCAATGACACTGCGGGACTAAAAGTAAGAACGCCCACGGCGAGCGAATCAACGCAACGACCAACCGCCACCGAGAAAGAATCAAATGTTCCCTTGGGTCGATAGGAATCCAATCGTTCCAGCTCGCGCCGAATTCCGTCCGCCTCGCGTTCGCTCACCGAACCAAGACGATTTTGCAGGGCAACATAGACCGTCTCCACATCAACACCACCGCGGATATCCATGCCAGCAGGCCGCTGTTCGGGCAGTAAATAGTTCAACGCCGCCCGACGCGCTATATCGTTGGCCACGGAATCAAACTGGCTTCGAACTGGCGCAAGCAATCCCGCGGGCTGAATTGTGGGGCCACGAAGCGCGTCATAAAAGCGCCCCGCCACCGCCAAAGCCAGCACAACAAAGGTGGCCGCCAAGAGTCGCGCCGGCTGAAACGCGCCGGTTGCGGAGTTCAGAACCCGCGGAAAAACAAGCGCTGAGCGAAAGTCAATTTGATCTACCACCACGCGCTCTGCCATTGTTGTATCTCCTGTTGCTGGTTCGAAATGATTCAAGCGAATGCTAACTCAATATAGTTGGGTTGTCAGATGAGTGGTTGTGTGATTTGGATATCCTTCGTGGCATGAGCATTTCAACACATGGACAACTTGACAGCGTGCTTGCACGAACCGACGCCAATCAACCCGCGGGCATTGAGCGCTTGATGGACTTCTTGCGGATTCCAAGCGTGAGCACCGATCCTGCTTTCACCGCCGATGTTCGCCGCGCAGGTGAATGGGCCTCCAATGTGCTGAAGGAATGTGGATTTGAATCGCGCCTTGTGAAGACCCATGGACATCCAATGGTGCTGGCCTCGCATCCTGGACCCAAGGGCGTGACTGCGCCGCGCGTGCTTTTTTACGGTCACTACGACGTGCAACCCGCCGACCCGATTGAACTGTGGACAAGCCCGCCGTTTGAACCTGTGATTGTGGATGGACCAATGGGCAAGCGCGTGGTGGCGCGCGGCGCGGTGGATGACAAGGGACAAGTGATGACTTTCTTGGAGGCGCTTCGCGCGTGGCATGCATGCGCGGGTGGACCACCCTGCCCTGTCACCGTGATTTTGGAGGGCGAGGAGGAATCTGGAAGTGAAAGTTTTGAGCCTTTTCTGCGGGAATATGCAAAGGAATTGGAATCGGATGTTGCCATTGTTAGTGATACTGGAATGTGGGACATAGACACTCCGGCGATCACAACCATGTTGCGCGGACTGGTGTATGTGGAGGCCAAATTGAAAGGGCCATCGCATGATTTGCATTCGGGTTTGTATGGCGGATCTTTGGCGAATCCCATCAACTCATTAGCGCGCATGATCGCCAGCTTGCACCACGATGATGGTCGAATTGCCATCGAAGGTTTTTATGACCAGGTCAAGCCTTTGCCAACGAAAATTAAATCACAGTGGGACACACTGAATTTTGACGACGCGGAATTTTTAGGCAAAGCAGGTGTGCGCCAAGGCTTTGGAGAGCCGGGCTTCAACGCCATGGAGCGAACATGGTGCCGGCCCACTTGCGATTGCAACGGCATCAAGGGCGGCTATCAAGGCGAGGGCGCAAAGACAGTGATCGCCAGCGAGGCGACGGCGAAAATTTCATGCCGCTTGGTTGCCGACATGGATCCGGAGGACGCGTTTGAAAAATTGACGGCGCATTTGCGCGCGCGCGTGCCCGCGGGCTACACGCTCGAAATGAAAACATTCGGCAAAAACCCGCCAATTCGCGTGAAAGATGACAGTCCATACTTGGTGGCCGCGGAGCGCGGCTTGGCCAAGGTGTATGGAAGAAATCCCGTGTGCATTGGAACCGGCGGAAGCATTCCAGCGGTTGGTTTGATGCAACGCATCCTTGGCGTGGAAAGTTTATTGGTTGGATTTGGACTGGATGACGACCGCGTGCATAGTCCCAACGAAAAATTTGAGTTGGCGTGTTTTCGCCGCGGCGCTTTAAGCCACGCCGCGATCTTGGCGGAGCTGGCGGGACTTCGTCCATAAATGCGCGCATGGCAATTCACACGATGAGATTCATTTCAACAATTCGATTGGCTTGTGTGGCGATGATCGTGATGCTGTGCGCCGTAGCGAAGGCGGACAATGTGGAAATTCGTGTCGAAAGATTTGGCGCCTGCAACGCGTTTCGCGGAGGCGATGTGACGGCGCTTCGGGTGCGCCTTCGCAGTGACTTGGCCGAACCCACCACCGCCCTGGTGCAGTGGGATGTGGAAAATATCGACGGCGACGTGGCGTCCTATTGGCGCGAGGTGATTCTGCCGCCAGGTCAAAATGTGTCGCGTTGGTTATACGCAAAATTGCCGCCATTCAACTCCAATACGTTGGCCTCGCAGGTATTCAATGTGAGCGTTTTTCAGACTGAAAACGGGCGCCGAGTTGGCCGATTGGGCGCGCTTCGCTTCACACCTTTGCAAGCCGAGGAACAATCCATACCCATAGAAAAAAATCAGGATGTCATTGCCATTGTGGGCGACGGACGCATGGGGTTGCAAGATCTTGGCTCCATTCCCGCTGGATTTAATTTTGTGCCCAGCATGAATTCGCTCACGCAATTGCCGCGCGGAATTTCTCCTGCGGATTTTCCAGATCGTTGGGAGGGCTTGTGGAGTTTCAATGAGGTGATCTGGTCGCAAGCGTCGCCGCAATTGCTCACGGGGGACCGCGCCAAGGCGTTGCGTGATTGGATCGCTCGCGGCGGTTCGCTTGTGATTGTGTTGCCCGAAAGCGGCAACTCCTGGTCAATTGGCGGAGGCGCCCCACATTTTCTGTCCGACCTGTTGCCCACACAAGGCGTCACGCAACTCGATGGCGTACCTGTGGAGGCGTTGCGACCCATTCTTTCGCGCGCCACACAATTGCGGCGTGAGAACGTGCGAACCGCCTTGTATGTGTTTGACCCAATTCAATTAAGCGCGCCTTGGAAGGGATTGATTGCCTTGCCAAAAATAAGCGGAATAAAGGGCGTTTCCGATCAAATCCGCGAGCGCAGTGATGGCACGAGCATAGTGGTGCGACGCACATTTGGTCACGGCATGATTACATTGATTGGACTGGATGTTGACGCCTTGCATCGTGGGGCGTACGCCAATGACTCCTTGCCGCAAGTGGATGTGTTTTGGAATCGCATATTGGGCAGACGCGCCGACAGCATGAGCGTGAATGATTTTGATCGACTTATGAAATCGGAACCGCCGCGCATCGCCATAGCGAATTCATATGATCAATATGACTGCGGCGGAGGCGATTTAATATCAAGCGTGATTGGCCTGCAAGGCCGCGCCATAGGAGAAATTTTTGCCACGCTTGGTTTGTTTGTGGCCTACTGGGTCTTGGCGTGCCCCATAGCGTGGTATGTGTTGCGAAAAAAAAATCAGCGGCGACTTTCGTGGCTGGTATTTGTCGGGGTGTCCCTGGTCGCATCGATGGCGGCTTATGTGGTTGGCGGATTTTTTTCAACCACGCCTTATGAAATTCGCCATGCAACCGTGCTAGACACCATTGACCAACCCGCGCCCAGCAACGCCGACGCGCGATTTGACCGCGCCACGATGTGGATCAGCGCCCTGTTGCCGGGATTTGGAAAATCTGAAATTGCCGTCGATAACAGCCAAAATCAACGCAATATCATCAGCACGTGGGCGCCCCCAACGGGCGACAGCGGGGCGAGATTTCCAGACACGACGCGGTTTGACCAACCCGTGGATGAGCCAGACAAGAGCGCTCCTCCCTCGCGCGCGACCACCAGCGACTTTGAAATTCGATGGCTTGGAAATATTGCGCCCCAGTGGGGCGCGACGCCAACACAAGTTCAAGACAAACCAATTCGTGCAACGACAACGCAAGGCAATACAAATCGGATCTCGCTCAGCGGGTCGCTCACGCATCACTTGCCCGGCGCGCTGAAAAATGTGACCCTGATACACGTATCACCATTTCAATTTCAAACGCAACAATGGCAAGGAGAGGCGCGCCTTACGTTGCAACCAAGCGATCCGCTTCCGAATGCGGGGCGCATGTTTGTGCTTGCCGTTGATTGGATGCCCGATCAAGAAATTGACGTGGCCAAATTGCTTTACCCCAACGGACCAAGCGACCCCGGGAAATTAAATACCGGCTCGTTGACACAGGAAATTTTTGCGCTGTATCAACGACCACTTCTTCAAAAAGCCCAGGCAATTATTCCAGGGCAAATGAAGGATGTCTTTGAGGCAAGGCGATGGCAAACAAACATGGAAATGCTGTCGCTGTATCAAATGCTTCAGCCGCCGGCGTATCAAAGAAATCCGCCCGACGCGCCCAATCCGGTGCGGGTCACGCGCGAAGTTGGGAAAAACATTGATCTTTCGCGCTGGCTCACGCAACCCTGCTTGATTGTCTTGGGCAAGTTGGAAAATGTTTCCACTCCGGTTCCGTTCACATTGGCGGGCAAGATTCCCAATAGCACCGGCGACGTGCTAGTTCGCTACATCATTCCCCTGCCAGATGACGCGGCCATCTTTTGGCCGCCACTTCCCGTACCCTGAGTTCATCGTGGCGATGATTGAAACAGTCAACCTCACAAAAAAATATGGCGACTTGATCGCCTTGGACAATTTAAATTTGTCCATTGAAGCTGGCGAGTGCTTTGGCTTCATTGGCCCCAACGGCGCGGGCAAGACCACCACGATTAAAATTTTGGCCACTCTGCTGAAGCCAACCTGGGGCGAGGCGCGCGTGGACGGCAAGACCATTGGGTATCAAAATAATTTAATCCGCCCGTTGATTGGCTATGTGCCGGATTTCATGGGCGCCTATGAGGAAATGACCGTGAGCGAATACTTGGAATTTTTCGCGGCCTGCTACGGCATTCACGGCAATGAGCGATTTCGAACGGTGCAAGACGTTTTGGAATTGACGGATTTGCGCAGTAAATCATTGACCGAGGTGAATGGGCTGAGCCGTGGCATGCAACAACGGCTAAGCGTGGCGCGCGTGTTGTTGCACAATCCCAAAGTGCTTTTAATGGATGAGCCAAACTCCGGCCTAGACCCGCGCGCGCGCATTGAAATGCGCGAACTGCTGAAGGAGTTGCTACGCATGGGAAAAACAATTTTAATTTCCAGCCACATTCTTCCGGAGCTGGCGGAGCTGTGCACCAGCGTTGGCATTATTGAGCGCGGCAAGTTGGTGTTCGCAGGCAGCATGAAGGATGTCTTGTCACGCGCGCATGTGGGAGCGTTAGTGAAGATTGTGGTGGACGAGCGACCCGAGGCCGCCGCCGAACTGTTGCGCAAGGTGAAGGGCGTGAACTTGGTGGAATTAAAAACCAGCGAGGGTCGCACGCGCATCGAGGTGACCTTGGACATGGACTCATCGGTGTCGGTGAGCGATTTGCCCAACCGCCTCGTCACGGCGGGATTTCGTATAAATTCAATGCAACAAGCGGAGGCGGACTTAGAGACCGCGTTCCTTCGCCTGACCAAGGGCTTGGTGGCGTAACGTTGGAAAACCACACATGACAGATGTTCTTCTTATCGCGGATAGACGGCGCAAAGGCGTGCCCGAGGCCATTGAGGAAGTGCGCCGAATTATCACGCCGCATGGCCGCATTGTGGAGGAATTGGAGGCCGATCTGCGCCCCATTCCGCCGCGAACGATCTTTGATTTAGTGGTTGTGCTTGGCGGCGATGGAACGTTGATTGCGCAGTGCCGCCGCTTGCTTGACCGCGGCGTACCCATGGTGGGTCTGAACTTTGGCCGTCTTGGATTCTTGGCGGAGTTTGATTTGGATTCACTACGCCAACACGCTCCGATGATTTTTGGGCACGACGCCATTGTGCGCAACCGCATGGTGCTTGATGCAATTGTGCGCAATGCGCGAGGCGACTTGGTGCATGAAGGACTTGCCATTAACGAGGCCGCCGTGACCGCGGGCACTCCGTTTCGCATGATCGAATTAAAACTTTCATTTGGGCGTGACCAAGGTCCGGACTTGCTGGGCGATGGCGTGATTGTGGCGACTCCGATTGGAAGCACCGCCTACAACGTGAGCGCGGGCGGACCGATTGTGCAACCCGATCTTGAAGCCATGATTGTCACTCCAATCTGCGCGCACAGTTTGGCGTTTCGACCCATTGTGACCGCGAGTCATTTGGAAATTATGATTGAAGTGATGCGCGCCAATGACGGTTCCGCGTTGGTGCTTGACGGGCAAGCCATTGTTCCGCTGAGCACTGGCGACCGGGTGATGGTTGGGCGCCACCATACCGCGGCTAAATTCATTGGAAATCCTGATCGAACCTACTGGGACACATTGGCCGACACCATGCGATGGGCCGCGGCGCCAAGCTATCGCCGCCCAAATTCTCCCTAGATTCTGCTTGCAATTTGGTCTGTCATTCTGCTGGCCATTCTGCTGACCATTCTGCTGGCAATCAACCTCGCGCCCGTTGTTGGCATGCACCAAACACATCCGCCACTTTTTTCTACACTCGCTCATTCCATGATTGACATCAAAGCACTGCGTGATGACCCAGAACGATTTAAAAATGGTGTGCGCCTGAAGCGCGCCGATGTGAACATTGACGAGTTGCTTGCCATTGACACGCGTCGCCGCGAGTTGACTGGCGCCGTTGAAGTGAAACGCGCCGAGCAAAATAAATTTAGCAAAGAGATGGGACCCGAACTTGGCCGCTTGAAGGGGCAGTTGAAATCCGCCACCGGCGCGGAGCGTACAGCGATTGAAACAAAATTAAAGGAACTGGAACGCCGCCCCGCGGAATTAAAATTGGAGGCCGCCGAACTGGACAAGCAACTGGCGGAGACTGGACCAAAGTGGCACGACTTAATGCTCCGTATTCCGCAACCGCCCGCCGCCGATGTTCCTGTTGGAGCCGGCGCCGAGGACAACAAAGAAATTCGCCGCTGGAACGCGCCGCACTTTGATCCTTCGAAAAGTTTTGAAAGTCAGCGTGGCTTCAAACCAAAGACGCATTTGGAATTGGTGCGCGACCTTGGCCTTGTTGATTTTGAACGCGGCGTGAAGACCGCGGGCACGCGCCACTATGTGCTCACTGGCCTTGGCATGAAATTGCACCAGGCCGCGCTTCGCTACGCCTTTGACTTTATAACGGAAAAGCGCGGGTTTACCGCCATGGGCGTGCCCGTGATCGTGAAGGAAGAGTGCATGCAAGGCACGGGCTTCTTTCCGTTTGGCCGCGATCAGGCCTATCACATTGAAGAGTCGCGCCGCGGCGCTGGCCACGATTTATTTCTTACGGGCACCGGCGAAGTTGGCCTAATGGGCTTTCACGCCGACGAAATTATTCCGATTGAGCAACTGCCGCTGAAGTACACAACGCAAAGCACTTGCTTTCGCCGCGAGGCCGGCGCGTCGGGCAAGGACACCGCGGGCCTGTATCGCATTCATCAATTTGACAAGGTGGAACAAGTTGTGATTTGTCGCGCCGACGACACGGAAAGTCGCGGCTGGCACAAACACATGTTGGAGACGGTGGAAATGATTTTGCAAGGATTGTCACTGCCGTATCGCCTACTGCAATGTTGCACCGGCGACCTTGGCATGAAGAATGAGGACATGATTGATGTTGAATGTTGGATGCCAGGCCGCGGCGATGTTGGCGCCGACGGCGTTCCAAGCGGCGAATGGGGTGAGACGCATTCCGCCAGCCGTCTTGGTGATTTTCAATGTCGCCGCTTGAACTTGCGCTACCGCGACGCCGATGGCAAAATTCATATTGCGTGGGCGCTGAACAACACGGTGCTTGCGAGTCCGCGCGTGCTGATTCCAATTTTGGAATTGAATCAAAACGCTGATGGATCCGTGAATGTCCCGCTTGTATTGCGTCCACACATGGGTGGCATTGAGAAGATCACGCCAAGATAAATTTAGAAAATTTTTAGCGACCGCGCGCGCCGCCGGCGCCCGAACGCTTTTGTCCACCAGCGGGCGCCGAGCGTTTGCCACCGCCTTTGTTGGCGCCCTTGCCGCCACCAAATGTTGATCCCTTGCCATGAAATGGTGTTCCAGCCGCGCCACCAAAGTTAAACGCCGCGGGTTTGCCTGCGTTATCCAATCCAGCGCCAAAGACGCCGCCAGACTTTGCACCAAGGGTTGATTTTTTCTGCGCGTCGGAATTGTTGTTGGAATTGTTGGACGAATTATTTGCTGGTGTATTGCTTGTCATGGTGGAGTCCTTGGTTAGGCGCGGGAAATCTGCGCAAATACATTGTAATCAAAGTCATTGCGTGGATCACGTCAAGAAATTGCATGGCGACATTCACGCACTCTTAGCAATTTAGAAACACGCAATTGTGAGAACCATCACAAATGTGGTGCATCTTCCCTGCAATAAGAGTCGTCTCTTATATCTCGTTCTTTTCCCTTCCCCTTTAGGAGTCTCTTCATGAAATCACTTTCGTCTTTATTGATCGCCTCTGCCGTGATCGCCACTGCTTCAGCCGCCTCGGCCGATGTCATAGCTGGTTGGACCATGCCAACAGCAGTTACAGCGACAACAGCGGCAACATACAGTTACGGCGCCGCTAATTTGGGCGCACTGGTGTCTGGAAGCATGCTCAGTGGCACTCACTCCTCCGCCTTAACAGCCTGGTCTTCACCAGCTGGAAACGGCAGCACTTATGCATTGAGTTCCAACGCTTGGAATGTTGGCGACTACTACCAAATCTCCTTGGCTACTACTGGCTATAGCAGCGTTTCAGTAGCTTGGGAGCAAACACGTAGTGGCACCGGTCCTGCTGGATTTGAAGCAGTCTTGAGTGTTGATGGTGGCTCGACATTTAGCTCACTTGGATCCTATACGGTGAATCAAGTGAGTTGGAGTGCAACGGTGCCTGTTACAACTTCAAGCTTTGCATCGTTGGCTAGCGCAGCAGATAACCAAGCCAGCGTAATCATTCGGTTCCAGGTGGTTACAGCTGGTACAAGCACAACAACCGGAACAAATCGCATTGACAACATCAGCGTGAATGGAGCAGTGCTCCCAGTTCCATCTCCAGGCGCCGTTGCTTTGGTCGGCTTGGCTGGCTTGGTTGCCCGTCGTCGACGCTAAGTTTGCACTTGATTGACTTTACAACTTCCAACCGCCTCCATGAAAATGGGGGCGGTTGCTTTTTACAGGCTAAAATGTCAAACATACATTTACTAATTCTTAACAAATTCCAAACACAGAATATGGCGAACCATCACAAATGTGGTGCATGTTATCTGCAGTAAGAGTCCCTCTCTTACATCCCTTTCTTTCCTATTCCCCTTCTAGGAGTCTCTTCATGAAATCACTTTCGTCTTTATTGATCACCACAACATTGGTTGCAATATCAAGTTCAGCATTGGCTGACCTTCGTATCACAGAGGTCATGAGTTCAAGCGCTGGCGGTGGCTCGCCAACTGGTGATTTCCTTGAAATCACCAATTATGGTTCAAGTGCTATCAGCATGTCTGGCTGGAAGATGGATGACAACTCATTCGATATTACAAAAGCTGTTGCTCTCAGTGGCATCACTTCAATTGGCGCTGGCGAATCAGTGATCTTTATTGAGTCAGTTGCTGGCGCCGCAGTGAATTCCTTCAAGACGTTTTGGGGTGGCTTGTCTGGCGTGCAGGTTGGCTATTACAGCGGCAGTGGAATCAGTCTGTCCTCGGGTGGCGATGGCGTGATTCTGTTTGACGCTACTGCCGCAGAAGCAACGCGTGTTTCCTTTGGCGCGGCGACCGCAGGCAAGACCTTCTTTTGGGGTTACAACGCGGCAACCGGCGCGGTTGATCCGTCCTACAACGGCCTCGTGAGCTCTGTTGGCACCATTGGTACGCAAGTGACTTTCACCAGCTCTGGTGACACTGGCTCACTTGGTACCGCCATTATTCCAACTCCAGGCGCGATTGCGTTGCTTGGCTTGGCTGGTTTGATCGCGCGTAGACGACGCTAAGTTTGCGATTGATTACTTTCACAACAACTTCCAACCGCCTCCATGAAAATGAAGGCGGTTGCTTTTTTGTGATTTGTGATTTGTGATTTGCGATTTGTGATTTGTGATTTGCGTTTACAGAAAGACGCATTGTGTTCTTGCGAATATAAATTTTAAAACACGATTCAGTTGCTTTCACAAATCACATTTGACGCAAAGCCGACATGCGCGCGACGCGCCACACGTTGTTGACCAATTCTTAAACGCACAATTGCAAATGGATAGCACGTTGTGAACAAGCGGCCGCCATGCTTACGCTCATGGAACAATTTAATATGTTGATTTTGCGAACACATGCCAGCGCGCGTCTGCTTTCAAAGCGCGTTGCTTGCACACTGACAATCATGCAAATCGCGATTGTGGCAATGACCGCCGCGCTGAATAGCAATGCGCGCGCCGACATGGTTGAACCAGGACAATTTGGCGCGCCGCTTCAGGTTAGTTCGACCAGCGGCGCGCCAACACGAAAGAATGCTGTGATCAGCAATCAGGGAAATAGCCCTGAAAATGCGGCAAATCTACTGTTGCTCACGGCGCCTTCACAAGCAAATTACACCTTCAACGCATTGGGCGCATGGAATACCGCACAACCAAGCGCAAGCACCATTGAAGTGACCGCGACTTTGAGCGCGGTGAATGTTTCACGCCTTGACACATCAAGGTCGCGTCCACATTTAACGCCAATATTGGATGACCTACGCGTCAATCAAGAATACTTTGGTGTGATCAAGTTTGAAACGGGCACTGCCAATGACATGCCTTGAATGCTTTACGCTTTCAGTGTCATTGCCAACGGAGATTATGTTGACGGCAGGCTTGCAAATTATCGTGGGCCGCTTTGAAAGCCGCCTGATTTTTTAAAGCCCGCTTTTTTAAAGCCGCCCTTTTTAAATCCGCCGCCTTTGAAACCGCCGCCACTTTTAAATCCGCCGCCAGAGCCGCCGCGTGATCCGCCTGCGCCACCTGCACCAGCGCCGCCACTTGATGCGCCGCCGCGATAGCCGCCACCGGAACCGCCGCCTGCACCGCCACTTGATGCGCCGCCGCGATAGCCACCGCCGGAACCGCCGCTTGCGCCGCCACTTGATGCGCCGCCGCGATAGCCGCCGCCGGAACCACCACTTGCGCCGCCACTTGATGCGCCGCCGCGATAGCCGCCGCCGGAGCCGCCAGAGCCGCCTTTAAAGCCGCCACTCTTTTTAAATCCGCCGCCGCTTTTAAATCCGCCGCCGCTTGATGAGCCGCCACTTGGCGCGCCCTTTCTAAATCCGCCGCCTGCGCCGCCGCCACTTGGGGCACCGGCAAAACCGCGTGGTTTGGCTTCTTTAAAGCCACCGCGCTTGCCAAAGCCAACATGACCGCCATCGCGTGCGCCTTCAGATGCGCCTGCGCCACGGGCCACATTCGCGCCGTCGTTGTCGCCAAAATGGTCTACGGCTTCACCGCCATCATTGCCGCCATCATTACCACCAGCTTCACCGCCGACAGCCTCGCCTTCAACCCGCGCTGAAAGTGGATGCGGTGTGCGCGGCGAATATGTTTTCTTGCCGTAATCTTTTTTCTCGCCGAACGTTTTTTTCTCAAACGGCTTTTTGCCAGAGGCTTTCTTTTCAAACGCGCGCTCGGCGAATGATTTCTTGCCTTGCGGCTTTGCAGCGGCGCCGGCGGAATCACCAGCGCCTGCATCGGCAGCAACTCGCGGAGTGCGTGGACCGGTTGACGCGCTGCGCGGATATTCCTTGCGCACGCTCACATCATCTGGTTGATCTTGTCGATCCGTAGGAAACGCCGGCTCACGAACAACAGGAGCACGCTCACGCTTTGGTCGATCAACACCATCGCTCGCCGCGTCACGCGGTTGCGAAGTAGACACACGGCCATCGCCGCCACCAATGCGGCCAGCACTTTCATCACGAGGGCGCCGATCGCCGCCGCGGTCCGCGCCATCGCGGCGCGTGCCACGATTGCGTTGACGACCACCATCGCGCGTTGCGCCACGATCACCACGACCGCGACCTTCGCGACTTCTGCGGCCACCACGTTCCCCGTCGTCTGAATCTTCCACCACGGCGCCAGCAACTGGCTTCATTTCAGGCAATTCCGCAGGCATTTTGCCACGGGGAATGGGCTTGCGAATAAGACGCTCAACATTGCGCAAAAGATTGCGCTCGGAATCGTCGCAGAACGCGATCGCAATTCCAGTGGCGCCCGCGCGGCCAGTGCGACCAATGCGATGCACGTAAGCCTCGGCGTCAATTGGCAAATCGTAATTGATCACATGCGTGATGGCGTCCACGTCAAGTCCGCGCGCGGCGACATCGGTTGCCACAAGAACACGCGTGCGACCCGAACGGAAACCATCAAGCGCTTTGGTACGTTGACTCTGCGCCTTGTTGCCGTGAATGGTGTCGGCTTTTTCGCCACACGAGCGCAGGCGCTTGGTGACCTTGTCTGAATTGTGCTTGGTCTTCATGAACACCAACACGCGCTTGACCTCGGGGTCCTTCAGAATGTGGCCAAGCAGAGCGAACTTGCGGTCGCGCGAAACTTGATACAGAAGTTGCTCAATCTTTGGCGCGGCGCTAGCCACGGTGTGCACCGCAACACGCACTGGATTGTTGAGCAATGAACCAGCAAGTCCAGCGATGGCTGGCGGCATGGTGGCTGAAAACAGCAGTGTTTGCCGCTTAGGAGAGAGCATTTTGGCGATGTCGCGAATGGGATCAATGAAACCCATGTCGAGCATGCGGTCGGCTTCATCAAGAACAAATGTGTGAATGTGCGCGAGAGAAATAATTCCTTGATCGATTAAATCAATCAAGCGGCCGGGCGTGGCCACAAGAATGTCAACGCCACGCTCAAGCGCGCGCTCTTGGTGATACTGGCTGACTCCACCAAAAATAACCGTGTGACGCAGGCCGGTGCCGCGACCATAGGTGGCGAAACTTTCGGCGATTTGCGCCGCGAGCTCGCGCGTTGGAGAAAGAATGAGCGCGCGTGGCTCGAACATTTTCTTGGAAAGCTTTTCGTTTTGTAATTTCTGAATAATTGGAAGCGCGAACGCCGCCGTTTTGCCGGTGCCAGTTTGGGCAATGCCCAGAACATCCTTGCCCGCAAGGGCCGGTGGAATTGCTTGAGCCTGAATGTCGGTGGGCGTGGTGTAACCCTCCTCAGCAAGCATGCGAAGTGTCGAATCGTCTAAACCGAGTGTTGAAAATAGAGACAAAGGTGCCTTTCGAATATCAAGCCGAATTGGCTTGTCCACGAGATGTTTTTGTTGAGAGCGATGAAATTCGCCCCTCGTTGGATCGCCAATACTACATGAAATCCGCTTGAATTACGATGGCTTCTTGTAAAATTTTTATTTTGAACCCAATTTTGGGCGCAAATCCATGAATTACTTGGCCGCGACGATCCATTTCATGATTTTATCCGCGAGCGCGTCGAAGGCGACCACGGAAGCTTGAATGTGTTCTTCAAGAGTGTCCTCGATTTTGTTGTGGCTGATGCCGTGAAGACTTTGCACAAACATCATGATGGTTGGAATACTAATTTGCGCCATGGACGCCGCGTCGTGCAGTGGACCAGACGGCAAACGAAATTGCGTGCCCGTGGTTTCTGTAATCGCCGCGTCGCATAGATCCAATAGTTGCGGATGAAACGGAATGGGCTCGATCTCCCACAAGCGATCCCAATGCACGGACACATTTCCTTCGCGCGCAAACTTTTCACTAGCCTCGCGCGCGGCGCGCAACATGTTGGCAAGCGCAGTGGGATCAAGGTGGCGCTGATCAAGAGTGATGCGGCAATCCTGCACCACGCTGGTGACAATGTTTGGCTTGGTGGTGCATGAACCAATGGTGCACACGCCGCCAAACTTTTCTGTGATGGCGTAAATTTCTTGACCCATGCGTGCGGCGGCAAGAAACGCGTCGCGCCGGCGATTCATGGGAGTACTGCCAGAGTGCGCGGCCTGGCCGTGAAAAGTAATGGCGTGGCGCTCAACGCCGTACGTTCCAAGCACCGTGCCAAGAGCGAGGTTTTTGTCGAGCAAAACAGGTCCTTGCTCGATATGCAACTCCATGTATGCGGCGGCATTTTTAAGTTCGACGTGGCTGTCTTTCACGCGCTCAAAATCAATGCCGACATTTTTCAGCGCCGCGGAAAGTGTGATTCCATCTTTGTCTGTGAGCACGCGCGCCTCATCCATGTCAAGCGAACCGGCGCATGCGGAGGAACCAAACAAACTTTTTCCAAAGCGCGCGCCCTCTTCGTCGGCCCAATCCACCAGGCGAATAGTGATGGGCGGCTTGCCGTTGAACTGCGTGTTGATGCGCCGAAGAATTTCCAAACCTGCAAGCACATTGAGACAGCCGTCAAGCCAGCCGCCGTTGGGAACGGAATCCATGTGGCCGCCAATGAGAAGTTCCTTGGAAGATTCGCCGCGCAATGTGCTCCACAAATTTCCAGCGGCGTCGGCGTGGGTTTCTATGGGTAGCTGAGCTAGTTTTTTAGTAAACCAAGAACGCGTGGTACTCCACATGGGCGTGAATGCCACGCGTTGCGCTCCGTCCGCGTCGCTGGTAAGCGCGCGCAAG
>CALFOZ010000126.1 GCA_937919205.1 uncultured Planctomycetia bacterium
GGTTACCATGCAGGCATAATGAAATTTCGTAGCAGATTTGCACTGATTGGAATAATTGTTGTGCTGGGATTTGTGGCGCTTTTTGTGGTCGGGCACATAAATATTACCAAGGTCATGGTGAACGGCCCCATATATCAACAGCTTGCGCGTGATAAAGATCTGATTGCAGACATTCTTCCGCCCTCACAATTTATTGTCGAACCCTATCTGGTGGTGTGCCAAATGAACGGAGCGAAAACGCCCGAGGCATTGAAGGATTTGAACACTGCACTTGAGAATTTGGAAAAGCAATACCAGGATGTCCACGCCGCATGGGCGCAAAAAATGTCGCTCAATGCGCTAGGCAACGCAGGCGTTGTGGCGCGTGAATTACTGCAAGATTCATATCGCCCCGCGGAAAGCTTTTTTCAAATTATCCACGGTGACTGGAAGGCCGCAATTGATCGCGGCGACCAAGCGATGGCTTTAGCCATAACCATGGATCAACTGAATCCACTGTATGAAGCGCATCGATCATCTATTTTAAAGGCCGTTGCCGCCGCCGAAGCGGAAGTTGCTCAGCATGAAACAGAAGCGCGAGAGACTGTAGATCAAGGAAGGGTGCTGGGAATTATTGTTGCGGCGGTCGTTCTTAGTTTGGTGGCAATCATTGGCGCAGTCATTTTGAAAGGCGTGTTGCAGGCGCTTGCCGCGGTCACCACTCGAATGCAAAGCATGGCAGAGGCCGACGCGGATTTAACCGTGCGCCTGAATATTCAATCCAAGGATGAAGTTGGCATTTTGGCGGGCTATATAGATCAATTTGTAGACAAGATCGCTTCCGTGTTGAGTGGCGTGAAGAACGCCACTGATTCACTTGGTGGCACCGCGGTGGCAATGTACGCCACAAGCAAACAGCAAGAGACCACCATTCATCATTTCGGCGCGTCCACAACGGAAATTGCCGCGGCGGTGCGCCAAATTACCGTGACTGGAAATGAGTTGGTGAGCACAATGAGCGAAGTGGAAGGCGTGGCCAAGAATTCCGCCGGACTTGCGGCCACCAGCCGCAGTGGTCTGGTGGAAATGAAATCCGTCATGCAGCACTTGGCCGATCAAAGCGCTTCCATTTCTGAAAAACTGGAGCAGATCAACTCCAAGACCAAGGATATTTCCGGAGTGGTTGTCACCATTACCAAGGTCGCGGATCAAACCAATTTGCTCAGCGTGAACGCCGCTCTTGAAGCAGAGAAAGCCGGCGAACATGGTCGCGGGTTCCTGGTGGTGGCGCGAGAAATTCGACGCCTTGCGGATCAGACCGCCTCCGCCACTTTGGATATTGAACACACCGTCAAGCACATGCAAAGCGCCGTTTCAACTGGCGTGATGGAAATGGATAAGTTCGCATCGCAGGTGACCAACAGCGTAAACCAAGTGGAAACCGTTGGACAAACATTGACCACGATTATTGAAAGTGTTGAGGTGATGAAGAATCAATTTGAAAGTGTCAACCAAGGCATGAACAGCCAGAACTTGGGCGCCAAACAAATTGGTGAAGCCATGAGCAACTTGTCCGACAACGTAAAAGTCACCATTCAATCACTTGGTGAATTCACCAAGGCCGCCGACCAAATGAAAAATTCGGTGGGGGCGTTGAACAACGAAGTGGTTCGATTTCGCCTGTAATGTAGGGCTTTGGATGGGTTTTTCATTCACATCACCTCATTGGCGCAAGAGGCGAAGACATGATCACGTGGTGTGCGCCAACGTCCGCTTGGAAAGCGCTTGCACTTGCGCGTCGCGAAGTTCTTGAAGCGACGGATCAATTTTGCCCAATCCTGCGCTACATGATTCAAATCCTACACGCAGTGCGTCGGCCAGCAGAATTTCCGAGGCTGGTTTTGCGGGCACATATTTCTCACCGTCGGCGACATACAACAGAAGCCCGCGTTGAAGCAGGCGTTCAAGCAACATATGCGTGACCGCGTTTGACAAGCCAACCGATTTTGAAATGCTGATCAATGTCGCGGGAGTTTCATTTTTATAATTGTTCACTACTTGTTGCATGATGGCAACGGCGACCCCAGGATCGGCAAGTGTGGGGCCTTCATCGAGTGAGAGTTGCTCCCAACCACGGTTGCCAAAGACATCCCATAGAACCGCCGCTTGTAAACCGCCAAGCACAATAAGCCACATGGCGTACAGCCAGAACATGAACACTGGGACCAACCCCAGCGATCCATAAATCAAACTTAAACTTAAAGTTTTGTTGACATAGACGCCCAGAAAATGTTGCCCCAGCAAAAGTCCAATTGAGCTAAAAAGCGCGCCCATTGCCGCAAAACGAAAGCGTGGGGGCGAACTGGGAACGGCGGTGTACACCAATAGCAACAACACCCACAACACAAAAAATCCCCACATGGATCGGACCACCCACAAGAGCCAGCCCCAATTGGGCAACATGTCCGCCGACTTGGTGACATAGGCGCCAACAATTGGAAGTGCGCCCAATAGAAGTGGTCCGGCGGTCAGCGCGAACCAGTAAGTGATAAAGCGCCGCACCCAACTTCGCCCGTGCGTGGCGCGGCAAATCATGTTGAAACTTTCCTCGATGGTAATGACAACCCAAATTGAACTGAACAACAGAATGCTGGCGCCAACAATTCCAAGTCCGGACAAATCAAGTTTGGAGGCGCCAGAAATAATTTCAAGAAGCCACGAACTTAAGCTCACTTGTTCTTGCGTGGACCCTGGCGGAACAATTTTAATTTCCTCAAGACCAAGCGCGTCCAATCCTTGCTTGACCAACTGCGTGAAATTTTGTCCCGCAACCGCTTTAAAAATCAGCGTGGCCACAATCACTACGGGCAGTAGACCAATCAAGGTTCGATAGGCCAGCGCGCTGGCCATTTGCGTGGCGCGGTCCTTGGCGATCCAATTCACGCAAAAGCGCAAAAAACGCCCGAATCGAGCCAAACGCAGGATGAAGTTTTCTGGCAAAGCGTGGCGGAATTCATTCATGCGCAAAGTGTACGGGCAAACAAGTGTCTACCATGGGCGACCCATGAAACGCCGATCAAGCACCGCGCATCCATTCACCGACGACCGCCGCGGTGAACGCATTCAAAAAGTGCTAGCGCAAGCGGGCGTGGCCAGTCGACGCGAGTGCGAGGAATTGGTGGCGCAGGCGCGCGTACGCGTGAATGGCATTATTCTTGACGCTCTGCCCGCCTGGGTGAACGCGGAAAAAGATAAAATTGAAGTGGACGGTCGTGTCATTCGTGGCGCCGATCCGCATGTCTACATTATGTTGCACAAGCCCAAGGGAATTGTCTGCACCAATGTTGACCCTGACGGCCGCCGCAGGGTGATTGATTTGGTGCAACACCCGTTGCAAACTAGATTATTTCCAGTGGGGCGATTGGAGATTGACGCCAGCGGTTTGGTGCTGATGACCAACGATGGCGAGTTTGCCAATCGCTTGACGCATCCGCGCTACGAGGTGTCCAAAACATTTGAGTTGGTTGTCGCTGGTCGACTTGATGACGCGGCCGTGGCCACCATTGAGGCGGCGTTGTTTCCAATCAAGCGCAGTATGAGCATGGATCCAGAGAAGCGTTCGCGCGTCACAGTGCTCAACCGCGAGTTGGGCCGCACCACTTTATTGATGGAAATCCGCGACGGAAAAAACACTGAAATTAGGCTGACAATGCTACGCATTGGCTATCCACTGAAGCGCTTGCGCCAAACCGCGATTGGTCCGTTGCAATTGCGCGGCGTGACCGTCGGCGCGTGGCGAGAACTTTCCGTCGCCGAATTTTCCAGCCTTCGTAAGGCCGCTTATAAGCCAACCACCGCGCGCACTCGGCCAGATGAGCGCGGCGAAGAGGAACCCGCGGCCCAGCCAGCAACCACGACCGCTGGCAAAACATTCACGCGTCCTTTCGAAAAAAGTCTGAGCAACCCAGCCGCGAAAAAATTCACGCGACCGTTCGCTCCACCAGTCACGCGCCCATTCGCAAAGCCAGCGCCGCAAAGTGGCGTGAAGCCCGCCATGCGTCCGGTGGCAAAACCATTTATCAAACGCATCACCAAACCAAAGCGCCAACGCCCATAGAATGCAACCGTATGCCCATTTACGAATACATCAATGACACCGACGAGCAAGTGATTGAGTTGTTGCGACCCATGGCTGACGCCGACAAGCCTGTGTTTGATCCCGCGGGAACAAATAGAAAGTTCACGCGCCGCCACAGCGTCTTTGCAGTGGCGGGAACAAGCGCCGGCGCATCGAACGCGCCAAGCATGGGCGGCTGTTGTCCATGCGGCAAGTCGCAATCCCAGTGCGGACAAAATTAAATACACACCCCATGATCCTGCACGGCATAGATTTCTCTGGCGCTTCCTCTGGTGGCGCCGCCAAAATACGCGTGGTAGAGCGCGACTTGCTCAAGCGCCACGAACCCATTCGCTCCAAGGGTCGCATGGACCGCAACAGTTTGTTACGCCACATTCTGGAATGCGCCAAAGACGGTCAACCACACTTGTTCCGCATCGACGCGCCATTTGGCCTTGCCCTGGAATCATTGCGCCAATTTGATGTGGCGCCCACATGGAGCGGCATGGTCACATGGATGGAATCATTCAAAGATCCGCGCTTGTGGCGCACCGCCATTCGCAAAGTGTCGCGTCAAGAACCCAAGCGTGTGTGCGATCAAATTTTCCGCACGCCCATGGCGCCAATGAACTTGCGCGTCTTCAAACAGACATGGACTTTGATCGCCGAAGTGCTCAAGCCACTCGCCGAGGCCGGCATTCGCATTGAGCCCGTGCATAACGGTCACCCCAAAAACCAAGTCACCGTGTGCGAAGGTTGCCCCGCGAGCATTCTGAAATTTTCCGGCATGCCCGATCACGGCTACAAGGGCGCCGGAATTCCGCCGCGTCAATTGCGCGAGCGCTTACTGCGCACCCTTGATCAAGAGCATCTGCGCATTCCAGATCGAATGGGGCAAGAAGCCATTGACGATGAGGAGGGCGACCTGCTTGACGCCATGATTCTTCTGACTGAACCACTGCAGTGGATTCCACCCGCGACGGCCACGATTGAAGGTTGGATTTACTAAATCACTGCGGCGATTTATTGAAGTAAACAATATCACCCTTGTGGTGAAATTAAATTCCACACTTAACCAGTTTCAAACCCCGCGCGTGGTTGGGTGCCAAATTAATTTGTGCAATTGCGTTTGCATGCGCACGGGCAGGGCATCCGCCAAAATCCATTCGGCGAGGGACTTTGGATCAAGCCCCACGCACCCCGCAATATCAGCATTTTTTGCCTGCGCCCACGCCGCGCTCATCAAGACGCAATTCACTTTCGCGCCCAGTGCGTGCTTGTTCAACACGTCCTTGGCCCACTCATAATCGCCCCGATCGGCAATGACAAATTTAATTTCGTCATGCGGCTTCAGGTGATCGATATTGCTCCACAAGTTGCGCCCGCACTCGCCACTCGCTGGGCACTTCAAGTCCATGATGCGTATGCAACGCGCGTCGAGCGGCGAAATATCAAGCGCTCCAGAAGTTTCAATGAGCGTGGTCAAGCCGGCGTCGCACAATCCGCGCACCAGATCAACGCACGCCGCTTGCGCCAATGGCTCGCCGCCAGTGACCTCAACCAAGTCGCAACGCGAAGCCACGGCCTCTTTCACAAGTGAGCTCACCAAGCGCGGAGCGCCTTCACGAAACGCGTAACTGGTATCGCACCAAGCGCAACGAAGTGGACAGCCAGTCAAGCGAATAAAAAAGCACGGCCTTCCGGCGAATGTGCTTTCGCCTTGAATGGAGAAAAAAGTTTCGTTGATGCGTAGCGATGATTCGCAAACGTCGGTCACAGAAGTTTCGTGTGTCACCGTATCGCTCATATCTCGCTCCATATACAAACAAACCAAATGCCCAGGAGAGGACTCGAACCTCCAAGGGATTGCTCCCACCAGCACCTCAAGCTGGCGCGTCTGCCAATTTCGCCACCAGGGCCAATTCCCGATTTCACGGGATAAAGAGTTTAGCCAAAAAACCCATATAGAGAACGCTATTTAAAAAAGAAAGCGGGCGACGCCTTGTTGGACATCGCCCGCGTGAATTCATCTGTTTCAACCAATGATTGTGGGGATTTTACCGCAACGTATCCAACAACAAACCAATATCTCCAGCCTTCAACCTACTGCAGAGTCTTAGTTGAAATTTGCGAGCAACAGGCCAGTATCAGAACTGTCCACCACGTCATCGGAATTCAAATCACCCAGGCAAGGCGTGGTGGTGCAGATGCCAAAGTTGCCCAGTTGAATTCCAAGATCAGCGCTGTTGACAGATCCGTCATTGTTGAGATCGCCAAACAATACTGAAGGGCAATTCACCGCGCCGATGAAAACATCATCCACAGCGGCCTCCACCAAACTTCCGCCCGCGCCCTCATCCAGCGCGATAAATCGAACGCGCACATCGGCACTGAGCGGTATGTAATCAGTCAATTGGTATTGTTTCAGAGCCCACGCATTTAGATTGGTATTGATGGCTTCCATCTGAATCCATGGCGCTCCGCCCGTGCTACTAACCTGCACCAAGAAGGCGTCCTCGTTGGGATTGCCACTGCCATTGTTTGAATACCAATACCAGAAGGACAGAGTCGCCTGTTCAAATCCAGTGAGATCGAAAACAGGTGTCATTAGAGTGGTGCGTCCATTATCAACATCCGCCTCACCAACCGCGCCGCCAATCGTGCCTTGGCCGGTGAAGAAACAATTCACACCATTTTCTGTGTGATCATTTTCAGGCTGGAATTGCGTTCCAATTGGATCGCCTCGCACCCATTTGCCCAACGTGGCGGTGTCGGTTGTGACTCCCAATACCCAGCCTTGATTTGTTTCAACATTGTCTTGAAGCACCACATTTAAACTTTCCGCAACCGCAGTTTGATAAGGGCTCGCAGGGGCTTCCGCAGGCATGCGCACCAACAAACCGCCCGAAGTTGGAACTTCCACGTACCACGAAAGAGACGTTCCGCATTCAGCAGAGGGCAGGTTGGCGCTGTACACATTGCCGCCAAGCGCGGTCATTGGGATGGTGGAGAACCCAGATGCGCCCTGAGCCTTCACGTACATGGTTGCCGTGTTGCTTGGCGTTGTTCCAAGCGCGGACACGGAAATCTTTACTGGAGTTGTTCCTGTTGGAACTGAATAGGTTGGCAATCCATCTGGAAATTGAACGCTGAGAAGCGCCAGTGGAGGAGCGGTCAGTCCATGCGCGTTGAAAGCATTGGCAATAGCGGTGTAGTCCGGCGTGCCGTCACCAATGGTGCCGTTGGTGTCGTTCATGGTGAGGTAATCCACGGTGATATCATTTTCGATTGTGCTTGAACCCACATGAAGCAGTGTGGCATTCACGCACAACTTGGCCAGACGCGAGCGATAGTCGCTTGGGTAGGTGGCTTTGAAGCTGTTACGCAAGTTCCAAACACAACCAGAGAGCAACTGGCCAGCCGCATGGATTCCACTTCCGCATGTTGACAGGTCAGGGCCACTTACAAATTGACAATTATTGTTGGCATTGCGAATTCCGCTTGAGCAACTAGAGAATCCCAATCCAAGCGTGGAGAGATCTGTGATCATGATGCCAATCACATCGGACTGGCCTTCACCATATTGGCCCTGACCGCTTCCAGCGCAGTTGACTTGGTGATGTCCGAGTTCATGGGCCACCACATCGCCAAACGCGGTGTTATTACAGCCACCGCCGGCGCTGAAAAAATTAATGCTGGCGCCGTCGTAGTAGGCGTTGCACGAGTCGGCGATATTGGTGTAGATACTAAAAGATAATTGAGTGGAAATGGTTGGGTAACTTGCGTTCGCGGCCAGAATCATTTCGCGGGTTCGGTTGGCGATTTCGTAGGCGTTGGTTTGTGCCGTGGTTGCGATGGACGGCGAGGGATTGAACAAGAATGTTCCACTACCGCCATTGTTTAAAGTTTGGCTGGCAACCGTTCCTAGCGAGATGCTTTGATCAAGCACCCTGAAATACTTTCCAACCAAACTTGGCGCCACCACAACCGATCCAGTGCCGGTGTAGGTGGAAGTGAACGCGCCATTTGTATCGGTATACACGGTGGTGCTTCCAACAAGAACCTTGGCGTACGGCATGCCGCGAATCACCTCGGCGCTACATGCGTCGGCGCGGTAATCAGTGGTGACATATTCATTCACCTGGCCCGTGACCGTGCCGTGAAGTATTTGACTTTCTTGATACAGAATATTTCCATTGGTGGAATCCACCACGAATAAAATCTTCTGGTGATTCGCCGAATCAAACGCGCCGCCGCCCGTTGCCGTGAACTCAACAGCAAGTTGCGCGGTTTGAACATCCTCATCAAGACCGGACCAAATCACGTAGCGCGGCGAAGTCATTTCTGGAGGTGAACGAAATTGATTCAGCGCTTGACTGCCTATTAAGCCAATATTGATTGAAGAGGCGTTAAGGTCTTGTCCTTCTAGTTGCGTTTCAATGTCGCCAATATTGCGCAACGTGCCGCCGGCGAGCACCATTGGAAATTGATCCTCATTGCGGACCAGTCCCCAAACATATGAACGAAACACTGGAATGCCACTGGCATGTTGACGCCAGTACGCGGCCGTGAACACGCTTGATTCTCCATCGTCCGCGGTGACCAAAGGCATGGTGTGCGCGCCATCTTCAAATGGACCGAATTTTTCTATTTGGGTGTAGGGGACCTTCCACAACATCGACCACTCGCGCATGAATTTGTCGGCGCTGTCGCTGGGAGAATTTCCATGCGAGAACGTTGTGCCCCACACGCGGCGAAGTGAGCCATTGCTGTCGAGCAAGCCGCCGCCTGGAAAGAGCCGGGCAAATTTGGCGCGCAGTGTCTCTGAGTTCTGATCCACCACATTGGTGGTGGATGTGTTGGCCGCGGCAACTGCCCCGACTTTTGCGCCTGTGGAATTTGATTTCAATCCCGAACTTTTTCCTGTGCCTGCGAACACCGCGCTTGCGACAAAGAGAGCCACGCAACTAACGAGGGAGAGACGAGATTGAGCGGGCAGGTTGGTCATTGGTATTTCAAACTTTCTACAGTTGTGTGGTGGATCAAACGGGGTGTGATTATTGCTTCATACGTAGTTATGACACATATTATGTAATTGGACAAACGATTATCAAGGAAAGATAGCAAATATTGTGAATATTTAGCATAAAATGAGTTGATTTTTACAGTTCGGAACATAAAAACGGGCGGATCTTTTAAATCCGCCCGTTGAAGTGTTCACATAATGTCAGCCCAAACCGCTTAATAGTTAGTTGTAATATCCAAGCATAGCTCCAACATCGGCGCTGTTAACTTCATTATCCCCATTGAAATCACCAAGGCATGGTGTGGTGGTGCAGGGACCAAAGTTGCCCAGTTGAATTCCAAGATCAGCGCTGTTCACCGAGCGGTCACCGTTTAAATCGCCTGGAATTGGCGCCAAGCACGTCACGGTGGATACGGTCACGCTATCCACGCCAGCCTCCATGACATTGTCGGTGCCGTTGTCCGAAGCCACCCACTTAAATCGCATTTGGCTGGTAGCGGACACGAAATCGCGCACATTCAATGTCTTCAAGGTGCTCCATGTGGTAGTTGTGGTGGAGGAGCTTGTGGCGACGTTGTATGAAGCCATCAACACCCAACTTGCACCGCCGTCATTGCTCACGAACACTTCTAATGGATCATCTGTTGGTGTTGCGGTTCCGTAACTCAGGTAGTACGAGAATGAAATTTCCACCGTGTCGCCACTCGAAGCATCAACGATTGGGCTGAGCAATGAAACCTTGCCGCCGTCAACATCCACGCAACCGTTGGCCGCGGTAATCCACGCCTTGGTTCCGCTGTAGCCCTTTGTGCTTCCGTAGCATGCAGCGCCGTAACCTAGGCTTTGAATCCAAGTTCCGGTTGTTGCGTTGTCGCCAGGCGCGCCCGCTGTGAAGGTAGATACTCCAACATCAAAGGTGTCAGAAATCAACACAGCTGAGGACAATGCGGCCTTGGCGGTAAATGGAGCAGCAGTGCCACTTTGAGGGTTGGTCACCACTGTTCCACCTGTTGCCGTGGCTTGGAAGTAATACTGAATGTTGGAGTTGCAAAGCAATGTTGGAAACGTGGCCGTAAACGTGTTGGTGCCGGTTGAGGCCAAAGACACACTGCTATAGGTGGAAGCCGAAATGTCCTTGTAGAACAACTTTCCACTACCAGCCACCATTGTTCCGCTAAGCGGGGAGATGTTTACATTCACAACTGTAGATCCATCTGGGCTGACACTGGTTGGAGCGCCGTTTGGCAGAGTGATGTCCAACAAATTCAGAACTGGCGCTGTTAATCCGTGGGCATTGAAGGCGTTGGCGATAGCGTAATAATCAGGAGTGCCATTGCCCAAGTTTGCGTCATTGTCATTCAATGTGAGGTAATCAAGAGTGATGTCATTCTGAATGGTGGAGGAACCCGCATGCAGAGGCATGGAGTTGATGCACAACTTGGCCAGGCGCGTGCGGTAGTCGCTTGGATATGTTGCTTTAAGGGAGTTACGTAAGTCCCAAACACAGCCGGAAAGTAATTGACCGCAACTATGGATTGCGGATCCGCAACTAGAGCAACCAGTCGAAGAATAAGTGCAGTTATTGAGTGCAGTGCGAAGACCTGTGGAGCAGGTCTGAAATCCGTAGCCAAGAATTGCCGCGTCAGTGATCATGACGCCTATGACGTCGGATTGTCCTTCGCCGTATTGACTTTGACCACTGCCAGCTTTAGATACAGCATGGTGACCAAATTCATGGCACACCACATCGCCAAAGCCAGTATTGGCGCATCCACCACCGGCCAGATAGAAATTAATGTTGCCGTCGTAAAAGGCGTTGCATGTTCCGGAACGGTTGGGTCGGACAACGAAACCTGTTTGTGTTGCAATGGTTGGATAGCTTGGAGAAGCGGCTAAAATCATATCTCTGGTTTTGTTGGCCATTTCATAAACGTTGGTTTGGGCAGTTGTAATTGCCCCATTTGCTGCGCCAGGGTTAAACAGGAATGTCGCCGTGGCGCCATCCGCCACGCTTTTCGAAGCGACTGTGTTGAGCGTTCCAGAACCCACCGAGACTGTGAAATACTTTCCACCCATGGCTGGTGCAACGGTCACTGGACCAGTTCCCGTGTATGTGTGGGTAAGAGCGCCAGTTGCATTGGTGTAGAGAACTGTTGTCCCGATTGTAACTTTGGCGTACGGCATGCCGCGCGTGGTTTCCACTCCGCAGGTGTCGGCTTTGAAATCAGAGGTGACATATTCGTTCACTTGCACATTCACGCTTCCGTGATAAATCATGCTTTCACGATAAAGAACATCGCCAGTGGCGGCGTCCGTGACAAACAAAACCTTCTGATAATTCTCAGTGCCTTCGCCGCTGGTGATTTTAAATTCAACCGCAAGTTGCGAGGCGCGCACGTCTTCATCAATGCCCGCCCAAATCACGTAGCGCGGCGAGGAAATCTCTGGCGCTTCTGAGAATTGTCCAAGCACTTGGTTGGCCACCAAGCCCAAGTTGATGGAAGATGAATCCAAGTCTTGACCAGCAATTCTGGTTTCAATGTCGCCAATGTTGCGCAGTGTTGCGCCGGCGAGAACCATTGGGAAATTGTCTTCATTGCGAACAAGACCCCAACCGTAGGCGCGGAATACTGGAATGCCGCTTGCTTGTTGGCGGAAATATGCGGCGGTGAACTTTGTGTTCTCTCCATCGTCATCGGCAACCAACGGCAGTGTGTGCGCGCCATCGTCAAATGGACCCACTTTTTCTAGTTGGGAGTAGGGAACTTTCCACAACATGGACCATTGACGCATGAACTTGTCGGCGCTGTCGCTAGGAGAAGCGCCAGTTGAGAATGTGGTTCCATAGACGCGGCGAAGCGAGCCTTGAATGTCAAGCAAGCCGCCGCCTGGAAAGAGGCGCGCGAAGCGGGCTTGGATGGTTTCAGTGTCTTGCGGATTTGTGGCAGTTGTGGAAGAGTTGGTTGTGCCAATGGCGCCCAACTTTGTTCCAGGCACATTGGCCTTGATGCCTTGCTTGTTGGTGCCAGTCGCAAATACGGCGCTGGCAAGAAGCAGGACAGTTGCGCTAACGATAGAGATACGATTGTGAGCCATTTTCATAAACTTTCTTTGTCGGGGTCTATATGTGGGGACAATGAATATTAATTAAAAGTACCTGAACGCTTGCAACAAACCCCAAGATTAGTTCTATTAATGCCACCAGCTACGCCTTTGCGCAAGAGAAATTCCGCATATTTTGAATTTATTGTAAAAATTCGGTAATGATTGTTCGAGCCACTTTGGCTACCGGCATCTGCAAGTAGTCTGTGATGTGATTCAATCCGGATTTTGAAGATGGATAGGAGCATTTTCTTGCCAGGGTGATAGGCAAGAACCATGCAAATTGCAGGCAAAAATTGACAAAAGATACACACGAGCCAGAGATTGAGAACCGCAAGGCGCGCCATGATTTTGTGATTGGCGAAACCTTTGAATGCGGCATGGTGCTCCGTGGGTCGGAGGTCAAAAGTATTCGCAAAGGTCAGATAAGTCTTGCCGAGGGGTGGGTGATGGCTCGGGTTGCGCCACCTCAGTTGGAATTGCATGGGGTTCATGTGGCGGAATATCCGCCGGCCGGCAAGGATCGTCAGCATTTGCCGCTACGGACGCGACGGTTATTGGCGCACAAGAGTGAGATTAAGAAATTGGCATTTGCCATGCAGGCCAAGGGATCTTCTTTGGTTCCTTTGAAAGTGTATTTTAAAAATGGCGTGGCCAAATTGCTGGTGGGCGTGGCCGTTGGTCGCAAGAAGGCCGACAAGCGCGCCGCCATTCGAGACAAGGAAATGAAACGCGACATGGACCGCGACGCGGGACGGCGGCGGTGATTTTCTGCTTGCTCGCTTGAATGTGTTGGCGGGTTGAGTGAGTTGGTTGCAGTTTGAGATACAAACGGCGGCGCGTGGCTTACGGGCTGGGCATTAAAATTATTTTGCCTTGGTCATCGGCGCGCTTGCCTTCAACGCAGTCGGTAATTGTGGCGGCCACGCTTTCCGCGGAGATGGTTTTGTGCGGTGGAACCATTTTTTCGTTGAAGTTGGAGCGCAGAAGGGCAGTTTCAACACAGCCTAAATTCACGCTGAAAGCGCGCACTCCCAAGGCGCGGCCTTCGCGAGAGGCACTGCGGGTGAGCGAATCAAGCGCGGATTTGCTGGCGGCGTACACAAAAAATCCTGGGAATGGATCGGAGGATCCAAGCGTTCCAACATTCACAATACAGCCGCCTTTTTGGGCGCGAAAATGCGGCCAACATGCGGCGATGAGATATCCGGCGCCAAATATATTGGTGGCGAACACCTCGGTGAATAAATCTTTGGTGGTCTTGTCAATGGGCACGCTTGGGGCAATACCAGCGATGTTTAGAAGATTGTCGATGCGGCCAAAGCGCTCGATGGTTTGATCAATGACGGACTTGGCTTGCTCGGGGTCTGAAACATCGGCGCGGGCAATCATGACGTCGCCAGATCCAGTGGCGCGAATTTCATCGGCGGCGTCGGCGAGTTTATTTTCACTGCGGCCCACAAGAACCAGTTGGTGCTTGCGCTGGGACAACATCACGGCGCATGCGCGACCAATTCCTGAACCAGCGCCGGTGATAAGTGTGACCATTTATTTTGCTCCAGTGTGAATGCGGGGAAATTTATCCGCCAGTGAAGAGACGAACCACATCGTTATAAAAGGTGACCACAAATAAACTGCCAAGGAAGGCAAGCCCAACCAATGTCGCGGCATTCTGAAAGCGCACACTTGGTGGACGGCGAAAGCAACCTTCATAAAGTAGGAAGAGAAACAATCCGCCGTCAACAATGGGCAGTGGCAGAAAATTGAGCACGGCTAAATTCACGCTGATCATGGCTAAAAAGAACAATAAATAAGTCATTCCGCGGTCGGCAACGCGAGTTCCAACTTGCACAATTCCAACGGGGCCGCGCAGTTGTTCCACGCCCACCGTGCCGCGGGCGAGGCGATCAAGTGTGAGCCAAGTGAGCACGGTGAGTTTCTTTGTTTCGGTGAAGCCCATTGTGGCCGCCAAGATTGGATTGCCGTGCGCGCTGCGAGTGATCATTTGCGGCTCGAACAATTCGCTGGGCAGAGGACTGGACCAGCCAAGTTTTTGTATGTCTTTGATTTCTTTGGCGCCAATAGTGATCATGGCGGATTTCACCGGGGAGTTTGGTTGAATATTTTGAAAGGAAATATTGAGCGTGGCGGATGTATCCTTTCCAAACGCGTCGGTAGTGGTGACCCACAACGCGTCGCGCATGGATGCCCAATCCGTGAGCGTGATGTCGTTGATGGAAATTATTTTTGTCAGGGGGCGAAGTTCAAGCGGCGCGATTGGCGTGGCGATGGTTTGCGTGGCTTTGGAGTCTGTCGGATTTTCCATCACGCGCTCAACCACGCGCGCGCTCACAAGCAGGTTCCAAGCGGATCCCACCATCACAGCGAGGCGCCCTTGTCGATCGACTTGGGCTTTGAGTGAAATGATTTCGCCAGCGCGCAAAATTTGCAGTTGCACGGCGCGGTTGGCGTAGGTTTGAATCAACGACCGGAACTCGCCAAGTCGTGGACCGCTTCGATCCTCAATGGCAAGGACAATGTCGCCAGCCTGTAAAACACCTTGATTTTGGCTGGTTTTTGGCACAGATTCAATCCGCACTAAAGGCGAAAAGCCGATCAAGCCAAGGTCGTATTCGCCCGCAGCCATTGAATCTTGGGCGAAAAGTGGTTCAAACTGTGGTTCGGGCACAAGTGCGGCGGTGACAACCACTGCGGGTGTCTCAGGCGCGCTTGTTAATTTGGGGAGCGTGGGGAGCGCGGAGTTTGGTGCCAGTGACCAAGTTGTTAAAACTGATTTTCCCTTTGATTGTTTAAACGCAAGATCCAGCGTCTCCGCGTTCGCAGTTGCAACGCCATTGACCGCGGTCAGCAAGGAACCAGGTTTCACGCCGGCCGCGCTTAAGCCAACTCTGGTCAACATGCTGTCAATCAACGGCGCGACATCTTTTTCATCAGCAAGCAAGCCGCTTCGGGCAGGTGTCACGCCAAATGAGCGCAGACCACTTGTGGCGTCTTTGATTGGCGCAACTTCAAATTGCAATGGAGTGGGCGCGCCAGCGCGCGTCACTTTAAGAATCAACGGTTCAGCTGGGTGGCTCATGGCCGCGCCAATTTGAATGTCTGCGAACGTGTTCATAGGTTCACCGTTGATAGAATCAATTTGGTCGCCAGGCATAAGGCCGTTGGGCTCGCCGTTGAGATTGCGCGCGGTCGCCGCGGGACTACCAGGGCGCACCGCTCCAATCATCGGCGCTTCAAATCGAACGCCAATCATGAAGGCGATCACGAATAAAATCACGGCCGTGATGATGTTAAAGATCACGCCAGCGCTCACCACAATCATGCGTTTCCACACGGGTTTACTGCCATAACCGTCAATGGCGTCGCTGGTGTTGCTTGGGTCAATATCCTCTTGGCCCTTCATGCGCACAAAGCCGCCGATGGGAAGAAGGCGCAGTGAATATTCAGTTTCACCAACACCATCGGCGTGCAGTTGCTCGGTTGGAATTTTTTCTGGCTCCGCGCCGTAGCGGGTTTTGATGTCCGGCGCGGTGCTACCAAAGCGAAGGCCAAGACCGCGTCGATATGCGATGACGGTTGGACCCATGCCCACGGCGAATGATTCCACGCGAATGCCCGCCCAACGCGCCGCGATGAAATGTCCAAACTCATGAATGGCAATCAGAAGACCAAAGCCAATCACAATGAGCGCGATATTGGATGTGTTGCTGAGAAGTTCCACTGTGTAAATATTCCGTTTTTTTTGGGATTTGTGACGAGTTAAAAATTATAGAGGTCGAGTGACCGCTGGTTGTGATAAATGAATTTTATTGTGCGTGATCAGAGTGCGCGCGTGGCGGCGGGCATTGTTGTCGGCGGCCTCCACGTCGCTCAGGGTTGTGATGACATGCGTGGGTAGGGCGTGAAGCGTGTCCTTGACAATGCCGGCGATTTCGCCAAAGCGAATCTGGTGATTCATAAACGCCTCGACCGCAATTTCATTGGCCGCGTTCAAAGTGGCGCCGGCGCTGCCGCCGTGTTCAATCACATGCTTGGCCAATTCAATGGCGGGAAAGCGTTCGGAATCAATTGGGGCAAAATCAAGTGTTTTTAGGGTGTTCCAATCTAGTTTTTTGGCCACGCCAGGAAAGCGATTGGGCCAGCACAGCGCGGCTTGAATGGGCAACTTCATGTCTGGCGGAGACAGTTGCGCAATCACGCTGCCGTCGGTGTATTCAATCATGGCGTGCACAATGCTTTGCGGATGCACGATGGCGTCAATTCGATCCGCGCCTAAATCAAAGAGCCAATGCGCTTCGATCACTTCAAGCGCCTTGTTCATAAGTGTGGCGCTGTCAATGGTGACCTTGGGTCCCATCTTCCATGTTGGGTGATTCAGCGCTTGCTCAACAGTGGCGTTGAAAGTGTGCTCGCGGCTCCACGTACGAAATGGTCCGCCGCTTGCCGTAAGAACAACTCGTGTGATTTCTTTTTGCTCGCCCGCGCGCAAGCATTGAGCAAGTCCGCTGTGCTCGCTGTCCACTGGCAACAACATCACTCCAGCACGTTTGGCTGCGGCTGTCATAAGCGCACCCGCCGCGACCAATGTTTCTTTGTTTGCAAGCGCAATGGTGCATCCAATTTCAATGGCGGCCAAAGTAGGGGCCAGGCCCGCGAAGCCAACCATTGCGGCAACCACAATGTCACCGGGGCGCGCGATATCTTGAATAAGTTTCAGCGCGGCGTCGGGACCGCTGTGCACTTTTGGAAAATCCGAAAGTTGCGAGGCCGCGTGGGCATCTAGAATTGCAAGGTTTTTTACGCCAAATTCGCGTGCTTGCTGAGCAAGCGCGGCCACGTTTTTGCCGGCGGCTAGTCCAACAATTTCAAATAGTGGCGCGTTGGGGGCGCGCTTCATTGCCGCAAAATGTGAAACAACTTCGAGCGTGCTCACGCCAATGGAGCCCGTCGAACCAAGCACGATCAACCGTTGCACAGGTCGAGTCGCGGTCATTTGTAATTACTCCTTCCGTTGCGCATCTTTGGCGGCGCCTGGCGCAAGGCCACGTCGAGCGGCGCCGTAAAGACTTCGCAAGAAACCAGTTTTCTTTTGTGGATCGCCCGCGGGTTGAGCCGCCGCAGAATTGCCAGACACATTGCCGGAAACATTTCCCGACACATTTGTTGGCGCGGTTGGCGCGGAATGTGTTGGTGAACTTGCGGAAGCGCTAGCGGGGGTATTGGAATACGAACCAGGATTGGATCGTGGATTCAAACCTTGTTGCGCCGCGGCGCGTTGCGACGCGTTGGGATAAATAATTGGTTCTCGGTTTGGTCCTTGATCGCGACCGCGACCACCACCTTGACCACCGCGACCGCGCCGCCGACGGCGACCGCGAGGTTCATCACCTGCTGGCGCGTTGGGATCGTGCGGTTGGTTGGAATTATTTTCGCCTTCGCCATTCTGCGAGGCGTCTTCGGATGAACCCGATTGACCATTGGATTGACCACCCGTATTTTCGCCTGTATTTCCCGTTGAATTGCCGCCATTTTGATTTGGCGCGCCATCCATTTGACCACCGCGACGACCTCGACCGCCACGGCGACCGCGACGACGGCGCGGACTTCCATCTGGATTCATGGCTTCTGGTGTTGGATTGTTTGGATCAATCGGTGCCGCGCCTTCAACAGGTTCGCCTTCGATTGGTGTCAAACCATCTGGACGACCCGCGGACGCCAACGGCGAACGTTGTGGTTGAGAAGATTGCGGACGATCTTGACCGCGACCTTGGCCGCGACCACCACCTTGACCGCCACGACCGCGATCTTGACCTCGGCCATCACCACGACCACCACGACCGCGTTGATCGCGGCGTGGTTCAAATCGCTGTTGTGAACGACCTTCGGTGTTTGCGTCGCGCGGTGCATCGCTGTCTGTATCGCCAGGCTCTTCGCCTTCTTCAAGTTCTTGCGCGCGCACTTCATCAATCACAGCGGGCTCATCGTCAACCACTTCTGGAAGATCATCAAAGGCACCGCTCATCAGCATGGCTGTGGCGTCGGCGGGCAAGACCCGACGACGACCACGACTACGTCCGCGGTTACGACCGCGTGAATTATCTTCTTTGCTTGAATCGGATTGAACTGTGTCATCCATTTCAGGCGGCTCGGTTGGAAGATCCTCAAGCCGCGGCGCCGACAAATGCGACAAGCGCGGAATTTCAACATCCGCGCCGCGATCGTCGTAGGCGTACAAATCCACGCGATCTCCCGCAATTGCCTCGCTAATTCGCACATCAATGCGCTTGCCCGAATCGCGTTCAACCTCCACCAATTGATGGCGGCGCGTTGAAAGAATCACGCTGGCCACGCGCACGCCGCACACCATTTCCACGCGGTGGATTTGCGGATAGCTCAACAAAAGTTGAATCTGTCGCAGACCATCGGCGGCGGTTGAATCAGGAAGACGCACTTCGCCGCTTCCGGCGCAGTGAGGACAATCCATGTAGTGCGCCTTGCGAATGCTTGGACGCATGCGTTGACGCGTGAGTTCAATCATGCCGAAAGCGCTGATCGGAGCCACGGTGGTTTTCGCGCGGTCCTTCTTCAAATGTTCGGCGATGCGCATTTCAATATCGCGTCGATGACGCGGCATGCGCATATCGATGAGATCGCACACAACAAGTCCACCTAAATCGCGCAGACGAAGTTGGCGGCAAATTTCTTCAACCGCTTCCTTGTTGGTGTTGTAGGCGTTGGTTTCGCTGTCGCGCGCGGAACGGCTCTTGCCGCTGTTCACGTCGATGGCCACAAGCGCTTCGGTTTGATCAAGCACAAGCGCGCCGCCTGAAGGCAGCGGAACTTCGCGGCTATGAATGCCGTCGATTTGTCGATCCAAATCAAACGCCGAGAAGATGGGCGCGGGACTATCATAAAACAGCACCTTTGGCGCGTCTTTTGCGAAAACCACTTCAAGGAACGCGGTCACGCGTTGCCACGCGGCCTCGTTGTCAACAATAATGTGGCTGATGGTTTCGTCAACCATTTCGCGAACAGTGCGCAGCAAGATATCGCTTTCGGTGTACAGCTCCGCGGGCGCGCCAACAGAGTTGATGCGCTTGGCCATGGCTTGCCACAAGCGTTGCAAGTACGCGGCGTCGCGTTGCAGTTCGGTGCGACTGCGATCAAAGCCAGCCGTGCGAAGAATAAATCCAAAGCCCTCGGGCAATTCAAGCGAGTCCAAAATCTTGCGCATCTCGCGGCGCTGTTGCTCGTCCTCAACCTTGCGGCTGACGCCAACTTTGTCCATGTCGGGCATCATCACCAACAAACGGCCAGGCACGCTTACATAACTGGTGAGCGTTGGACCCTTGGTGCCAATGCCTTGCTTGATCACTTGCACGGTGATCTCTTGACCCTTCTTCACGCAATCTTGAATGGCTGGTCGATCGTGGCGCGGAATTTTGTGGCCAACGCTTTCGGCCTTACTGCCGCCTGGAAAATATTTTGGATGCAAATCACTGATGTGCAGGAAGCCGTTTTGACCTTCACCAAAATCAATGAAAGCGGCTTGAATTGCGGCCTCCACATTGGTGACGCGGCCCTTGTAAATGTTGCCCACATTCGTGGCGCTGGTCACGCGCTCGGCGAAGTACGACTCAAGTCGGCGGCCGCGCACAAAGGCCACGCGACATTCGTCGCCGGGAACTTCATTCACAACCATAATGGTGTCGCGCGCTTTGGGCGCTTCGCGGCGCTTCACAACTCGTCGAACAGGTTTTGCTGGCGCGCCATCGGCGGTGACATCTTGGGTGGTGCCTTGAACATTGTCGCCAGCCTCGGAGGCTTCAACAACTTCTGCGCCTTCTTCAAGCGTGTCGCCTTCCGCGGTGACGTCATCGGATTCTTCAATCTCCTCAACTTCTTCACTCTCTTCAAGCGAGTCATCGCTGTCGATTTCAGAGTCATCGGTTACGGGCGCTTCAATTTCATTCGCATCATCAGTAGCGTCTGACTCAACCAATGCGTGACGCTTTGGAAGTGGGGTGGCCTCCTCAAATGGAGTCCAGATTTGACCAGTTGGCAGGTGGTCGCCGGCGTGCTCGGTTTCCGAGGCGTGCTCGGAATGCGGCGTGTGCGCGGTTGGCGTTGAGCCATGATCACTTGCATGATCATTGGTTTCGCCAGTTGAATCACTTGCGGAAAAATTGTGCGAAGGGGTCTCAGACGGTGTGTTTTTTGGGTCGATAGGTTCTACCACGTGTCAATCCTGCCGCAATATGCGGCGATTCGTGGCGGGCGCTAGTGGCGCGCAATTTCCAAAATACAGCCGCAACGGGGATATATCCCGGGGTAACTGAGATTGGTTTGATCGCACATCATGAGCGTTCCGCCATTGATTCTGTTGACTGGCTTGGGCCGCACCTCACCGAATTGTTCGGGGGCGACATCTGCAGTCAAAGCAGAATCGAGTTCCTGTTGTCCCGCGTGGCTCAGGCCGTAGCCCAGCCGCCGAAGTTCGCGGGGTCTAATTTTCGTAACTCGTCGCGCAGACTTGTTTGAATCTGGTGCTCTGAGTCGAACGAGCCGACCTTTCGGGCGAGGCGTTCGCAAAGTTCAAGGTTTACTGACCGAATCACCCTTTTGATGAGCGGAATTTGTCCTGGAACAAGTGATAGTGTACGCAAACCCATGCCAATAAGCAACATGGTGAAAACTGGGTCGCCGGCGATCTCGCCGCACAGGCTGGTTTCAATGTTGGCGTAGCGGCCGGCGCGAATTGTGTTTTTGACCAAATGCAGCACCGCGGGGCTGGCCGCTGTATATAGATTGGCAACCCGTTCGTTGCCACGGTCGACCGCCAAGGTGTATTGGACCAGGTCGTTGGTGCCGATCGAGAAGAAATCCACCTCGGTGGCAAAGGTTCGCGCCATCAGGGCGGCGCTGGGAACCTCGATCATGATGCCAATTTTGGGTAGCGGGTCGAAGGCGATTCCTTCTTCTTCCAGCTCTTCCATGACATCGCGCACGATCAATTTTGCTTGGCGCAATTCCATCAGCGTGCTGACCAGTGGAAACATAATTCGCGCTGGACCAAAGGCGCTGGCGCGCAGAATGGCGCGCAGTTGCGTTTTGAACATGGGCTGATGTTGCAAGCTGTAGCGAATACTGCGCAGACCCAAGAACGGATTACGCTCGGGCTCGCTCAACATTTCTTGCGTCATCTTGTCTGCGCCAAGGTCAAGTGTGCGCAACGTGCAGGGCCGTCCCTTCAACATCAAGATTGTGTTTTTGTAGGACTCGAATTGTTCCTCTTCGTCTGGCGGAGTGTCGCTGGTCAGGAATAAAAATTCTGTGCGGTACAAACCTACGCCGTCGCCGCCATGCTTGAGCACATTCTCCACCTCGGCTGGAAATTCAATGTTGCCGTGCAGTTGAATGCGCACGCCGTCGGTGGTGATGGCTTCAAGCGAATCCGTCTCCTCCAATTTCAAACGCACGCGCGCGCTTTGCTCGGCGCGCTTTTGAAAGTCGGATTTAATTTGCGCGTCGGGCTTAAGCACGATTTCGCCCGAGTCGCCGTCGACAATGATTTCATCGCCATCCTGCAGTTTTTTGGCGATATTCAGGCAACCCACCACGGCGGGAACGCCCATGGCGCGGAACACAATTGAAGTGTGGCCAGTCAGACCGCCGGCCTCCGTCACGAACGCAATCACCTTGCTACGCGGCACCGCGGCCACTTGGCTTGGCGTGAGTTCGTGCGCCACAATAATTGTGGGTTCACTCAACCGCTCAAGTCGGTCTTCTTCCTCGCCCATGAGCAAACCTAAAACGCGCCGCTGTAAATCAAGAATGTCGTCGGCCTTGGCGGCGAAAATTTCATTGCCCATAGAGCGAAATTGCCGCGAGAGTTTTTGAAATTGATCCGTGACCGCGGCTTCAACATTGGCGTGCGCCACGCGGATGGAATTTTCAATCGGATCAATCAGCGATCGATCTTTCAGCATGCCTTCATGGAAGGCGAAAATCTTCGCGGCGTCCGCGCCAAGCTCGCGCTCGGTATGTTGGCGAAGTTGCGCCAATGCGCGCAACGCATGCTCAAGGGTCTTGTGCAGGCGATCAATTTCCCCGGTGATTTCTTTTTCTAAAATGATGCGACGCGGAACGTGGGTTTCAGCCTCTCCAAGAAGCAGAACTTTTCCCCACACGATGCCGGGACTAGCGGCGATGCCTTTGATTCGTTCCATGCGGTGCTCGGCGGTGCGTTCGGCGTGATGGCCTGGAGAATGCCAGACAGATCAAGCGGATCGGTACCTCTATTAAGGTAGCGAATTCTTGGAAATGGCAAGTTGCCTTGGACGGTGCAGTGGGGTAGACTTTTCATGTATCCGGATAAACGGATGAATGCGGAAGTCCGCACTCTTCGTTCGTCTTTCAACATCTTTTGGAGCCTGCCTGTGACCGCAACCGCCACGAATTCAACAACCAAGCCATCCGTCAACACAACCACCTTCATGGACACTGGACTTTCTCTCAATAGTATCGCGCCATTTTATGTGAAGGATCTCACCGAAGCCACCGTGAAGTTTGGCCGCAAAGAAATTGAACTCGCCGAGCATGAAATGCCAGGCTTGATGGCGGCACGCGAACAATACAAGGGCAAGTTTCCGCTCAAGGGCGCGCGCATCACCGGCAGTTTGCACATGACCATTCAGACCGCGGTCTTGATTGAAACACTTGTTGAGCTTGGCGCGCAAGTGCGCTGGGCCAGTTGCAATATTTTCTCCACGCAAGATCACGCCGCCGCCGCGGTTGCGGTTGGTCCAAACGGAACTATCGCAAATCCAAAGGGCATTCCAGTGTTCGCATGGAAGGGTGAGACGCTTCCAGAATATTGGTGGTGCACATGGCGTGCGCTTGATTGGGGCAACGGCACTGGTCCAAACATGATTTTGGATGACGGTGGCGACGCGACCATGTTGGTGCACAAGGGTCTTGAGTTCAACAACTCGGGCAAGGTGCCATCGCCAGACACGACCGACAACGAGGAGTTTAAAGTTGTGTTGCAACTTTTAACTGACATGCAAAAAACCAACGCCGGCTATTGGAAGCCAGTGGCCAAGGACATTATTGGCGTGAGCGAAGAGACCACCACTGGCGTGCATCGCTTGTATGAAA
>CALFOZ010000127.1 GCA_937919205.1 uncultured Planctomycetia bacterium
GCGGCTATTCGAAAACGATATTCATTGAGGCGAGCGAAGCCATCCAAATACACCGCATGTGATTTTTCTTCGGCCTCTGCGGTGCCTACTCGGCGCAGTAAAGTGGCGTATTTCTGCACGTTTTCTGGCAGGGATGGATTTGCTTCCCAGTCCAATTTGGCGCGCTCAAGATTTCTTAAATCCGTATCGCCGCCCGCCGCGATGCTGTCTTGCTCTTGTAGCGCGCGCTGTTTGTCGGCGTCCTTAATGTTGCCGCGAAATCCGCCATCTTGATTGTTGGCGTATCCGCCTTGTTGAATGGCGCGCGCCGCGGTGAGTTGTTTCAGTTCAGAAACCAACTTGCCGTCGGAAGGATCCAAACGAACCGCCTCTTCGCCGCAAGTGAAGGCCTCATTCCAGGCGTCCACGGCTGAGAAAACATCCTTGGCTTGAATCCACAAACTCTTGCTGGGCTTTTTCTTTTGTTGGGCGCGCAACAAATTCAGAGTCATTGGCGCAAGCCATCGACCCAACTCTTGCAGGGATAATTTTCCGGAGAATTCCAGGAACTTCATCAAGGCGGGAAGATTGTTCAGGTCGCGCATCCAAATATATTCCGCGGCGGCCAGTTTGGACATGTTTCCACCCACGCCGTCATCGACTGTTTTTATGTCCTTGCCCGAGGCTGGCTTGCCGCCACCTTGTATGAAACTTTTGGCCGCGTCAAACATGGCTTGATGGAAGGCCATGTTTCCTGGATCAAGTTTGATGGCGCTGGAAAAAAGATTCAGGGCGTATTCAAAGTTTCCATTTTTCACCATGGAGGTGGCGTGTTGGAAAAATTTGGCGGCCTTTTCGGGTTGTGGCTCCACCACGCCCTTGGCAGGTTTGTCATCCGCTTTGGCCGCGGCGTCACCACTTTTTTTCCAATTAAACATTCGCGACTGCTCCTAAATACATGCTTGAATATTGCCTGATCAATGCTTGCGCATGCGTGATCAGACCCTCACTTGGAGTGTGAAAGGTAAGCCCAGACGGGCTTGGGGTCAACGCAGAATACGGGAGTGAATTACGATGGGTTGCGTGACCAATCACCAACGTTTTATCTTGACCTATCCCGACCCGATTTTGCGCATGAAAGCCAAAGCGATCCCCAAAGTCACCAAATCCATTCGCGATTTGGTGGCGGACATGTTTCGATTGATGCGCGAGGAGGAGGGCGCGGGATTAGCCGCGCCACAAGTGGGCGAGTCGTTGCGTTTATTCATCACGGAGGCGCGTCCCGATGACAACATTCCAGAACGTGTGTTCATCAATCCGGTGCTGAGCAAGTTGGACGGCGATTTAATTCCATATGACGAAGGCTGTTTGAGCCTGCCTGAGATTCGTGGAATGATTCGGCGCCCCACATGTGTCACCATCGACGCGATGGACTTGGATGGGAATGTTGTGCATCTGGAAAGCGACGCGTTTCCCGCGCGCGTGTGGCAACATGAGTTTGACCACTTGGATGGAATGCTGATCATTGATCGCATGTCGCCCATCGATCGATTGCGCGCGCGCAAGATGATTAAAGAACTTGAACGCGAAGCGGGTCTGTAAGTGGACGCGGCAAACGTGGTGTTTTTTGGCAGTGGAAGTTTGGGCGTTCCTTGCTTGCAAGAACTCGCTCGGCGTGGCTGTATTGATGTTGTTGTAAGCCAGCCTGATCGTCCGGCTGGGCGCGGACGTGTGAGCACGCCCACGCCAATCTCTTCGGCGGCGCTTGAATGTGGATTGAAATTAATCCGCACCGACAACGCCAATCAACTTGAAATACGCGAGCAATGCGCGCGCGCCAAGGTGATCGTGGTGATCGCGTTTGGACAAAAGTTACTGCCCGAATTGATCGCGGATCGCGTGGCCATCAATTTGCATCCATCGGCGCTACCTAAATGGCGTGGCGCCGCGCCGATTCAGCGGGCCATGATGGCGGGCGAGCAACGGATCACCGCGTGCGCCATGGCGGTGGCGGAGCGCATGGATGCCGGTGCGATTTATGCCAGGCATGATTTTGAATTGGGCGCGACGGAAACCGCCGGAGAGTTGCATGATCGAATCGCGCGCGACAGCGTGGAGATGATCCTGCAAACCATTGAGCGCGCGCGCGCTGGCGCGATCATTGGGCAGGAGCAAATTGAAGCCCACGCCACACGCGCTATGAAACTTTCCAAGAGCGAGGCCTATGTTGATTTTGCGCAACCAGCGCAGTTGGTCCGCTGTCGAATCCATGGTTTGGCGCCGTGGCCAGGGTGCGACGCGGAAATTTCCGGCGAGCCGATTCGGTTACTGCGGGTGCGCGAAGTTTCAGTGAATGGCGCGGCTTTAAGCGCCACGCCAAGCGAAAATGTGCCAGGCGCAAATGTGTCGGGCGCAAATGTGCCGGGCGAAAATGTACCGGGCGAAATTTTGCAAGGAGGATTTGTGGCTTGCGCAGTGGGCGCCATTGAAATTTTACAAGTGCAACCCGTTGGCGGCCGCGCCATGGCTTGGCAGGATTTTTGTAGAGGTCGATCCATTCAGGCGGGTCAACGCATGACCTCGGCGCCGCGCAAGGAGCAGGCGTGAGCAAGATGTATTTTTATCGCGGTTGCGACAACTCCTTATTTGGCGCGCCACCACATGTGGGGTTGGCTTGACATCGCCTTCGCAATCAAATTTAAATATGCAAGCGGATGTGCGATTGGAAGATTTGGAATATCCATTCTCGCAGGATTTAATCGCCACCATGCCGGCCGAACCACGCGACAGCGCGCGCCTGATGGTGGTGCGACGTGACAGTGAAGAAATTATCCACGCGCGGGTATCGGATTTACCACAGTGGCTTCGCCAAGGCGATCAATTGGTGTTGAATGAAACCCAAGTGGCTTCGGCGCGCGTGGTGCTGAAACGCGAACAAGATGGCCGTGAATTTGAAGGTTTATTGGCTGAAAAACGCGCCAATGGAACATGGTTGCTGATGGCCAAGAACAGCCGAAAGTTTTGCGCTGGCGATCGTTTGCGCTTGCAACATGAAAGCGGCGCGCAGGGCGCGACATTGCGTTGTTTGGAAAAAGAATCCGATGGATGGATTGTCGAGTTCGTTGATGAAGTGGATTCATCGCAAGCGCTTGAGGAATGTGGCCGCACTCCTTTGCCGCCATATATTTTGCGCGCCCGCGGCGAGTGCGCGCAAAGCGACGCCTTTGATCGCGCCCGATATAGAACCACGTTTGGTCAAGACAATCGGTTTCACTCCGTCGCGTCGCCCACCGCGGGATTGCATTTCACGCCAGAACTTTTGCGCCGCGTTGACCAAGTCACGCAACGACCGCCAGTCTTTGTGACTCTGGAGGTTGGCATGGGAACTTTCAAGCCCGTTGAGGCGGCGCGTCTGTCCGACCACGTCATGCACATGGAGCGATTTTTGGTTTCAGCGCCCGCTTTGGCGCAGATTGCGTCAACGCGCCCCAATGGACGTTTGGTTGTGATTGGCACCACCACGGTTCGAGCCTTGGAAAGCCTGCCCTATCCGCTACCAACCAGCGATTTTTATGGGCAATCACGCTTGTTTATTCAGCCTGGGTATCAGTTCAAGCACGTCGACGCCTTGCTGACAAACTTTCACTTGCCCCGCAGTACGTTGCTCAGTTTGGTGGGATCCTTGGTGGGACTCGATCGGCTGAAATCCCTTTATGCTCTAGCACAACACATGAACTATCGATTCTATTCTTATGGCGACGCCATGCTTATTCTGTGAACAATTAAATCCATCAGCGCACGCGCCTGGCGCTTGCGTGAAAACATCCCAACACAACAACACACACACAAATGAAACTCAGTGAACTGGTCGCAAAAGTAAATGGTCTTCAGCGCGACGCTTCTCAAAGCGTTGGTGATGTTGAAATTCAAAGCGTGATCGATGACAGCCGCGCCGCTCGTCCGGGCGCTCTCTTTGTGGCGCGCGCTGGTTCCAAGGAGAAGGGCGCCGCTTTTATAGAAGCCGCGGTGCGCGCCGGAGTGTCCGCGTTGGTGGTGGCCATGGACGACGCGATTCCTGCGGGAGTAGTCGCCTATCGCTGTGTGAATCCCAGCGCCATGTTGGCGCCATTGGCGCACGCCTTCGCGGGCTTTCCCTCAAAACACTTGAAAATGTTGGGGGTTACTGGCACAAATGGAAAAACAACAGTTGCGTTTTTCGTGCAACAACTGATGTTGGCCGCGGGCAAAAAATTTGGCTTGATGGGAACCATTCTTATTGACGATGGAAAAACCCGCGCAACCGCCGAGCTCACAACGCCCGGCGCCGCGGCCATCGCGCCTTTGTTACAGCGTATGCGTGACAATGGTTGCAATGGCGTTGCCATGGAGGTGAGCAGTCACGCGCTTGAGCAAGGACGCGTGGCCGAGATTGACTTTGAGGTGGCCCTGTTCACAAATCTTTCAGGCGATCATTTGGATTACCACGGCAACATGGAGTCTTACGCCAACGCCAAGGCGAAATTATTTGAACATCTTCGCGGCGACGCCATCGCGATCGTCAATGCGGATGATCCGATGCACGCGCGCATGTTGCGCGATTGCCGCGCACGGGTTTTGCGTTGCGGTGTTGTTGGCGTAAGCGCCATGCAGTTGGAAGTGGAGGCCAGCGTGCTTGAGGCGCGCATTGGATCCATGCGTCTTCGCCTTCGCGGGCCATGGGGCGAAGTTTCCGCGCGCTTGCCAGTGATGGGCCGCCACAATGCCACCAATGCATCGCAAGCGGCCGCCGCGGCTTGGGCGTTGGGCGCTAATAAAGAGCAGATTGAGGCGGGTTTAGCCACTATTTCGGCTCCGCCTGGACGACTTGAACCAGTCACGGATTTGGATTCGCCTTTGGCGGTGTTGGTGGATTACGCGCACACCGACGACGCGTTGTTAAACGTGTTGCGCGCGCTTCGGCCGGCGCTTGCGGCGGGGGGCAAACTAATCACGGTGTTTGGTTGCGGAGGGGATCGCGATCGTTCCAAGCGACCACGCATGGCGGCGGTTGCCAGCGAGCATTCCGACGTGGCCATTATCACCAGCGATAATCCGCGCACTGAAGATCCCACGAGCATTGTGGATGAAGTTGCGCTGGGAGTTCCCGCGGCCAGTCGAGCCAGAGTGTTGAAAATAATCGATCGCCGCGACGCCATCATGCAAGCGGTGGCCATGGCGCGTCCCGGCGACGCGGTGTTGATCGCTGGCAAGGGGCACGAGGACTATCAAATTGTGGGCACGGTAAAAAAACCTTTTGATGATCGCGTGGTGGCGCGTGAGGCGTTGCGCGCGGCGGAGAAAAAAATATGAGCGATTTTTTAACGGCGCAAGAGTTCGCCCAAGCGACTGGCGGAACCTGGCTTGAGCAACCAACGCAACCGATCACGGGCGTGGCCATTGACACGCGCGAAGATCTCGCCGGAAAAATATTCTTGGCGTTGCGCGGTGAAAAAGCCGACGGCCACGCGTATTTGAACGCCGCCAAGAACGCCGGCGCCGCCGCTGTGATGATTGAGAAAAAAGACTGCGAATGCCCAGGTATCGCGCGCTTATTGGTGCCCAATGTGCAGTCAGCGCTCACGGCCGCCGCCGCCGCTTGGCGCCAAAAATTGCGTTGCCATTGCGTGGCAATCACGGGAAGCGCGGGCAAAACCACAACGCGCCGATTGATCGCGACTGCGCTTGAAGTGTTCGGTAGCACGCACGCGAGTCCCAAAAGTTTCAACAATCATCTTGGCGTTCCGCTGACGATTTTGTCGGCGCCGCTGGGAACAAAATTTCTGGTGGTTGAAATTGGAATGAATCACCCCGGCGAAATTGAACCGCTGTCGCGGTTGGCGCGCCCGGAGGTGGCCATGATTGTGAACAGCGGTAGCGCGCATCTTGGCGGACTTGGAAGCCGCGATGCCATCGCGCTGGAAAAGTGCGCCATCGCCCGTGGCCTTGACACTTCCGGAACATTTGTGATTCACGGAGACTCGCCTGGACTTGTAGATCTGGCGCTGAAAGAGCGTCGGCCCGCTGGCGGCTTACTGCAACTGTTTGGCCAAGGCGGTCGTTGCCTGTGGAAATTATTTTCACGTGAAGTCAACGGCGATGGTTCGCAGAACATTGTGGTGCAAGGTCCCGCGTATGGTGGCGGTCGTAAAATATCTTTCACCATGCGACTGCCCGGACTTCACAACGCGCTCAACGCCACGGGCGCTTTCGCCGCCATCGCCGCGCTGGGTCTTGATCCTGCGCTGGCCACCAACGCCATGGGCGCCGTCGAGGCAACCGATGGACGCATGGTGCGCGAGCGGGTGGGAATGATTGACATTTACAACGACTCCTACAACGCAAATCCCGAGGCCATGCTGGCTTCCATTGGGGCCTTTGCGGAGGTGACCACCACAGCGAAACGCCGAGTGTTGGCGTTGGGTGATATGCATGAACTTGGCGAGCAAAGCCAGGCCCTTCATGCCATGGTGGGAGAAAAAATAGCCACAGCTTTTAGCGGAAATCCACCGGAAATCATCATGACTTGCGGGCCGCTCAGCGCCGAGATCGCGCGCGCCGTGAAGGCGTTGGCGCCGCGGGTGCAAGTGGAAATGGTCAATGATTTAAGCACCCAAGCTCCACGCTTGGCCGCTCTGTTGCATGCGGGCGACGCGCTATTGATCAAAGGTTCGCGCGCCAGTTCCATGGAGCGATTGCTTGAGGCGATCCGCGGCGAAAATTCTCGCGCCAAGAGTGCAAAGACTTCTTGACCAATCGACCGATGATGAATTCAGCCCATGCTTTTTAATCTTGTTGATCTTTGCCAAAATTGGCTTGACGAGCATGGCCTCTCGGCGCTTGTGCAATTGATGTATCAGTTGGAGTTTCGCGCGCTACTCGCCACGGCGTTGTCATTCGCCCTGACCGTGTTTGCCGGTCCGAAAGTAATTCGTTGGTTGCACCGCAAGAAAGTGGGCGACTCGCCCGAGTTCTACAACCAAACGCTCAATGAGTTGATGAAATCCAAGGCCAATACTCCCACCATGGGCGGCATCTTGATCGTGGCCGCGATCTTGGTCAGCACATTATTTTTATCCGATTGGATTCACAGCCGCTACGCGCAAGTTTGCATGTGCGTGTTGGTTTGGTTGGCGGGCGTTGGCTTCTTTGATGATTGGCTTAAACTCACCGCCCGGTTTCGCAAACTTGGAACGCGTGAAGGCTTGTTCATGTGGGAGAAATTACTTTTCACGGTGGGTATTGGGGTGATCGCGGGATATTTTCTTTACAAAGGCGCGCAACAGATCGACGCCACCGTGTTGAACTTGCCGTTCCAGCGCACCTATCCGCCAACGCCAATCGCGGAGGTGATCGTGCAACCGCCCAATGTGGCTTCCAATGTGATTGTGCTTTCTTTGGCGTGGTTTGTGGTGCTGGCGGCATTTTGGATTGGCCTGATGAGCAACGCCGTCAACCTCACCGACGGCATGGACGGACTCGCAACGGGAACTGTTTTGATCGCAAGCATTGTCACGGCGGTGTTGGTGGCGATCGCGGTGAGTCCGCGCGCCAGTTTTTTCTTGATGGTTCCGCATGTGCCCGAGGCCAAGGAACTTTTGGTGATCGTGGGAGCGATGGCGGGGGCGTGCATGGGATTTCTGTGGTTCAATTGTCAACCCGCCGCAGTGTTCATGGGCGACACAGGAAGTTTGGCGCTTGGAGGATTGTTGGCAACTATTTTGGTGGCCATTCGACAGGAACTTTTGTTGCCGCTGGTTGGCGGAGTGTTTTTAATGGAGGCGAGTAGCGTCGTGGCGCAAGTTGGATGGTTCAAGATCACCAACAAACTCACGGGCAAGGGACGGCGCATCTTTCGTTGCGCGCCGATTCATCACCATTTCCAATTGCAGGGTTGGAATGAATCACAAACCGTGGTGCGATTCTGGTTGATCGCTTTGCTACTGGGAATCGCGGCGTTAGCCATGCTGAAATTGCGCTGAAAGCGCCGTGAAATCAGGCGAATTCACGTTGACCCAGGCGTGCGGTCTCGCGAAAAAAACCGCCAAGCGGTCAATTTAAAATATTCAGGTGATCACACATTGAACAGAAAGTGCACCACGTCTCCATCTTGCATGACGTAGTTGCGTCCCTCACTGCGCATCTTGCCCGCGTCGCGAATGGCCTTCTCTGTTCCGAATTGCTCCAGGTCCTTCACCAAGTAGCACTCGGCGCGGATGAAGCCCTTCTCAAAGTCGGTGTGGATCACGCCAGCGCTTTGCGGAGCGGTGAAGCCGCGGTGAATGGTCCACGCGCGGATTTCCTTGGGGCCAGCGGTGAAATAACTTTGCAAACCAAGCAAGTCGTACGCGGCGCGCGCTACAGTGGCAAGCGCGGGTTGATTCATGCCAAGGCTCGCCAACATTTCGGCGCGGTCGGCCTCGGGCAACTCCGAAAGTTCGCTTTCAATTTTGGCGCAAACGCAAATCACTTGTCCGCCCTCAACTTTGGCGCGCGCAAGAACGCGCTTGACCATGTCGCACTCGCCATTCAAATCGTTCTCGTCCACATTAGCCACATACAAGACGGGCTTCGCGGTAATCAAGCCCAGTCCGCGGCCAAGAATGCGCTCCTCGGCGGTGAAATCACCACCGCGCAACGGATCGCCTTTGGCCAGCAAAATGAAAGCTTTTTCCAAGTAAGCCACGCGTGCGATCGCGTCCTTGTCGCCACCGCGGGCGGTGCGTCGCAAACGCTCCAAGCTGGATTCCACCACGCCTAAATCCGCCAACGCCAATTCGGTGTCGATCGTTTCAATGTCGCGGATCGGATCGGGCTTGCCGTCCACGTGCATCACATCCGGGTCCTCAAAGCAACGCACCACGTGCAGAATGGCGTCGACCTCGCGAATGTGGCTGAGAAATTTGTTGCCCAGACCCTGACCCTCGCTGGCGCCGCGCACCAAACCGGCGATGTCGACAATGCGCACCGAAGCGGGAATTATTTTCTCGCTCTGGATTTTCTTGGCGATGATGGGAAGGCGATCATCGGGCACATTCACCACGCCCACATTCGGCTCGATAGTGCAGAAGGGATAGTTGGAGGCCTCAATTCCCGCCGCGGTGAGGGCGTTGAAGAGCGTGCTCTTGCCAACATTTGGTAATCCAACGATGCCGCATTCCATATCGCAACTCCTGTGTTTAAAATTTCACGAGCGGGGGGAACATAGTAGCGGCGAATTCCCCCGCCGAGGCGTTACGCTTGGGCGATGTCGTCGCACGATCGTTCCACCGCCCGAGCCCGCAAGAGATTGATGTTCTTGGGAGCGTTGGCGCTCTTGGCCACATCTGGTTTGGCCGCGCGATTGTGGCAATTGACCGTGGTCGATGGAGCCGAGTTGCGTCAAGAAGCGGAAAAGAGGTTAGATCGAACCATTTGGCTTGCCACGGTGCGCGGAGAAATTGTGGATCGTCTTGGCCGAGTAATTGCCAAAGACATTCCAACGTGGGATGTTGCGCTTGATTATTCAGTGATCGATGGATCGTGGGTTCGTGATCGCGCTAAGCGCACCGCCAAAAGATTATATGGTCGATCATTGTGGGGCCGTCTTTCGCGCGAGGCGCGTGAATCAACCGTGGAGTTGTGCCTGTTGCGGGAGCAACAGGCGCGCGACGAACTGCTTGAACAAGTCGCGCTTCACTGCAAGATTTCACGCGCCAACATCGACGAGCAAATGCAGGCCATCCAAACGCAAGTGCAAAAGCGAGCCGAGGTGATTTGGAGCAAGCAACGCGAAACGTTGGCCGCGAAGTTGGGCCATGATCCTGGCGATGCATTTCGTCCCGAACCAATACGCGAGCAAAAAACTCCGCACGTGGTCGCGCGCGATATTTCCGACGAGTCGGCGTCCGCTCTTCGTAAAGTGGCCGACGAGTTTCCAGATTCCCTCGAAGTCATCGACGCGTCGCGAAGAGTGAGGCCGTGGGAATCCGCGGATGTTCGCCTGAGTAGAAAAACACTGCCAAAACCCCTTCAAAAAGCGGGTGAAACCACCATTCATGTGCGTGGAGTGTTTGACCATGTGTTGGGAACAATTCGCCAAGAGACCTGGGCCGAGGATTTGGCGCGGCGTCCCTTTCTCAAGAGCGATGGAACAATTGATCCAGGTGGATACCGACCTGGTCCGGATCTTGTTGGAGGTCGCGGTCTTGAAGCGGCGTATGAGGATTGGTTGCGCGGAAGTCGTGGGCAAATTCAATCGCGCAAAGACAACGATCACAATGAAAGAGTGGAGGCGGTGTATGGCAAAAAATTAAAGTTGACCATTGACATTGAATTGCAAGCGCGCGTGCAGGCGATCTTGAATCCCGAGTTTGGTTTGACCCAGGTTCAGGAGTGGCACCATGGTGGTGGTGACGGATTGCCTGTGGGATCGCCGTTGGCAAGCGCGGCGGTGATTGTTGAAGTGCAAAGTGGCGACATCTTGGCGCTGGGAAGTTGGCCCACCTTGGCCGACGCGGATGGCATGTCGCCCAGCGATGTGTTTCGATTGAAGCCGGGTCTCAACCGCGCCAGTGAGGGCGTGTATCCGCCGGGCTCGATTGTGAAACCGTTGGTCTATGTCTGCGCGGTTGGCGCGGGAAAATTTTCCCTGGGCGGCACGGTTGAATGCAAAGGACATTATTTTTCCGAGTACGTGGACCGCGCGCGTTGCTGGATTTACCGGCCGCAATATGGCATGACCAACCACACAGCGCAGACGGGCGGCCCACTTGCGGTTGAGGCGGCAATCAGCCGTTCTTGCAACATTTTTTTCTACACGGTGGCCCACAAATTTGGCTTGCGTGCGCTTGTGGATTGCTATCGAAGTTTGGGCGTTGGCATGACCTTGGGAACTGGCTTGCAAGGGCCACTGCCCGCGTCGCAGCGCGCCTTGGCTGGCGAAAGCATTGGCATGATTCCAAATGAGGAGCAACTTTTAAATATTGAAGCGCGACATGACTTGTTCACACCCATCATCATGGGAATTGGCCAAGGTCCAATTGCGTGGACTCCATTGCAAGCGGCCAACGCGTTTGCAACGCTCGCGCGCGGCGGTGAAATTCGCGACGCGCGAATCATCAGCGATGTTGAGGCGTTGCCGCCCGATCGCAGAAGTGGAACTTTGGACATGCCCGCCGAAGCGTGTCGCCGCGCGCTTGAAGGCTTACGACAAGCCGTGCAGGAGAAGCATGGAACTGGTCACCACATCAAATATAGTGATGGCTCGCAAGAACCAATTATTTCAATTTCTGGAATCACCGTGCGCGGTAAAACTGGAACCGCCCAGGCGCCGCCGCTTCCATTGGATGACAACGGCGATGGCAAACCCGATCGTTCACTCAAGGGAATCGATCACGCATGGTTCGTGGGGCTTGCCGGTCAAAAAGACCAGAAGCCAAAGTACGCCATCGCGGTGCTGTTGGAGCGAGGCGGTAGCGGTGGAAAGGCGGCGGGCCCAATCGCGGAGCAAATGGTGCAAGCCTTGGTTGATGAGGGATATTTTGGTGACAATGCAAATTCTAAAAATACCATTAAAGACGGGGATTTAGATTCATTTTCTCCCTCCCAAGATCCGCAACCACCCGAACCAGAAGCGAGCGAAGGTTGAGCAACGGCATGAGCGCAATATCACCGCCACTTGGCTACACCGGTGGTCGCGCGCTTGGTTCCGGTGGATTCGCATGGTTCAACCCGGGTTGGATCATGGTGGTTGCGGCGTTGGGTTTAAGTTTGCTTGGAAGTTATATGATTTCGATCACCGTGCCCGCCTTGGCGAAGCGGCAAATTATTTTCGTGGTGGTGGGCATGGTTGTCGCCGCGGTGGCGTGCTTGCCGGATCATAAGTTGTTCAGTCGTAGCGCGTGGACTCTCTACGTTATCTCGATCATCTTGTTGATATTTGTGTTGATTCCAGGAACGCCGGATTGGTTGGTGCGGCCAAAGAATGGAGCGAGGCGTTGGATTAATGTGGGATTTTTTGAATTTCAACCAAGCGAGATCGCCAAACTTGCATTGGTGTTGGTGCTGGCACGATGGTTGCGTCGGCCACCAAAGATCGCGCGTTGGCGCGGATTCTTCGCGCCATTTTTTATCGCGGCGCCGCTTCTCTTGCTGATACTTATAGAGCCCGACCTAGGAACTGCCATGTTGTTTATTCCACCAGTGCTCGCCATGTTGCTGGTTGCGGGCGCCAGAAAAAAACATATCGCCACGCTGATCTTGGGTGTGTTTCTGATCGCGCCTATCGCATATCCAATTTTGCGGCCGCATCAGCGCGAGCGTGTTGACGCGCTTTTTGCCCAATTTCGCGGGGATGATCGCTATGCGCGTGATATTGGATTTCAAGCAGACCGCGCCATGACGTTGGTTGGCGCTGGTGGATTTTGGGGCAACGATCGCGATCACGCCGAGGCTTTGGTGCGCAACAATCATCTGCCCGAGGAGCACAACGACATGATCTTCGCCGTGATTTGTTGTCGATGGGGATTTGTTGGCGGTCTTGTGACGTGGTGTTTGGGACTGCTGTACGCCGGCGGCGCGGTGATCTGCGCGCTCTCAACACGCGATCCGTTTTCGCGGCTCATCGCCACGGGCATTGCCGCAATCGTGTTCACGCAAATCGCCATCAACACAGGAATGACGCTCGGCGTTTTGCCAGTGACCGGCATCACTCTGCCATTTGTGAGCTACGGTGGTTCAAGCATGGTGTCAGGTTGGCTTGCAACCGGAATTATTTTTGGACTTGGACTTCGTAAACCACGCAACTTGGAAAGCCTAGGAGGTGTTCGTTGAATAGGGTGTCTGCTCCGCCGCCACTTTTTTATGAAATGTTGAAATCGCAATCGATCGAACTGGATCACGGCGACGAGGACAAGTTGGCGACATATTTGTCCCACTTGCTCTTGGTGAATCAGCAATTTAATTTGACCGCAATCAAGGATCCTGCCGAGGCGTGGGTGAAGCACATCGCGGACAGTCTTTCGCTGTTGCCATTTCTTATGGCTCTTGACGCAAAAAATGTTGCTGATATTGGTTCGGGCGGCGGCTTGCCTGGCATTCCACTCGCCATCGCCATGCCCAATGTGTCATTTACTTTGATCGAAAGCACAGGTAAAAAGGCTCGATTTCTGTCAGAGGCCATTGAGTTGCTTGGCTTGTCAAACGTGTCGGTGATGCAGGCGCGCATAGAGGACGCATCCGCGTTCCGTAGCCCCGAGCGCGAGGCCCTTGACGCGGTCACATGCCGCGCAGTTGGACAATTGGCGTCGATTATTGAACTTGCGGTTCCGCTGTTGAAAGTGGACGGCGTGTTGCTTGCCATCAAAGGCGAGCGTGCGCCGCAAGAAATAGAGGCGGCGCAAAGGGCTCTTGAATTATTGCACGCTAAGGTAGACACAACCACCCGCACTCCAACGGGAACGATTGTGGCGGTTGTGAAATTGGCCAAGACTTCGCGGTTGTATCCGCGCGATCAAGGCCTGCCTTCACGCAAGCCGCTTGGAATTGTGGAACTCAATGACTCTGATTTGCAACAAGACTAGAAATTTTCAATGACATTGCACGCTGAATCCATGTTGTGTGAGGATGGCCCGCTGGCGCGGCGCTTGGTTGGTTTTGAGATGCGTCCTCAGCAAGTGGAGATGGCCAAATTGGTGGAGGAGACGCTGGCCAAGCGCGGACGGCTTTTAGTGGAGGCGGGAACAGGCGTTGGAAAAAGTTTCGCGTATCTCATTCCTGCAATCGCCCGCGCGGTGGAGGCCAAGGAGCGCGTGATTATTTCAACCAACACTATTAGCTTGCAGGAGCAGTTGATTGAAAAAGATCTGCCGTTGTTGCGCGCCGCATCCAGCCACGAGTTCAGCGCGGTTTTAGCCAAAGGCCGCGGTAATTACGTTAGTTTGCGCCGCTTGCGTTTGGCCAGCGAGCGTCAAGAGCGGCTCTTTCCCGACGAGGAAGAGCGCCACCTATTGCACGCCGTTGAAGATTGGGCCACTGAAACGCGTGATGGAACGTTGTCTTCACTGCCAGTGCTTCGACCAGAATCTATTTGGGAGCAAGTGCAAAGCGACACGCACAATTGCATGGGTAAACGTTGTCCAACATACGACAAGTGTTTCTACCAGTCGGCGCGGCGGCGCATGGAGAACGCGGATATTTTGGTGTGCAACCACGCGTTGTTTTTCAGCGACTTGGCATTGCGTTCGCGCGGGCGAGGGTTTCTGCCTGACTACACGCATGTGATCTTGGACGAGGCGCATGAAATAGAAACCGTGGCCAGCGAAAATTTTGGCTCGCGTTTATCTGAAAGCGGCGTGAAGCATTTTCTGCGCACGCTGGTTTCCAACAGCGGCAAGGGCTACTTACCACAGTTGCGTTTGGCCAACGCTGGTTTGGAGCGCATCGAGCAGGCGGTGCGTTGTGTGGAGTTATGCGAGCAAGCGGCGGAGGGGTTGTTCAACGATCTTTGGCACTTGTCAAAAAATGGCTCGTCCGATCCAGAGTCCGCGGGCGAGCAGAGGGTGATTGGCGCAAACGCGGTGGTGGAATCGTTGAGCGAGCCCATGAAAAACTTAGCAGGGATTCTACGTTTTTTGCGGGAATCAGCCCAGGAAGTGGATCAATTTGAACTGAACGCGTTCGCCGAACGCGCGGATGCGTTCGCGCTGGCCAGTCAATCTTTGGTGGCGCAAAATATTCCTGGTTGCGTGTACTGGATTGAAGGCGGACGGAAAAATAAACGCAGTGCGCGCGCGGCTGTGTCGCTCCAAGCGGCCGCGGTGGATGTGTCGCCGCTGTTGCGCGAGCAACTTTTCTCCAAGAACATTTCCGTGGTGCTCACCAGCGCCACGCTGGCGACCAGCTTGAACGACTTCTCGCTTGCGTCGCGGCGCCTAGGTTGCGATGACGCCAAGACCGTGCAACTTGGAAGTCCGTTTGATCTTGCTCGCCAAGTGAAATTTATCATTGACGCCACGATGCCCGATCCAACCGATCAGAATTTTGAGGCCGCGCTGGCCTATCGAATTTTGCGCCATGTGCGTGAGACCGATGGCGGTGCATTTGTGTTGTTCACAAGCTTGGCCACCATGGAGCGCGTGGCGCGCGTTGTTGAATCTGATTTCGCGCGCGACGGGCATCCATTCTTCGTGCAGAACCGCGGCATGCCGCGAAACATCATGCTGGACCGATTCAAAGAGGATTCGCGAAGTGTGCTGTTTGGTGTCAGCAGTTTTTGGCAGGGCGTTGATGTGCGCGGCGATGGTTTGCGCAACGTGATCATCACGCGGCTTCCATTTGAAAGTCCCGACAAGCCGCTCACCAAGGCGCGCGGCGAAAAGTTGGCCAGCGAGGGCGGCGATTCATTTCGCGACGATCAGCTTCCGCGCGCAATTCTGCGGTTTCGACAGGGTTTTGGGCGCTTGATTCGCTCGAGCCAAGATTCGGGTCGCGTAGTTGTGTTGGATTCTCGCATCGCCAAAAAGAATTATGGCCGCGCGTTTCTCAAGGCGTTGCCCGAAGGCGTGATCCCTGAAATTGACGAGGGCGAGGGAATTGATCCGCCGAGTTTTGACGAGTGATCACGCTTTGATGATGGAACTTTTGGAGAACGTGCCGCCCAAAATTTTTGCGCTTGGCGCCTTGAGCCACTCGTCTAAAATGTTGGCGTACACGCCGCGGAAATCCTGCTTGAATTTCAAGTCGCCTTGATCAAGGTCCGTGAGGCTTGAATGATCGCCGTGCACGCCAGCTTTCACCTTGGATCCAATCACAAACATGGGCGCCGCGGTTCCGTGATCGGTTCCGCCACTGGCATTTTGTTTCACGCGTCGACCAAATTCACTGAACACCATGGTGACCACGCGGTCCTCGGCATGTTGCGCCGCCAATTCCTTTTGGAACGCGGCCAAGGCGTCGCCCACTTGTTGCAACGCGCGGCCGTGGCTACCAAGTTGGCCTCCATGCGTGTCATAGCCCGATTGGGAAACGTAGTACACGCGCGTTGGCATTCCGTCGCGAATCAGCGCGGAAACAATGCGAAGTTGATTGGCGATTTCGGATTGTGGCCATGTTGTCAGAGACGGTTTACCTACCGCGGCGCGAATGCGATCGCTACCCAGTTGAGCGTCAAGCGCTGTGCGCATTAAAAATGCCGCCTGGCTTGTCTGCGTGGTTTCAGGCAAAATTCCGGCGCGGTTGATCTGTTGATATGGATCATCCAAACTCTTGTGCAGATCTTTTCCAAGCCAGCGAAATAGTTCGGCGCTCTCAAATGAAATTGGTTTTTGCACTTGGCCATTCAGCGCCAGCGGAGCGGTGCGCCCAATGCTGATCGATCCTTCTTGAATTGGCGTGCCGTTGCACGTGTTGTCAAAGTAGCGACCGATCCAGCCGTTGCCCTTGGCACCAGTGTTTGCGGTTTGCCAAATATCCATGCTGGTGAAATGGCTTCGATTTGGATTTGGATATCCAACTCCTTGAAGCACCGCAAGCTTTCCATCGTCATACAAACTCTTCAAGCCCTTGAGCGAAGGATTCAATCCAAGTCCGCGTTTTTGATCAAGCATCAACGCGACGCCAGTCTGACCCTTGGCCGTGCCGCTTGGCGCGGGAATTCCAATGGTTGGCCGAGCGTTGTAATACTCGTTCATTCCAAATGGAATCACGGTGTTTAGGCCGTCATTTCCGCCGCCAAGTTGCACCACAACAAGAATGCGGTCTTGAGGAAGTCCGGCGCCTCCAGGATTGCCAGCCAATTGCGCCACCATTCCAAGGGCTGAATTTTGTATGAATTGTGGAATAGTTGTGGCCATGCTGGCCAACGCCACGCCATGGCGCATGAACAATCGTCGTGAATATGGAATGTTGTGTTCACTCATTGATGTGCTCCTAAAGAATATCGCGCTAACACAGTTGGTACTCCGGCATGGCCGTGGTTAAAGCAAGCACGGCGATAATTCGATCATTGTCCAAGCGCTCGCCGCGACTTGTGGCGAAGGCCATGACTTGCTTCAGCCGCAATGGCGATGGGGATTGCGCCAAATTAAATCGTAGTAAATATTCAATACCACTCGCCATGTCCACACTGCCATCGGGTTGGCGCAAGTGGTCCACCAAATGCGTGGCGTCAAATGGAATGTCGCTGGCTTGCCATTCGTACATGTCGGGTTTGCGACCAGTGAGCAAATACACCAGCACATTTTGGCGAATGAACAAAGTGCTGGTGTTAATCCAACTGCGACCGCCGTCCCAACCTTTGACATTGGGCGGAAAGAAAACATTTTGTCCCATCAAATCGGTGGCGCTTGCCAAGGCGCTCAGTTCACGCACCGGAGTGCGAAGACTGCGCACGGCCTGCACTGTAAGTTGAATAGGACTCTTGATGATGGCGCCACGGTTTTGTGCGCTGTAGAAGTAGGCGCTTGAAAAAACCGCGTCAAGCAGGGGTTTCAGCTCATATTTGCTGGCGCGGAGTTTGTTGGCCATGGCCAGAATGAACGCCTTCTGATCTTTGGACATGTCGCCAGAAAAGTCGTTGACAAAAAACCGGAACAACTTTCCAGCCATGAATTCAGCGCACTCATTGCGCGCCAGAATGACATCCAAAAAACCATCGCCATCAAATTGGCCGCTCTTGCCCATGATGTTCTTGGCCGAGGTGTCATGGTTATTGTTGTTGAAATAAAATGTGTCGTCTTTAAAGGTGTAGCCGGTGAGCGCCCGCGCACCAGCTTTAATGTCGTCCTCGGTGTAGCCACGACCCTCGCCGAGCGTGAACAATTCCATCAGTTCGCGCGCCATATTCTCATTGGGTTTGGACTTTTGATTCTCGTCGTTGTCCAGATATTTAATCATGGCTGGATCGCGAATGATCCGGTGCGCCAAATGCGCGAAGTTGCCCGTGGCGAACTTTCGAAAAAGTTGGTTCTGCTGGTACATGTGAAAGCTGTCTTCAATGGTGCGGTAGCCCGTGGCGAAATGCCCATGAAAGAACAGCGTCATTTTTTCCTCAAGCGGGCGCGGGGTCTCAATCATGCGCTTGATCCACCACTTTTGAAGTTGGGCGATTTGCTTGCGATCCTCGCTTTGTTTGCGGTTGCGCTCGCGTTGCAGTGCGGCCAACGCCTCCTCGTCATTGCTTAGGCGGGCTTTGCGCGCCGTTTCACGCTGTTCATCCGTGAGCGGGCTCATGATGCTGTTGTCAAAAAGATCCGCCTTGACCGGCTCGACAGGTTGCGATTCGTATTTCACCAACTGGTCGACGGCTTTGTTCAATCCCATGTCGGCAAGCGCGCGCGCCTGCGATGGCGTGCCACCAAAGCCAGCGCGATTGAGCAAATGAACAGCGGCGAAGTAGTCGAAGGCTTTTTCAGGCAGTGGTTTGAGTGCATCTTCAAACATTCAAAGTCCTTTGATGAAATTCATTTCGCACACAATCAACCTCATTGCGCAGTGCTTGCTTACACATGGACCGTCGGCCATGTGATGAATATTCGCATTCACGCGTTGGAACGACCATCCTCAATTGCAATTTCAGGCTCTTTCATAAAATTGTCGCTTTGCCATAAAGCCGCGATCACAATCACACCCAACGACACAAGTAAATAAGAAGTTCTCGCCCCCACCATGCCGCGTTCGGCCGCGGCCGCCGCCACAAAAATCGCTGGCCACGCCACTGAAGCGGGGACCCGCCGTAATTTTAATAGCAGCCACGCCGGAAAAATGATTCCGTAAAAACCCAACCAGCGCAAGTATGTCGCTTCGCCAGCGGAAGTCACGGATGAAACGGACGCGAGCAGTTCGCTGGCAGGCATCATCACAGGAACATCCACGGTGATGGCGGTGAGTAAATCAAGCACGAATCGACCCAGCGCCATGCCCACCACTGGCAAGGCTAAAACACTGGCGAAATTGATAAAACTTGCTCGACTCGTGGAACGCAGAATCCACGCCGGCGCTGTTGACCAACCGCGAAGTGAAGTGGGACTGGTCACGGAAACCATGGCGCACATGGTGAAGGTGGTTTGCACAATAATTTGCGCCGCAATGGGCCACGCCAAAGACACGAGTCCAGTGGCCGCGTTAAATGTGCTTGCGGCAAATAGAAGTTGCGCCGCGAAGGCCACGCCAAACACCGCGAAGGAATGACGGCTTGGACTTTGTTGCAGAGCTCGGTGGAATGTTGGATCAAGCGCTGGGCAGAGCAAAAAACCAAACGCCATGAATGGCGCGGCCCACGCCAACGACATGGGCGTCATGCTTCCAACTACTGGCGTATCGGTGAGCGCGCCCAAACCATTTGTGGCAAACAGCGCGAAGCTTGCGATCGTGCAGGCGGTTCCTGCAATCATCCAGAAGCGCCCTGTGCCTGGAAACATTAAAAATAAAAGTGGTAAGAGCCGGCTTAGGTCGGACCAATTCACCGACGTGCCAAGCAATCCCTGCATGCCCAGTCGGCGGTCGGCCCATGATCCAAACCACGATTGAAACGCGATGGTGACCCAGGCGAACCAGCGAATGCTGGGCGCAAATCGCGCCACGAATCGGCGGCTGGTTTCTGGTGTGAAGACATATCCAAATGCAATGCACCCCAAAATATTTGGCACGGCGAAGGCGACAAATCCGGGCCAACCCCACCAACGCAGTAACAGAATGGGCAAAAACATGCCAATGCACCACGTCCAACTGCTGGCTAGATACAAGCCCCAACCCACAATTTCAACGGATCGTCGCATTCACACATCATGACCGCAACACGCGAACATGTCGAGGTCACTCGTCGGTTGAATTGGTGGTGGCATTGTCAAGCGCGACCAGTTTTTGCGACTTGCGCAACGCGCGCGCCTTAGCCATGGACTTGGGCGTGCAATGAAACACAATCTGGCAACGTCCCACGCGCTTGTCGCCGCGCTTCTTACCCATTTGCTGATGAATGTTGATGGCCAGATTGATGTTGAACTCACCGCCAACTTTCACCAGCTCATCAATGTCTTGTTCAGCTGTGATGTCGTATAAAGCTGGCCCAACACAGGGACGCAGAAATCGATATTCCATTTTCTTGCACACCACGAAATAATCGCTACCCACTTTTCCAAATAGAAACAAACCGGCGGCGACTTCGCTGTTGCCAAGCAACGCGGCGCCAGCCATGGCGTTGTACCAATTGCGATTGGCGCGGCTAAATGGAAGCAGGGCCGTGAAGCGGTTGGAATCCACGCGCCGCATGGTGATGCCCGATCGAAACGCGAAGGGCAACCAAATCAAACTACACACTTTTTGCCAGAACCAATTGCGCGTGCTCAAGCGGCTAATGAATGCCTCGGCGCGCTCGCCCATGGTTCGCTTCACGGCCAGTGGCGCGGAAGGCGTTGATTGGACCAAGTTGGATTGCGCGGGGGCACTGCTCACAAAATCATCTTAGTCGGACTATCGAAAGGCTTCTAGTCCTGCGAGCGCAGTTTTTCCCTGTGAAACACAATGTAAACATAACGCATGCATGGTGGGTTAGGCTTGCAATGCAATGTCAACGCGCAATCTTGCAGTGTGCTCATGGAGTCTGCGTCCACATGATCCCGCCGAATTAGTTGAGCGATTGCGCGCCACTGGAATGAACCGCGTGCAGTTGGCGCTGGCTCCAATGGTGGCGCAACCAGAGGTGTGGCAAGGCGTGATCGATGTTCTGCGCTCCAATGCAATTGTGATTGAGAGTGGAATGTTGGCCATGGCCAGCGAGGATTATTCATCCATCGCGCGCATTCGTGAGACTGGTGGTGTTCGTTCTGACGCGCATTGGCATAGCAATCGCGCGCGCGCAGAGCAGGTGGCGGACATTGCCAAACAGTTCGGCATTGCGCTGGTTACATTTCACGCCGGGTTTTTGCCCGCGCATGTTGGCGACCCAGCGCGCGCGACCATGATCACGCGCTTGCGCGAGGTGATTGATGTGTTTGCCAACGTCGATGTGCGGGTTGCGTTTGAAACGGGCCAAGAAAGCGCGGACACATTGAATGGCGTGCTTGATCAACTTGATCGCCCGCATGTGGGCGTGAATTTTGATCCCGCCAATATGCTTTTGTATGGGTTGGACGATCCGATAGAGGCGTTTGAAAAACTTCTATCGCGGGTGCGCCAAGTGCACGCCAAAGACGCAATTGCCAGCGGAAAAACCGATGTTTGGGGCAGAGAAACCGCTGTGGGTGCGGGGCAAGTGCCGTGGCAGAAGTTCATGTGGTTGGTTTCAACTTTGCCAAGTGAAGTGGCCGTGGTGATTGAGCGTGAAGGCGGCGAGCGGCGTATAGAGGAAATTGTTGCGGCAAAAAACTTCCTTCAACCTATGCTCTAGCCAAGAGGTCATCCGATGCCAACGTATGTCTATGAAGTAATCATGCCCAATGGAGAAGCTGGTGAACGCTTTGAAGTTTTTCAACCGCTGAGCGATCCCGCGCTTGAGAAGCATCCAGAAACTGGCGCGCCTGTGCGCCGCGCGATTGTTCTTCCGCAAGTGCAAACAACTTCTGACAAAGGCCGCTACTCAAAATCAAATTTGGAGCGCCTTGGTTTTTCCCGCTTTGAAAAGCGCGGCGATGGCCACTACGAGAAGACCGCCGGTCAAGGTCCCGACGCGATTTCGGCGGGTGATTAGGACGCACACAGCATGAAGGCAACACCTGCAAGCGCAAACCGTGTGAAAGAATTAACGGTGTTATTGGATCGCGCAAACGAAGCGTATTACACGCACGCCGCGCCATTCATGAGCGATCAAGAATTTGATGTTCTACTAGCGGAATTGGTGGCGTTGGAGAAAAAACATCCCGAGCTTGCCGATGCGCATGGTCCCACAGCGCGTGTGGGCGGCGCGCCAAGCAAGGGCTTTGTCAGCGTGGCGCATCGCGTTGTGATGCAGTCCATTGACAACACATATGACATCGCGTCATTTCGCGAGTGGTATGCAAAATGCGAAGCCGCGTTGGGCGCGCAACCCGTGGTGGTTGCTGATCCAAAGATTGACGGAGTCGCAATTTCTTTGCGCTATGAGGCGGGCGTGCTCACGCAGGCGCTGACGCGTGGAGATGGCGTGACGGGCGACGATGTGACGGCCAATATAAAAATGATTCGCAGTGTTCCGATTCGCCTCAAGGGCGCGGCGCCCAAAGTGCTGGAGGTGCGCGGCGAAATTGACATGCCTTTCGCCAGCTTTGCGCGCGTGAATGCCCAGCGTGAGAAAGAGGGCGAGCAGTTGTTTGTAAACGCTCGCAACGCCGCCGCGGGAACGCTGAAAAGTTTGGACCCCGCCGTGGTGCGCGCGCGCGGTTTGCGTTTCACCATGCATGGGCTTGGTGAATTCGACGCCATGGACATTGGCACATACTGGAAAATGCTTGAAAAATGCAGGGGATTTGGCATTCCCACCAGTACCCGCAGTATGCGTTGCCACGACTGCGCCATGGCGTGCGCCGCCATTGAAAGTTTTGACAAGGAGCGCGCGCAACTGGATTACGGCGTGGATGGAATGGTGGTAAAGATTGATTCGCTGGCGATGCGCGAGAAACTTGGATCCACCAGCAAGTCGCCGCGCTGGGCGATTGCGTTCAAGTATCCAGCCGAGCGCAAGACCACGACGCTGGTGAACATTGAATGGCAAGTGGGCAAGGGCGGCACGCTTACTCCGCGAGCCACCATGGAGCCGGTGTTTGTTGGTGGAAGCACGGTGCGCCACGCCACACTGCACAACATTGAGGAGATTTGGCGCAAGGACATTCGCGTGGGTGACCGCGTGTTGGTTGAGAAGGCGGGCGAAATTATTCCGCAAGTTGTGGAGGTGGATCTTTCAGCGCGCAAGAAAAGTAGCGTTGCGGTGGTGGCGCCCGTGGTGTGTCCAAGTTGCGGCAGTGAGTTGGAAAAAGAAGGACCTAAAATATTTTGCCGCAACCCCGCGTGCAAAGCGCAATTTTGCGAGCGCGTGAAGTGGTTTGTTGGCCGCGATCAAATGAACATAGAAGGCCTTGGTGACAAGGTTGTGGATCAATTGGTGGACGCCGGCATGGTGAAAAAATTCGCGGACTTGTTCACTCTGAACGCCAAGACCATGGCCGACATGACCAGCGAGGCCACCACAAGCGCGGGCACACAGCAACGCAAAATAGGCTTAAAAACTGCGCAATCTATTGTTGATTCCGCCAACAGCGCCAAGGACAAAGGGTTGGCGCGCGTGTTGGCGGCGCTGGGCTTGCGCCATATCGGTGCAACGGCAAGCAAGACATTGGCAAAAATGTTTCCAGACGCCGACGCGTTGTTGGCCGCAACGCAAGAGCAGTTTGAAGCGCTGGATGACTTTGGCGAAACCACGGCGGCAAGTTTGGCGGGGGACTTGCGGCGCGCGGACATTCGAAAAATGTTCAAGGACTTGGCGTCCGCCGGCGTAAATTTGCGAAGCCCTTTATATGGCGCGGCCAAGGCGGGCGGCGCGGGCACGGATGATGTGTTCGCTGGAAAAACAATTGTGCTCACTGGCACGCTTGAGAACTTTGAGCGCTCGGATTTGGCGGAGCGCTTGGAATCACTCGGCGCAAAAATCAGCGGATCGGTCTCCAAGAAAACAGATTTTGTCATCGCTGGAAGCGACGCAGGTAGCAAATTGGAAAAGGCGCGCGCGTTGGGTGTGGCAATTTGGAACGAGGCTCAACTCGTGTTGGCATTAAAAAAATCCCGCGGATGAAGTCCGCGGGAGTGATTGTGCAAATATTTTGTGGCGGTTGAACCTTTCGGTTCATGCGCCATCGCGAAACAAGCGATTTTACCGCTTATTTCTTGGCGGCTGGTGGTCCAGGCAGTGGACGAATAGAGATGATTTCCACGGTTTCCACCGGAACATCGCCACGTTTGGTTGGCATGGCGCGAATCACATCGACCACATCCATGCCGTCAATCACTTGGCCAAACACCGCGTAGCCGGGGTTACGACCACCGGCGTTGAGAAACTGATTATCAACCGTGTTGATAAAAAATTGGCTTGTGGCTGAATTTGGATCGTTGGTTCGTGCCATGGCCAGCGTGCCGCGTGTATTGAGCAATCCATTCTTGCCTTCATTGACGATCGGAGCATTGGTGGACTTTTGCGTCATGTCACTTGTGAAACCGCCGCCTTGGATCATGAAGTCGCGGATCACGCGGTGAAAGATTGTTTTGTCGTAGTAATTGGCATTCACATACGCCATGAAATTATCAACGCTCTTTGGCGCCATCTTGTGGTTGAGTTCCATGACCACATCACCCTTGTTGGTCTTCATCACCACATACATCATGTCTGACATTGGCATGGACGCGGTTGCTGTAGGTGCTACCGCTGTCGCAGTTGGCGCAACTGGTTTAGCAGGAACTGCGGGCGCAACAGGTACTGCGGGTGCAACGGGCTTTACTGGAGCGGCTGGCGCGACAGGTGCGGGTGCAACTGCTTTCGCTGGCGTTACAGCTGCGGGCGCAACAGCTGGAGTTGCGGCAGGTGCAGCGCCAGGCGCGCCGGCAACTTCCGCAGATGACTTGCATGAGCTTAGAAATGCTGTTGCGCAAAATAGACCAAATACAAGGACGGTTTGAAGTGATTTGTGCATGTGGTTTCGCATAGGGGCAATATGATAACCATTTTTAGGCGCATGGAATATCGTGTGGCTTGCCTTGCAATGCCCTCGTAGAATCGACTCTCCACCCATGAATCCATTTCGTGCGATCTCCGATTTATTTTCCAATGTCAAGTTTGGAATCACCCTGCTCACACTCTTGTTCATCTATATGACAGTGGGTAGCGCCGGAATTGTCTACCCGATTCATCCCAATATATTTCACCCTGATGCGTGGCGCTACTCCATGTTGCGACAGTGGCGTCCGTTTGAGTTGACGGAGTTCGAGTGGTTTCATTGGTGGCCCTTTCTTACTTTGATGTTGCTAATCGCGGCCAACATTACGTGGACCACATTGCGGAGAATTCCATTTCGTCCCGTGAACTTTGGCGTGTGGATGATTCACTCTGGCATTCTCACATTGATCGCGGGAAGCCTGTGGTATTTTTCAACCAAGGTCGAGGGCGACGCGCCAGTGTCGCGCCGTGAAGTGCTTCTAGAAATCACGTCTAGCGATGGCGCCAGCAAAGGCGTTGGAAAAATCCTTGCCGCGCCAGGCAATCAAACTCAACTTCAAGTGGGTGCGGAGAAGTGGTCTGTGCAAGTGGCGTCCATTGATCCCAACTGGAAATTGCAAACTGCGGACGCCTTGGGCGACAGTGCTTACAGCATCATGCTGGTGGTGAATGGG
>CALFOZ010000128.1 GCA_937919205.1 uncultured Planctomycetia bacterium
CCGCGGCGTGTTGGGGCAACTGCGCTGGCGCCACTGCTGGCAATGTCTTTGGCAAATCGCGCTGGATAGGTGACTGCGTTGGTACTGCGTGTTGCAAGGAAGCCATATCCGCCACTTTGGGCGACATGTTTAAGCCCATTGCTTGATCGGCCAACGTAAGTGATCGAAGTTTGGAATTGATCGAGGGACTCATGGGGTATTCATTTTAAAGTAGCAGACAGCGCGAGTGAATTGCTGATGTAAAAATATATTGTTGAATCGCTCACGCATTCGGAGCCGTCGCCGCGGTTGCCAAAATCACAACTCCCACCACCGCGATGATCGCGCCCAAGATGGCGCGCGGCGTGGGCCATCTGCCCTCGATCCATTTGGAAAATGGCAAGATCATCACTGGAACCAACGACATAAGTGTGGTGGCAATTCCAACCTCCAATTTTTGCAGTGCGATCAGTGAGCACCAGACGCCCAGGACTGGTCCAGAAAATGTTCCGATGACAATCGCAACGATCACGGCTTGATTTGTCCAGCGGAGTGTTGGCTGAAGCTCGATGATCTCGGATTGCGTTGTGCTCCGCAAACGATTGCGCAAATCCACTGACTGCGAAGTCGTGGAAGCGTCCTGGATTGGGCTGATTGGGCTGATTGGGCTGGCTTTACGCATGCGATTGACCACCAACGCGATGACGATGATTGCCAACGTGCCCGCGCTCATGCGCACGGTTTGCGCTGACATTGCATCCACCTCGCCGCTCAATGCGTTGCCTGCCAGAACCATTCCAATGCCCTGGCATACTGCGGCGGCGGCGCCAAACATAATTCCTTTGCGTTGTTGTCCTGGCTTGATGCAGTTCGCCGCGTGCGGTGATTCGGCGGCAACCCACAGCACGCCGATCAACGTGATTGCCATTCCCAGGATCGCTTGCCACGACATTGATTGTCCAAACATGATCCAAGACAATGATGCCGCCGTGGCTGGCGCGAGTGTCATAAGCAATGTCGTGGTGCGTGGTCCAACTAGCACATATCCGGCGAAAAGAAATTGATCGCCAATCGCTAGGCCAAGCAGTCCGCTGATGGCTAGAAATAAAGTTGAATGACCTCCAATAGTGGGCCACGGATTGCCATGGAGAAACCACTGCAACCCCAACAAAAATGCGCACGCAAGAAGACTGCGCAGTAAATTAAGTTGGGTGGCGCCAATACTGCGCCCCGCCGCCGCGAAAGCCAAACTTGAAACAACCCACAACGCGCTCGTTGCGAGTCCGGCTAGCTCACCGGCATGTTGCATGTCCATGCGCGGATGCTAACCCATTGATGATGAATACAATTTACGCGAGTTTGTTTTTGCTTGACTTGGACGTCTTGGGCGACGGCGCGTGATCACCACCCATTTTAAACATGGACTGCGTGCGCAGAACCATTCCAGTGTCACTGCGCAAATGAAAGCCCTGAATATGCACTTCGTTGCGGTAGCGTTGCATGTCGATCAGCGACAAATTTTGACGACCCTTGGAATCTGTCCAAATGCTGTGCAACGAATTGGAGTCGCGGATGTGCGCCAACATTTCGCGGTGCGTTCCGCTGTACAGGTGCTCCGACAAAGTCTCGGTTTGAATGGTGGTCATGTAGGTCAAACTGTCGCTCATGACCTCGGTGTGGTCACGCTCACCGGCGCAAGGCAGATTGGCCAAGAGACCGCGATCGGGCAGATTGCCACCACCCTCCACCACCACTTCACACACGCACATGTTGGCAAATTGAAAGCGTCCAGCGTGGCCGCCCTTGAAGATCCAACCCTCAAATTCATACTCTGGATGAACGATGCGGCGACGGCCCTCTATGCCAAAAAACTCGGGATGCACGGCCTTTCGATAAACCAACATGACATACGATTGCAAGCCATTTGGCTTGTTGTTGGAGTTCTCTGGAATTTCACGTTTGAGCGAGTTCTTTTGCATAGGTTTGCCATTATCGCAGATTCGATCTTTAAATTCAAGACTTTTCTTTTATTTTTCTGCATTGCGATTATTTGGCGAAGAAATTTCATATCGGACAACGCAAAAATGACACGGCGGGTCCGAAGACCCGCCGTCGCTGAAATTTGGAAATAAGCCGGATTTTGTTCCAGCTTTCGCTGGTAGTGATCATTTCTCTCTGGACCAACGTTGCCGTTGGCCTCGAAGCACGCGACCCGTCCTGCCCGCGAACAACGGGAGTTGGTTTCCCAACAAGGACTGCTTGCGCTTGCACGCGGTGGGGTTTTCCTTGCCTTGTTTGTCACCAAACAAGCGGTGCGCTCTTACCGCACCTTTTCACCCTTGCCACGCACTCCCGAGGGAGCCGTTCGGCGGTTTCTTCTCTGTGGCACTATCCCTAATCATCAGCTTGATCGATGGCCGTTCGCCATCACCGTGTTCTTCCGTGTCCGGACTTTCCTCGCCTGAAGGCGCACACACAACAAGGGCGATCACCTATCCAAAATCATGCGACGCTTGAAGTGCGGTGCGCGCCGATGAAGACGAGCCACAAGCACATTCAAGCGTCAATTACGGGAAATTAAGCGGAAATACCGGTCACGCGAACAAGCAGTAAACCTTGGCGATGGCCAAGCGTGCGGCGGTAACCCTTGCGACGTGAATACTTTCCAATGACAAGTTTCTCGCCCAGGAATTTCTCAATGAGCTCGGCTTCAACCTTTGCTGAGGCGAGGTATGGCACGCCAATCTTGGCGGGCTGACCATCGGTTCCACCAAGAGCAAGAACCTTATCAAAGGTGATTGTCTTTTGGCCTTCAACAAGCGGACGAAGATCGATTTCGATTTCATCACCTTGGCGAACAAGAATTTGGGTTCCACTATCTTCAAAAATTGCGTACATGAGAATCTCCTAAAGGTAAAAGCGACGAGCCGAACACTGTAGCACAAATCTCGATGTGTTGCGGGTCTGTTTCGATGAAATCAGAGGCTTGATTTGGATCGAATTCACATGATGTCATCGGCAAATCCGCCATCCAAGCAGTATTGCAATTTCATCGGGCCAGAACAATCACCGGCCCATTTTGAAGACCCAAGTTTCCTCCTGAGTTGCCCGCAATGTGGCTTTCATGCGCCGCCCCGCTTCCTGAATTGTTTCCAAGTCCTTGCAAAAAGCGAAGCGAATCATGCTTGTGCTTTCCTTTACATCGCGCGTTCCAGCGGGATCATAAAACGCGTTGCACGGAATGGCCGCGACTCCAACACTCTTGACCAAGTATTCGCAGAAGGCCTCGTCGGGGGCAAGCGCGCCGGGCTCCAAATAGAAAGGTTCGTGCTTGGCCAGCACAAAGTATGAGCCCTCTGGAATGAACGGATCAAAGCCCACATCGCGCAACATGGACAGCATGGCGTCGCGCCGCGCCGCGTAGTCGACGCGCAATTGCGTGAAATACTTTTTGGGAGCTTTCAACGCGTCCACCGCCGCGCGTTGCAATGGAGTGGCCGTGCTGAATGTGAGAAATTGATGCGCGCCGCGGATGGCCTGGGTGAATTTCGCCGGCGCGATGGCCCATCCAACTTTCCAACCAGTGAGTGAAAATGTTTTTCCCAAACTTGAAAGCACAATTGTGCGTTCGCGCATTCCAGGCAACGTGGAAATGGATTTATGTTTGCGCTTAAAATAAATATGCTCGTACACCTCGTCGCTCACCACCAAGCAATCATTGGCGATCGCGATCTGCGCGATCTGCGCAAGTTCTTCATCGCTCAACACGCGGCCAGTTGGATTGTGCGGCGAGTTGATCAAGATCAAACGCGTCTTGGAGTTCACGGCGGCGCGCAACTGCTCCACGGGAAATGCGAAGTCCGGCGACTGCATCCGAATGCAACGCATGACCGCGCCAGCCATGGACACCGCCGCGATGTAACTGTCGTAGAACGGCTCGACCAAAATCACTTCTTCGCCCGGCTCCACAAGACCAAGCATCACCGCGGCGAGGGCCTCCGTGGCGCCACTGGTGACGGTGATTTCCGTTTCGGGATTCACTTCCATCGCGGAATCTTTGTGAAAGCGCGCGGCGATGGCTTGGTTCAATTCAGGCAGGCCAAAGGAACGTGCGTACTGTCCAAAACCAGCGTCAATGGCGGCTTTCCCAGCGGTTTTTACAAAGTCGGGTCCGTCAAAATTAGGAAACCCCTGCCCCAAATTCACCGCCTTGTGCGCCGCGGCCAAACGACTCATGCGCGCGAATACGCTTTCGCCAAAGTGTGCCAGACGACTTGCGGTGGGTGAATTCTCTCGAAGCATGTGGAGATAGTATCGGCGCTTGGGCAATGATCAATCTTTGCCAAGGGATTCATGTCAAGCAACCACCACAAACCAAAGCACTCCCAGCCCGCGCGGCCCGAGCGACTTTTGCCCAAGGCCAACGCAAAAATTCGCGTGAACATTTTGTATGACGACGGCCATGTCTTGGCGCTGGACAAACCAGTTGGATTGGCGTCGCAACCTGGCCGCGGACATATTGACGACACGCTTGTGAACGCCGCGTTCGCAACCCACGGCGAGGCGTTGTGCAAACTTGGCGCCGATCGAGATTGGGGTTTGCTACATCGACTGGACATGGATGTTGGTGGCGTGGTGTTGATGGGCTTGACTGACATTGGCTACGACAATGTGCGCGCGCAGTTTGAGGATCGCACCATCGCAAAAAAATATCTAGCCATCGCGCACAACGCGCCGCCAGCCGACACCGGTCGTTGCACACGCGCGCTGACCGAGGTGATTCGCGGCGACATGAAAGTGAGTGTGAATGTGCCGCGCGGCGGCGAGGAGGCGCACACGCGCTGGAAAGTATTGGACAAATCAAAGACCCATTGCCTTCTGGAAGTGGAGCCGCTCACTGGGCGCCTGCACCAAATCCGCGCGCATTTGGCCATGATGGGTTGCCCAATTGTTGGCGAGCGCGTGTATCGATCCGACCTGCCACCCAACACCTCTCGCGCTCCAGCGGGGCGCGCCATGGAACCCCTGCTGTTGCAAGCCTGGGAAATTGAATTTCGCTGTGTGGCCGGAACCATGCAACGCGTGCGAAGCAAGTTGGGAATTGACGTACTGCAATTCGCAACGCAACAGCGCTGGCGGATTCCTGTCTAAAAAAAATTCCAATGCCACGCTACTCTTTCATGCGCATGCGCAAACTATTGATGGTGACCATGATTTGCCTGGGCTCAAGTTGCAGTAACATTGAGAAGGCCACGCCACAACCAAAATCAACTTTCGCGCAACGTCCGCCCGTTGAAATGGATGTGGATCCAATCATGCGCGGCACCATCGCCGGCGAGGCCGTACTGCTTGGATTTAACGACACGGTTGTGCGCGGCTACGGACTTGTGGTTGGACTCAAGGGAACGGGCAGTCGCGCCATGCCCGTGGAAGTTCGCGCTTTGCTGTTGCGGGAAATGGGTCGGCGAAAAATGTCCGATCCCCTTCAGAATCTTGGCGGCTCTCCTTCGCGCCTGCTGGATACCGACGATATTGCGGCCGTGATTGTGGAGGGAATTATTCCGCCAGGCGCCGTGGGCGGATCCAAATTTGACGTGCGCGTGTATTCGGCGCCGGGCACATCAACCACAAGTTTGGAAGGTGGACGGCTTTGGACTACAGAGTTGCGGGCGGGCATTTTGATGACTGGCTCGCAACAATCTTTCCCAATCGCGGACGCTGGCGGACCGGTGTTCATCAATCCATTTTCAACCGCGGTCGCCATTGGCGCTGACGCGGTCGACCGTTTAAGCGGACGAATTCTTGATGGAGGAACCGTGCTCAAGGATCGCTCCTTGAAATTGCGCTTGGCCACGCCAAGCCACAATCGCACCCGCACTATTCAGTCGGCGATCAATGGATTATTTCCACGCGAAGTTGGTCAACGCAATGACACCGCCATGGGAAAAAGCGACGAGTTGATTGATCTCACAGTGCCGCCAAGTTTCAAGGATCGAACCGGTGATTTTGCGCAGTTGATCCGCCATTCACCGGTGGACATTGGCGCCACTGAGCAAACCGCCAACAACATCCGCAGAAGTTTGCTGGCCAATCCCGGGTCCGCGGAAGCCGCCGCGTGGCGTTGGCAAGCGCTGGGCAAAAAATGTATTCCAGTGATTCAAGAGTTGTACACAAATGCGGAGGAGCAACCGCGCATGGCCGCGCTTGAGGCGGGCTCCAAACTAAATGATCCGCTGGTGGTGCCGGCGCTTTTGGAAATGGCGAAGTCGGGACCAAATGAAAATCGACAAGCCGCAATCCGTCTTTTATCAAAGATGGATTCCAATCCAAACATTGACTTGGGGGTGCGGTCATTTCTTGACGATCGCGACATGGAAATTCGTTTCACCGCCTATGAATGCTTGCGGCGCAGACGCGACTCCTCCGTGCGTGTATTTCCTCTAAACGGCCGCTTTAAATTGGAGCTTGTGGACGCCAAGAAGCCGCTGATTTATCTCACCCAAACTGGGGATCCGCGCATTGTGATTTTTGGCGACAGCTCCGAGTTGCTTCTGCCTTTGACGGCCAACATGTGGAACGGGCGCTTGCTGATGCGCGGTGAATCCGCCGACACCAACGTGCAAATTTTCTACCGCTCCGATCCAAACATAAGTCCGACCATTGACAATGTTCCGGCGAAACTATCTGCCATCGTTGGGTTTATGGCGCGGCCCGCTGGTCCGCGCGGCGTGGACGCCGGAATTGGTTTGAGCTACAGCGAAACCATCAACGCGCTTCATACTTTGTGGAATTCTGGTTACATCGCTGGCGACTTCAAGGGCGAGCAAGATCGGTTGCTCGCGGCGATCTTGAAAGAGGAGAAGCGCGCCACTCCGGTTGATCGACCGGAGTTTCCAACCGAGGCAGAAATCATCAATCCTTTGACCAATCGAACACCGAATTCCCCCACAAAAGAACTTGAAAATAAACCAAAAGTAATCGATACTGTGCCGCGCTAAGTGAATGTGTTTCACTTGTGTTTTGTAGATGTTTGTACAGGCGTCCAGGAGGGACGCGCCGCAACTGACAGGAGGTCCCATGCGTCTTGCTCGACTTGTATTGAGTGGCTTTAAAAGTTTCGCCGACACAACTGAATTCCGTTTTGATTCCCCGCTCACTGGAGTTGTGGGACCAAATGGTTGCGGCAAGAGCAATGTTGTTGACGCGGTGAAATGGGTTCTGGGCGAACGCAGCGCCAAAAGTTTGCGCGGCGGCGCGATGATGGACGTGATCTTCGCGGGCAGTGCCTCGCGCAAGCCAGCGGGAATGGCCAGCGTTATTTTGGTATTTGAAAATCCAAAGATGGCGGAATTTTTACAGCGATCAGAAGCATCGCCTGAACTTGTTGAAGCCGAGGAATTTGGCGACGAGCCCGTGGACGGCGAAGTGATTCGCCGCGAGGCCGTGCGCGACCGCGTGTTGCCCGTGGACAGCGATGAGGTGCAAGTGGAGCGCAGGCTTTGGGCCGATGGCCGCAGTGAATATTTGGTGAACTCCAAGAAGGTTCGATTGCGCGACATCCGTGAATTGTTTCTTGACACCGGCATTGGCAACGACGCGTATTGCATCATTGAACAAGGCAAAGTTGACGCCATGCTGCGCGCGCAGCCCGTTGAGCGGCGAACTATTTTGGAGGAAGCCGCGGGCGTGGCGAGATTTCGTTCGCGCAAGCATGAGGCCGCGCGCAAGTTGGATTTGGCGGAGCGTCATCTTGTGGCGGTGCGCGAACAATTGATTGGCGTTGAAAGACGATTGCGCATTGTGCGCGGCCAGGCCGAGAAGGCGAAAAAATATCAACTGCTTGAGGAGCGCAGGCGAAGTTTGCGCCGCTCGGTTGCGTTTGAGCAATACCACGAATTGCGCGAGCAACTTGTTGGCCTCACCAATCAAGTGACATCGCTTGAGGAGCGCCGCCGACAAGTTACGGCGCAATTGGAAAACACCGAGCAAATGCGCATGGACGCCGATGGCGACCGCGCCCAGAAACTGGATCGACGCCACGCGCTTGAGCAAACCCAGCTTGAGGCCGTTGGCGTGGAGCGTCAATGCCAACAGCGTTTGGAATTTTTAGCGCGCGCGCGCGCCGAAAATTTGGCGGCCGCGGAATCAGAGGCCCAACGAATTGCTGTGATCAAGAGCAAATTAAGCGAGTTGTCCGCCAGCCTGGAGGACGCGCAATCTTTAACCGCCGCGGCCGAGGCGCAAGTAACCGAGTCGGAGCAAGCCGCCGCAAGCGCTTCTCGTGAACGCGCCGTGGCTTCGGAACGCCTGAGCGAATCCGAGCAAGAAATTCGTCGACGCAGTGACACCGCGACTGGCGTGGAGCGTGAACGCGCCCGCGCCGCTGGTCGATTGGCGGCCATGGATGAGCGTGTTCCATTGCTTAACGATGAAGTCATTCGCCTCACGGCGCGCGTGGAAAGTTTGCGCCAAGAATTGTTGACGCTTGAAACACAGCGCGAACAAGAATTGCAATCGCGCAAAGTTGCGGAGTTTGAAATCGAGCAACTGCACACGCAACTGCAAACGGAGGCGAGCGCGGTTGAAGCCGTGGGTGATCGCCAAGCCGAAGCCATCGCGCGCCTTTCGTCGCGGCGCGAGGAGCGTTCGAGCCTTGAAAGTAGATTGCGACTGCTTGATGAGATGGCCTCCATGGGCGAGGGCTTGGACGAGGCCGTGAAACGCATTCTTGCCCAGCGCCAGAATTACACATGGTTCGCGGGCATGCTTGGCGACTTGATTGAAACCGACAGCGCGCACGCGACATTTATCGAGTCCGCGCTTGGCGAAGATTTGCAAATGCTTTTGGTGGCAACACACACGGATCTTGAGACCGCTGTGGATTCCATCCGCGGTCAAGAAGGCCGCGTGCGCATTGGCGCCATTGACTTGGTGAATCCCCCCGCCCATACCCGCCCACAATTGCCGGGCGTGGAACCTTTGGTGAACGCGGTGCGCTGTGGAAGTGAATTGCAACCATTGCTACATTCATTGTTGGGCGACGCGTTTGTTGTGGATTCACTGGCCATGGCTTTGCGATTGGCCGCCGGCGATTTCCGCGGCGCGACTTTGGTGAGCCGATGCGGAGCCATGCTGGATCATCGCGGTCAAATTCACATGACAGGCGCGCGCGCGTTGCGCTCTGGCGTGTTGGCACGCCGCGTGGAGCGTGGCGAACTTGAGGCCGCGATTGGCGCAATCTCGGTGGAAATTTCCATGGCCGAGGGCGACCTTTCTGGTCTCACCGAGGAATCCAAAATCGCCGCGGCGCGTCATCGTGAAGCTGATGAGAGCATGAAGTTGTCCATGCGCAAACGTCTTGACGCCCAGTATCAAGCCGATCGTTTGGAGCAACTCGCCTCGCGCGTGCGTCACGATCGTGATCGCACCGAATTGGAGCGCCACGAAGCCGATCGTCGCCTGCGCGAAATTGATACCGAGCGCAGTGATGGCGCCGTCAAGGTTGCAAGTTTGGATCGACTGTTGTTGGATGAGCGAACCGCGATCGCCGTTGCAACCGAAGCCGCGTCTGGCATTCGCCACTCGCTTGAGACGGCCAACGAGGCTTTCTCCAGCGCGCGCACGCGCGTGGGCGAATCGGGCGCCCTGCTTCAAGGTCGCCAACGTGAACGCAGACTTCTTGAGAATTCTTTTGACGAGGCGAAATTGCAGGACGCGGATCTTCAATCAGAGTCGGAGCGTCGCGCCGAAAGATCCCAGGATCTTGCCCGCCAGCAAGCCGAGGCCGAGGCCGAGAAATCCGCCGCGGCCAATCGTCAACAAACTGCGGCGGCGCAAGTGGGCGTTGTGGTTGAGCAACTTGAGCAAGCCGTGCAACTGGCGGAGCAACTTTCAGAGGCGCTACGTATTGTCAGGGACGAAGCCAGCCGCGTGGAGCGCGATCATTCCGAAGTGGAAATGAGCCGCCGCGAGGCCGAAGTGCGCCGCGAATCCATCGAGGAAAATTCCCTCGCCGAACTTACGATTGATTTGTCCTCGGGTTACATCGATTACATGGCCGAGCGCGCGACGCCGGAATTCATGACGCCCGACCGCGAAGCCGCCGGCCGCGAGGCCGAGCAACTGCGCGTGGAAATCAAGGCGCTTGGCAATGTCAACATGGAGGCCATCGACGAACTCTCGCAACTTGAGGGCAAGAACGAGGAGCTAGCCAAGCAAGTTGGCGACATTGATCTTGCGCGCGCCGGCTTGAACGAGTTGGTGGTGAAATTGGACGATGTCAGTCGCCGCAAGTTTAAGGAAACATTCGAGGCCGTTCGCGAACGCTTCGCCGGCAATGACGGAATGTTCCGTCGACTCTTTGGTGGCGGTAGCGCGGACTTGTATTTGATTCCAATGGAGAATGGCGAAATTGATTGGCTTGAAAGCGGCGTTGAAATTCGCGCCAAGCCACCGGGCAAAGAGCCCCGCGTGATCAGTCAACTTTCTGGCGGCGAAAAAACCATGACCGCCGTGGCGTTGCTTATGGCTATTTTCCGTAGCCGCCCAAGTCCGTTTTGCATTCTGGACGAAGTTGACGCCGCCCTTGACGAGGCCAATGTTGAGCGTTTCACAAAGGCTCTGCCGCCGTTCCTTGACCGCAGTCACTTTATCATTATCACCCACCATAAACGCACCATGCAGGCTTGCCATGAACTGCACGGCGTGACCATGGCGGAGCGCGGCGTGAGCCGGCGCGTGACCGTGAAGGTGGATCAGGTGGGTGAGGATGGTAAAATTGCCGCTTCCGCCACGGAAACTCCAGTGGCTTAACATTTTTAGACAAATGTAAAATTATTCCACTTTGGATTTGAAGTGGACAAAGCACAACGTATTGTTGCAATGCCGCCTGATGGGCGGAGCGCTCGGCGGGTCTCCGAGTTGCGCACTGAGCCCTTGTGGGGGTTGCAGTGTGATTCGCTCCGAATGTCAGGCGGCGTTGTTTTTTATAAAGCCAACATCAATTTCATGCTTGAGATTTCTCACGCGGGCAGACGCTTGATCACCGCGTCGGCGAATTGTTCGGTGGACAAAGTTCCGCCAATGTCGCCAGTTTTTTCGCCATCTTGCAACGCGCGATCGTAGGCGCGACGAATGTGATCGCCGATGATTTTAAGTTTGGGAAGATCGCGCGTCACCGCCAAATGATTCAGCATCATCACTCCGCTCATCAACAAACTCAACGGATTCGCGATGCCTTTGCCAGCGATGTCGGGGGCGGATCCGTGCACCGCCTCAAAGACCGCGTACTCATCGCCAAAGTTGGCGCCAGGCGCCACGCCCAATCCACCGATCAAACCCGCGGCGAGATCGCTGACAATATCGCCGTATAAATTTTCCATCAAGATCACGTCAAAGCGCGTCGGGTCCTGCACCAAGCGCATGCACGCGGCGTCGATGATCAATTCCTCGTAGTGGATTTTGCCCAGCCATTTCTGCGAAACTTCTTTGGCGCATCGAATAAACAAGCCATCGCTCATCTTCATGATGTTGGCCTTGTGAAACACTGAGATCTTCTTGCGTCCGCGGTCGTTGGCGTATTGAAATGCGAACTCCGCGATGCGGCGGCTGGCCAGTTCGGTGGCCACTTTCAAACTTGTGACCACGCCGGGCGTGATTTCATTCTCAATGCCCGCGTACAAGCCCTCGGTATTTTCTCGGACCACCACAAGATCCACATTTTCAAAGCGCGTGGTCACGCCGGCCAAACTGCGGATGGGGCGAACCGCTCCGTACAAACCAAGCGTCTTGCGCAACGCGACATTCACGCTGGAGAAACCCGTTCCCACCGGCGTGGTGCATGGACCTTTCAAGGCAACGCGATGCTCGCGGATAGCGGCAAGCGTGGATTCGGGCAAAGTGCTTTTGGAACCGCCCTGCACCGCGGCAAGTCCGGCGTCATGGCGTAGCCATTGGATGTCCACTTTGGCGGCGGCGAAAATGCGGCATACTGCCGCGGAAACTTCGGGTCCAATACCATCACCAGGAATAAGAACTGCTTGAATTGTCATAATATTTTTCAGCGTGAGATTGTGCGAGGGAATCAGGATAGCATCCATCAGCAACTTGCTACATGAGTGAGCCAATCCTTATCGATGTCTTGGTTGTTGGCGGCGGTGCCGCGGGGCTTTTTGCGCTTCATGCTTTACGCCGCGCGGGCGCTTCTGTGCTTCTAGTAGAGAACAACTCCTTGGGTTTTGGCCAGACCACTTCAAGCCAAGGCATTTTGCACGCGGGTGTAAAATATTCCCTGGGCGGCCTGGCTGGTGACGACGCAAAAGAGGCCGCGGAGGCCGCGCATCAATGGATTCAATTGTTGGATGGAGCGAATGCGGACTTGCGCAACGTTCGGGTGCTCACGCGCCAATGTTATTTGTGGAGGACATCAACCTTGCGTGGCGCGGCGGGAATGTTGGGCGCCAAACTTGCGCTTAAGACCAAGCCAAAAGCTATTGCAAGCATCGATCGACCAAGCTGGCTTGATGGCGTGGGCGGCGAGGTGTTGACATTGGGTGAAACCGTGATCGATCCGCGCTCCCTGCTACGCGAACTTTCCACCCCGCATGCGCATGCGATGCTTAAAGGCAATGTCACAAGCATCACGCCGCGGACAAGCGATGTGGATGTTGAGATTGAAAGTTCTAGGCGCGTGCGTATTCGCGCGCGCCATGTGATCTTGACCGCGGGAATTGGCAATCAAGACATGGTGGGATTGTCCCACACGCCCAACGCGTCAATGCAACAGCGGCCACTTCGACAAGCCATGATTCGTGGAGCATTGCCGCTGGTGTTTGGTCATTGCATTGATGGCGCCAAAACAAGAATCACGGTGACCAGCGATGTATTTACTGCGCCAGATGATGTGATAAATGCTGGCCACGCAAGCGCGGCCAACGATGTGGTGTGGCATGTCGGCGGCCAAATTGCCGAGGACGGGCCACGCATGGGCGACAAGGAATTTCTGGAGTACGCCACGGGCGAAATATGCCGCTGTATTCCCGGCGTTTCATTGAAAGAGTGTGGCTTTGCAAGTTACGACGTCACACGCGCCGAGCCACGCACTGGCGATGGAAAGCGACCCCCCACTGGATTCTGTCGCACGCAGGATCGAATCACCACGATTTGGCCGGTGAAACTTGTTTTGGCGCCCAAGATCGCCGCGCAACTTGTGAAAGACATGGAGCCATCCACACACCCTCAAATCACTTTGCCAATGGATCTGCCTCGGCCAGAATTGGCGCCGCGCCCATGGGAAACCGCGCGTTGGAGCGCGCTTGTATGAGTGACCACAATTCTGACGCCAATACTTCCAACAACACACCCGCGCCAAGCGCGTTGAATATTCCCACGCGCATGGCTTCTCGAATGCATCGCGCCGTGCCGGTGATTGGCTGGGGCGCGTTCAAGATTGGCCGCAATCAAGGCGCGAAATATCCAAACGCGTTTGATATTCCAAGCGATACAGACGCTATTGCCTTGGTGCGTGAACTGATCAAGGATGGAGTGCGATTGATCGATACGGCGCCGGCGTATGGACTGAGCGAGGAGCGCTTGGGCAAGGTGTTCGCAAGCTTGCCAACTGAATTGAGATCCGAATTGTTCATCACCACAAAAGTTGGCGAGACATGTGTGGACGGAGTTTCCAGCTTTGATTTTTCACCGGCCGCGGTAACCGCCAGCGTGGCGCGTAGTTTGGCAAAACTCAATTGCGCCTTTGTTGACGCTGTGTTTGTGCACTCCAATGGAAGCGATCAAGACATCATTCAAGAGAGCGGTTGTGTTGAGGCTCTTGGCGATTTAAAAAATAAATCGATCATTGGAAGCGTGGGCTTCTCGTCAAAAACTATTTTGGGCGGCGAAATCGCTTTGAAACATCCGTTGATCGACGCGGTGATGTTGGAGATACATCCTGACGCCACGGATATGTTGACATTACTGCCGTTGGCGCATGAACTAGGCAAGGCCGTGTTTGTAAAAAAACCGCTTGCCAGCGGCACGCTGGATCCAAAAATTGCGTTGCCTTGGTTGTTGGCGCACAAGCACATCACCAGCATTGTGGTTGGCGGGTTGAACCAGAAACGCTTGCGCGAAAATTTCAGGATGGCTTGCCAGGTGTCGTGACTGGCGGCGTTGGAATTGGAGCCGTGGTGGAAGGCGTTGACATAGGAGCGCTTGAGCCACCAGCGCCACCAGTTTAAGTAGAACCTGTCGCTGGCTTGGCCGCTGGGGTAGTGATTGGCGCGCGTGGAACCACCGGACTTGTAACTGGCTTTGTTGCTGGCGTGGCATTGGCGCCACTCTGTGGCTTTGCTGGAATGGTTAATTTTGTTCCCACCACAAGATTCGCTGGATCTTCGCCAATGACTTTCTTGTTGGCTTCATAAATTGCATTCCAGTGCTTGGAATCACCGTACACCTTGTTGGAAATTTGCGACAGCGAGTCGCCAGAAACAATCTCATAGTTCTGGACAGCGCCCGCGCCCGATGTGGTTGCGCTGGGGATTGATGGCATTGGAGTCTTGGCGATGGCCGCTTCTTTGGCGGGGATATTCAGTTTGGAGCCAATCTTTAAATTGGTTGGAGTTAAACCAGGATTGGCTTTGACGATATTTTCCCAACCCTGTGAAGTGCCCCAATATTGCTTGGCGATGGAAGATAAATTGTCGCCCTCGGCAACTACATGGATTATCGCAGGCGCGGCGGATGGCGGCGCTGATTTTGCTGAAGACTTTGTAGCCGCTCCACTTACTGCAGAGGCGCTTGGTGCAACGCTGGGCGCAACGCTTGGTGTTGACGATGTTGTTTGTGTGGCATTGGGAGTTTTTGCACCCGCGCTAGTGCTTGTAGGAACTGGCGCGATGGTGGCCGCGCTTGGCGCAGTGGCGCTGGAAGTTTGCGAAGTGGCGCTGGAAGTTGGCGCACTGGCGCTTACGCCTACAACTGCGCCCGAAGTTGTGACTGGAGTGAAGCCAGGCAAGTTGCTTGGCAATGGTTGCATGGGCGAGTTGTCAGGCGCAAAGCCTGGAGGAATGGAGGGACTGCTGGATTGTGTTGTCGAGCCCATCGCGCTAGTTGGCGCCGTAGTTGGTGTTGTGGTGGGTAGCGATGACGATGAAACAGAAACCGGCGCGGAGGGTGATGACGAATTGGAAGAACGTACATCTTCCATAGGCTTGCCCTCATCCGTGGCCACTTTGGCCCCGAATTGCTTGCGCACATCCAATTTTTCAGTCATGGGCTTGTTGACCGTGGGTGCGAACCAAGCGTAATACAAACCGGCGGCGGCGAAGGCGAGAACGATAACGGCAAGCAATGCGCGAAGAGGTTTGTTCATTGTGTTCCTTATTTTTGTGAGGCCTGGAAATTTGGTTTATGCGGGCAACACTTTTGCGTTGGCGCGTGAATCGGACTCCGACATTTCTTGAGCTGTGGGATCTTCATTTTTGCGATAGATAATTGTGCCCGCAATCGCAATGCTAGAGAATGTTCCCGCAATTAAACCCACCAAGAAGGTTACGGCGAACGGACGAATGCCGGTGCCTCCAAGTGAATACAAAATAATTGCCGTTGCGATGGTGCTTCCACCCGTTAAAAGAGTTCGACTAAATGTTTGATTGATACTGAGATTGACAACCGCGCGAGTGACATACGTGGCCTTGCCGCGATTTTCTCGGATGCGATCCAAGATGACCACGGTGTCGTTGAGTGAGTATCCAACGATGGTCAACAAGCCCGCCACAACGTTGAGATCGATTCGGAAATCGCTCATGAGTATGGAGGCGCCAAAGGTGGTATCACCCAATGCGCGGCTGATGGATAGGAAGCCAAGACACACCGCCAAATTGAACAGCACAGCCAAGACCGTGGCGAATGAGAATCGCAAAGAACCAAATCGCACCCAGATATAGCCAAGCATCAGGAACAAACTCATGAGCACTGCGACAGTGGCGTTGGCCACCAAGGTGCGCGCCACGGCGGGACTGAAACTGCTGACTTGATCAAGCGTTGTGCCTTGCGCAACAGCGGACGAAACCAATTTCCATTCCTTGGCCGCCAAGTTGCTATCCCACGCGTCGATGGAACCCTTGAGGGAATTGATTTGTGGATCGGACACCAACACCGCCACGCTGGTTTGACCTTGGTCAGGTTGTGTGGAATCTGCTGGCGTGAGTCCAACCACAAGCGTGTCGCGGCCGGCGATCTCGGAGAAATCAGGTTGATTGCGAAGACGCGCAATGCGCTGTTGCAAATCAGCGGTGGTGATGGGTGGATTGATGTTGTCGATCACCACAGCCACGCCACCTCTATAGGAGCCAACGGAACTTTGCGAACCAGACCGCGCGATGTTGTCGCCCAGCTTGTCTTTTTCCAGCGGATACGTGTGGCTGGCATGTGAGGTGTCGCCCACGCCTGTAAATGTGGATGGAAGACGCGCGTCCAAGTCGCTGGCCAACACCCCCACCACGGCGTTGGTGACCGAGGAGGTGATTTTACTTTCATCATCGATGGAAGTTGGATTGCCAACCTTGATTTGGAATGAACTGGCGCGGAAATCCTTGGTTTGCTCGCCCACCGAGAGCACGTTGGCGCTTTCCAATTGGGAAAGAATTGGATCGCTGGCCTTAGACACACCGAAGGCGCGGATTTTATTTTCAACATCAACGCGTGAAAGAAGCAAGCGCCCAGTGGCGTCGGCATCTTCGCCATTTTTGGCTTGGCGGGTTGTCATTGTCATGGACACACCACCACGGAACTCGGTTTCAAAAATATCACCGCCGCGGATCACGACCATGATCACGCCAAGAAGCGCCACAACAAGTGAGCCACCTAAAAGCATGGGACGCAATGTGATCCAATCAATATTTGGCTTGAGCGCGCGGGCGACGGCTGGAAATTGAACCGGAAGCATAGGCAATGTACGCTGACCCATCCAACCAGACCACACCGCCAATAACACGCGCGTGATCCACAAACCAGAGATGAACGTGGCGAACACGCCGATAGCCATGGTGACGCCGAAGCCCTTGACTTCTGTTCCCGCGAACAAGATCAACACAAGACACACGATCAAGTTGGTGATGTTGCCGTCAAAGATGGCGGAGAAGGCGCGCGCAAATCCCAAACGGATCGCGTTGCGCAGACTCTCCTTATTGTCCATCATTTCCTCGCGGATGCGCTCATAAATAAGCACGTTGGCGTCCACGGCCATGGCCACGCTTAGGGAAATGCCCGCTAGACCTGGCAAGGTGAATGTGGCATCCATGAATGCCATCACGCCAAAGATAATGGCGGCGTTGACAATCAGCGACAAGTTGGCGATAAAACCAGCCACAAAGTAATACAGCAACATGACCACTGCGGTCACGCCAATGGAAAGCATCACGGCCGCCAAGCCGCGCTCAAGATTGTCCGCGCCGATTGATGGACCAAGCACATTCATGCTCACGGGTTCCGAACTCAGTTGCCCTTCAAGCGCGCCGGAGGAAAGAACACGAATGAGATATTTAATTTCATCCTCATCGAAACTGCCGGTGATTTGACCGTTGCCACCAATGCGGCTTTGCAAAGTTGGAGCGGTGTAGACCTGACCATCGAGCACAATGGCCATGGCGCGGCCAATGTTTGGACCAGTGAGTCGACCCATTTCTTGCCCGCCCGTTGTGTCCAGACGAAACGCGATGCTGGTTCGACCAAGTTCGTCGATACCGCGCGAGGCGCTCTCCAAGCTCCATGAATGACCGGAGCCGGTGTGGGTTAGAATTTTTTCCGCGGATGTGGCTAGCAATACATATGGCTTTCCGTCGTAGCTGGCGCCGATCAAATCGCGGCCGGCGAAAAATGAAGCTGGGTCACTTAACAAGGCGTCGATTTGCGCCGGAGTATCGCCCCACTGCTTGGGATCATTGATTGGAAACCAAGCGGCAAGCGCGCTGGTGGAACCAATGGGGCCCCGCTCGGCCAATTCCTTGCGCATTTGTTCAGGGTTCACGCCTTCTGGCATGCGATTGCTCATGGCAATTCTAAAATCAAGAACGCCCGCGCCGCGGAACAAGCGCTTTAAATCCTCGGGATCATCAAGACTGGTTCGAATGGAGTCATACTCTGTGAACGCCACCAGCGTGGCGTCAATATCCTTGGCAGATCCAGCGAACTCATTGCGGATGGCTTGCAACCCGCGCTCGCGATCACTTGCACCCATGCGTGGAGTTCCATTGGATTCCATTTCAATGTCGCCGGATCCGTTACGAATTGGCCGTGGAGAATTATCCAACGCCAACACACGAAGCAAGCGAGATTCAGAGATGCCCTTGCCGGCAATTCCAACCATTTTGGATTCCAAAGACAGATCAGCTTTTGCAAGCGCGTTCTCGGCGGCGGACACATCTCCTCCACTTTGAATTGCTTCTTGCAAAGCAATCTTGGATGATTTCACCTCATCAAACGCCGCCTGAAGCTGGGTCAATCTTTGTTGAAACAACGGATCGCTTGAGCCAAATCGTTGCGCCGTGGTGCCGGCAACAAGACTTTGCTCCAAGTCTGCCCCATCAATTCCACTGCGTTTCACCAAGTCGGCAAGTGCCTGACGAAATGTAAGTTGCTTCTGTCGAACCTCGGCGCCAGGCAAAGGCATGATCACTTCAATTCGATCCCGACCCTGTGGAACAAAGGAAATATCCAACACGCCAGTGGGATTCACTCGTTGCTTGAGAACCTCGATCACTTGCTTGAGAACCAACTCGGGTTGCGCGTCGACCGGCATTTTGACCGCGTACACCAAACTCACGCCACCGCGAAGATCCCTGCCAAGACGCAGGGTTTTGTTGAGTGGCCAGACACTCCAAATGAGCGCCGCGGCGAGAGCAATGATACACGTTACTTGAAATGCGAGCCGATTCATTCAAACCCTTTCACAGAATTACTTTGAGAGATGTATCCAAAAATTGAACTGTATTTAAAAACTTATTTCAACGAAATATAATTTACATGCATGCGGACATTATAAATTTGTCTTGGTGGCCGACTCCACAGCTGTTTCAATGGCCGCGGGTTGCAAGATAGTTGTGATGGCGTCGCGGGTGAATGTGAGTTTGGTCTCACGGCCCTCATCAACACGAAGCACCACGACATCTGGTTTCACCTCGACAACACTTCCAATGATTCCGCCCGCGGTGACCACGCGGTCATTCTTGCGAAGTTCGGAAAGCATTTTGGCGCGCGCCTTCTTTTGTTTGCGACCACTGAGCGTGCTGAACAGAACCATCATCACCAAAACTGGAATCAAGATCCAGAACATGTCGGCGCCTGGAGGCGCGGCTGGCGCGCCTGTTGGCGTTGCGGTGGCGACACCGTTAACCATGGTTGGCGCGGGCGTGGCTGGTTGACCCGCGAGCGATGGACCAGGACCAATTTGAGCTTGTGCAAACGCGATTAGATGTGTCATTGCGTATCTCCATCAAGGCCTTGGGGGCTGGCCGCTAGACACGGCCAAGCCTCTTTCAGCGAAGACCACGCATTGCAACCGATTGCCCGCCGAATGTCTAGCAGTAGTCTTTGATAGAAACGAATGTTGTGGATGCTGGCGAGGGTGGGACCAAGCATTTCCCCCGCCATAAACAGGTGTCGCAGGTAGGCGCGGGAAAATCCGCCAGCGCAGGTTTCACAGTCACAATTGGCTTCAATTGGCTCGGAATCAGCAACGTGAATGGCGTTGCGAAGGCGAATGGGCCCATGCTTGGTGAAGACCAACCCGTTGCGCCCGTTGCGCGTGGGAAGGACGCAATCGAACATGTCCACACCCGCGGCCACGGCCATGACAATGTCGTGGGCGTACCCCACGCCCATTAAGTAGCGCGGCTTGTGCTCTGGCAATTTGCTGGCGGTGAATTGCACCACATCGCAAATGGCTTGAGTGCTTTCGCCGACCGCCACGCCGCCAATGGCGTAGCCGGGCAAGTCAACTTGTTGCGTAAGTTCAAGACTGCGCGCGCGAAGTTCCAATGATGTTCCGCCTTGCACAATTCCAAACAACGCTTGATCGCTTTTGCGCGCGTGCGCTTTGTTGCAACGCTCCAGCCAGCGCGCGCTACGTTCAATGGCGAGCTCCACGCGCGCGGTGGAAGTTTCTGCGCCTGCGCTTGGCGGACAATCATCAAAGGCCATGATGATGTCGGCGCCAATATTATTTTGCGCTTGAATGCTACGCTCGGGCGTGACGCGAACGCGCGCGCCGTCAACAAAAGATTTAAACGTGACTCCATCGTCGTCGATGTCGCGGATGGCGGCCATGGAAAAAGCTTGAAAGCCACCGGAGTCCGTCAAGATGGGTCCACTCCAGCGCATGAAATTATGCGCGCCGCCAAGAAGCGCGACGCGTTCGTCACCGGGGCGCAACATAAGGTGCAAAGTGTTGTTGAGAATGCACTGGCTACCCGTGGCGCGAACCTGCGCTGGTGTAAGTCCCTTCATTGCGGCGGCGGTGGCCACGGGCATGAACGCGGGTGTTTGCATGTCGCCATGCGCGGTTTTGATCACGCCCAATCGTGCGTGATTTTCAGTGGATTTGTGCAGAATTGAAAATTGGATTGACATGTGAATTGCGCAAACTCACTGCTTGCGGCTGGCGGCGCGCAAAATTTCACGCTCGTTGTCATTCAAAGCTTGCAAACCGCCCTTGCGAATTTTGTCCAGGATGCGATCAATGGTGGCGGCGTCTGGACCAGAATCACGGCGCTTGCTGGCCTTAAGTTTGCGCGTGCGACTGGTTGGATCGGCGTTGCCAAGCAAGTTCAACAATCCATGCAAAGAATCTGGATGGCGAATGAACCAATAGCCGGCAATGGCGCCGCCCAAGTGCCCCGCTTCGCCACCCGCGTTGTTGAAGCCAAAGAAAATAGTGAGTAGCGCGATGCCAACCAGCGCGTAGGCCAACGTTCGCAGTGGCATGGGCAAGACAAAGAACAGCAATACTTGCGCCGTGGGCGCCAAGAATGCCGCCGCCATGATCACGCCAAATATTCCGGCGCTTGCGCCAACCAGTGGCGTGGTTGGATCGTTGGGAAGCACAAATGGAATGCGCGCATTTGGAAATTGAATGCCCAAAAAGTTCAACAATAAATACATGGTGGCGCCAGCCATGCCGCAAATTAAATAGAACGCCAAGTAGCGCTTGCCGCCCAAATAGCGCTCAACAATGGGTCCAAAGAAATACAGCGCCATCATGTTGAACAACAAATGATTTAGGTTGGCGTGCAGAAATTGAAAGCCAACAAAGCGCCACAATTCCAAGCCACGGCCAGGTGGACTGTCGGCGCTCCACAGCGCGGTGCTGGTGGAGAAATGAAGCCACGCCTGGAGCGGCGATGTGGCTTGAAACCAAGCGAAGCCAACCATTTCGTTTTCAATTTGCAGTGGCTCAACTCCAATGTTGGGGTCGCTAAATGGAATTGATTTCGAGGCCGTCTGCAACAAGGGTGCAAGCCTGGGATCAAGTTGCGTTAATGAAAGCGATTTGATTGGACCGGCTTGCTTCACTTGACTGCTTTGCGCGCTTGACAGTGGCTGGCCGTTGAGATCGGTTGAACCAACAAACATCCAGCCAGGAATTTTTTTCTCAAGGAATCCGTCGAGCACAAACACGGTCACGCAAATGGCGATGATCCAAGTGGTGACCGACCACTGCGGCAAGGCAATGCGCGATTGGGAGCGCGGTCTCATCCAGTCACGGTTTTCAAAGGCCATGCACGAAGCCTAACCATTTTAAAGAATCCCGTGACCGCAGAACGCGCCCCTTGCGCAACACGGCAGAATGTTGGCATGATGCGCCTGTGAGCGAAACCACCACCGACGCATTCCGCGTGCAGAACCTGCATAAATCATTTGGGGAACTGCACGTGTTGAAAGGCGTGGAAATGCAATTTCCCCGCGGCAAGACCACGGTGGTGCTAGGTCCCAGTGGTTGCGGCAAGAGCGTGTTACTACGGCATTTGGTGGGTTTGGAAAAACCCGACCAAGGCAGTGTGTGGTTTGGGCAACAACGAATCGACCAACTCACGGAGTCGCAATTGATCGATCCAAGGCGGCAGATTGGATTTTTATTTCAACAAGGCGCGCTTTTTGATTCGCTCACCGTGCAAGACAACATCGCGTTTCCATTAATCGAACATGGCGTGGCCAGTGGCGCCAAAGCGCGCGCCATGGTTGAGCATGTACTGCACTTGGTTGGATTGAACGACAAGATCAATGTCATGCCCGCTTCGCTTTCTGGTGGACAGCGCAAACGCGTGGCGTTGGCGCGCGCCATTGTCATGCAACCCGCCGTGGTGCTGTATGACGAACCCACCACCGGTCTTGATCCAATCACCAGCGATGTGATCAACGAGCTCATCATGAAGTTGGCGCGCGAACTGAACATCACAAGCATCGTGGTGACGCATGATTTGGCCAGCGCCTTTCAAGTGGCCGATCGAATCATCATGTTGTATGACGGGCGCGTTGAATTGGCGGGAACGCCCGCGCAAGTTCGTCAATCAGAATTGCCGGTGGTGGCGCGATTTCTAAAAGGCAAGGCCAGCCCCGAGGAACTTGCGGAGATTCAATCGTGATCACGACGCGCCACATGTATCAAGCGAGTTTCATGCGCTGGCCGCGCGCTCGTTTCGCCCCCTCGCCGCATTTCACCTAAAGTCCGATCCATGCAATCCTCCACAAGAGATTTCGCCGTTGGACTGACCTCCATCATTGGACTGCTGGGCCTCGCCGCCATGATGTTGTTGTTTGGTGAATTGACGTGGCTATTTCAAAAGACATATCCCATCGCGTTGCAGGCCAACTCAGCGGCGGGATTGCGCGAAGGCGGACAAGTGATGCTTGAAGGCGTGGTTGTGGGACAAGTCAGCCATATCCATATTGAACCCACCGAACCAAATCCGGTGCGCATCACGCTGGCGATTGTGGAACGGACGCAATTGCCAACGGGTGTCATCCCAACCATCAGCGCGGGGTTGATCGGTGGCGGAAGTCGAATTGATTTGAAAATTCCAAAGAGCTACGTTAAGAGCGACGGGGTGATCGATGCAAAGCATCCAACAATTCTTGTGGGGCGATTCTTCACAATCACCGATCGCATAGACGCGATTGGCAACGGCGTGGAGCGCGTAGTGGCTGGCGCGCAGGCGTGGCTTGGCGACGAGCAAATGCGCGCGGATTTCAAGAGCGCGGTTTGGAAAGCCAACGAGTTAATTACGCAAGCCACCGCGACGGCGGATGGCATCACCAAACTTTCCGCGCAACTGCAAAGCGATTCGCATGAGTTGCTTAAACAAGTGGCGCCGGCCTTCGCGGGTCTCACCGCGGCGCTGGATGAAATTCGAGCCTTGGCCAAGAAGGCCACAGAGGGCGATGGCACGGTTGGCCGCTTGATGAGCGATCCTGAATTGTTTGAGAACCTGTCCGACGCCTCGCGGCGATTGGACATGACCATGCGCGATTTGCAATTGCTGATCCGCAAGATCAAGGAAGAGGGATTGGGCGTGAGTTTCTAAGCGCGCTTGCATGGCGCGAAATAAAAAGCGGTTCGACTCAGTTGAATCGAACCGCTTTGATGTATCAAACAAAATGCGCGAAAGGCGCGAATTAGTTGCTGACCACGATCACTTCAACGCGGCGGCTTTGCGCCTTGGTCTTCAACGGAACGTCTGGACCAAAGCTGGAAAGCGAAATCACATTGCCCTCAAGGCCCTTCTTAATGATGTATTCACGCACTGAATAGGCGCGATCGAAACCCAAATAATAATTGTCCTTGAAGCCGGACTTCTTGATTGGATCGGTGTCGGTGAAGCCCGCGACGCGAATGTACTTGCCGGCATACTTGTCCTTCAAGATGGCCGCGACCTTGTCAAGACTTTTCTTGGCGTTCTCTTTCAGCGCGGTCTTGCCGGAATCAAACAGCACGTCGCCTTCAATGCTGACATGCAACTCGTTTCCAATTTGGTTGGCGGTTACGCCCTCAATGCCGCTGAAATTCTTGTCGCCAGCGCCTGCGGTGCCAGCGGCGCCCTTGGACTTGTCTGCTTCATCAGCGCGGGCAATCGCGGCTTGACGCTCACGGTCCGCGGATTCCAAGGCGGCGTTGCGGTCGTCAAGTTGCTTGCGAAGACTTTCATTTTCGGTGGTCAACTCGTCAACGGTTTGTTGATTGTTCTTGCAACCAACCACTGTTGTGGCGGCGATAAGTGCGAGCAGGGACATAAGACGTTTTGTTTTCATAATGCGCAATCCTTCCGTTGAATGAGCCCGCAACAGGTCCCGTTGACATGCTGAATAGAGCCCCGATTACTTGAAGGACGCAGTGCAAACGCAATCACTTGGTTTGTCAAGCGATCGTTGCGAAATTGCTTGAATTCATTGAGCGTTTGGAGTGAGAAGTGCGACAAGAAAGGCTTCGACCCATGGGTTGCCCAAGAATGAAACAGCGCACGCGATGGCCAAGTATGGTCCATAGGGAATTTCCTGCGACTGGATTCCACGGATTCGGTTCAATCCACCGGAAATCGCCAACCATGTAAGCGCGATGAAGGGCGCCATGAAAAAAGTGATCACGGCGATCTTCCAACCCAGCGTGGCACCCGCCGCGCCCAGAATGTGCACATCGCCCAAACCCATGGCCTCGCGGCCAAACGCCAGCGAGGCAAGGATGCGCGTGAACCAGATCAGCGCGGCCCCCACAAGAAATCCAAACGAGCACATTCCATACACGGCGAATGTGACGCCGTCACAGCGCTCTTGAATGATTTCAAATTGGCCCAGCCAGTAGCCAAGAGCGAACGCGCCAATGATGGGAAGTAAAAAATAAATTTCCTTCAGCATCTCGCTGCGGATTAAGCTTGCGGGAATAATTTCTTGCTCATAATCAATAACACTGCGTGGGATCACCCCGCGCCACAGCAGAACGTTTGACATAAGTAAGCCAACCATTGCCACAACCGCGGCGACGCACAATCGAGTGGGCAAGATGTCCATCCCCCATCGACCGCGAGGAAATGCCTCCGCAACCGACGGCACCAACGCTTGCATTCTCCACAACACAAACGCGGCAATCGTTGTAGCGGCCGTCATGCGAATGGGAACAAAAAATGTGCGCGCGTCGATCAGCGACACGGTGGCAAGAGTGGACCAACAAATTAAAATCGCAATCAGCGCGGGCAAGGTTGCGATGGGCCCATTGCGGGTCCACCACCATGCTTGCTCAGTGGCTGGAAACCGCCACGGACCCGCGTACAACATCAGATATGTGGCGAAGAACAACGCGCCCATAGCCAGTTCAACCACAACATGCTCAAAGCCAAAACTGGTGCGGCATGTGCGGCAACGGCCACGCAGAATTAAGCATGAAAGCACGGGGATATTTTCAAACCACGCCAACGAGCGCCCGCACGCGCCGCAGTGGCTTTCGGGTTGGATAATTCCCTGGCCGCGCGGCAAGCGCCAGGCGATGAGATTGATGAAACTGCCAACGCACGCGCCGGCGGCGAAGACAAAAAAACCTTGCACCAAATGCGGCAAGAGAATCGTGAGGCGCTCCGTTATTGCATTGGCAAGCGTGCTGATTATTCCGGCTCCTGCTTGCTCAACGCGTCGGCGGTCAGGGTTTGAATTCGCTTGGTGGCGTTGTCAAGAATGCCACGGCAATGATTGGACAACGCGCGGCCGCGCTCGAAAGCCTTCAAACTGTCCTCCAGCGAAATGGCGCCGCTTTCCAGTTGATCCACTATGGATTCAAGTTGCTTCATGGCGTCCTCGTAGCCCAAGTTGGAAATGGCGGGATCCGCGCTGGCCAGGTCGCCTGCTTTGTCCAATGATTTTTCATTTGATGTTTTTGCCATGGTTGAAATCTACCCGCCCTTCTCTATTTGTGATTGAAGTTCGCCGTCACCCAAGATGGTGTGAATCACATCGCCTGGCTTGACGCCGCTAACACTGCGCAGAAGTTTGCCGTCGCTTGTCTTAGTGATGGAATAGCCGCGCGCCAATGTTCCTTGCGGACCCACCGCTTGCAGTTGCGCGGCCATGGCTTGTACGTCGCGGTTGGCGCGCGCAAGCCATTGATTCATGGACATGTCAAGGCGCTGGCGCGTGGCGTGCGCCTTGGCTTGTGATCGAGCAAGCAGTGTTGCTGGCGAAGTGGCTTGCAAGCGCGTGGAAAGTTCCAGCGTGGCGCGGCGCGCGCGTTCAATGCGCGCCATCATTGTGGCTGGAAATTGCTTACAAAGATGCTCCAACTTAGCGCGCGGCATAAGCACAAGTTGCGCCGGATCACGCAGACATGGACGACTGGAAACTTGCGTGAGCGCGCGCGATTTCAACTGGCAACATTGCAACAATGATTGGCGCAAGGAAGAATTGACAAAGTCCAATTGCTGACGCAACTCGCCGCGGTCTGGAAGAATTCGATTCATGGCCGCCGTGGGCGTGCTGGCGCGCACATCGGCCACCAATTCTATGACGGAGGTGTCGGACTCATGACCAATGGCCGCGACAACAGGCGTGGTGCAGTTGTACACCGCGTCCGCGATCAGGCGATGATTGAACGCGTCAAGATCCTCGCGGCTTCCACCGCCACGCGTGACCAGAATCACATCAATGCCCATGCGACGCGCGGCAAGATCAACCGCGTGGATTGCGTTTGAAACTGCGGCCGCGGCATTGAGGCCTTGCACCACAACATCAATGATGGTGATTGCAACAGAGGGAAATTTTCTGGCGGCAACGGCAAGGCAATCTTGCAGAGCCGCGCCCGAAGCGCTGGTGATTATGGCGATTCCCCGCGGCAACATGGGCAAAGCGCGCTTGCGGGATTCCTCGAAATATCCAAGCTCTTTCAACTGGGCGCACAGCAAGCGAAACTTGGCATCAAGATCGCCTTGGCCAGTAGCGCGGATGGAATCCACAATGAAGGAAAGTTTGCCGCCCTCGGCGTAATAGTTGAAGCGCCCCTCCACCACAACTTGCAGTCCATCTGCCAATGCAATTTTTATGCTTGGCGCTTTTGATTTCCACACTACGCAATGAAGCACGCACTGCGCGTCTTTGATTGAGAAATACACATGGCCGCTGTTGTTGGGGCCACGGTAACTGGTGACTTCACCTTGAACGGCCAACTTGCCAAGCGCCGAAACTTGCTCGCCCACCAGTTGCGCGGCCTCGCTCACGTTTAAGGGTCGCGCCGGCTCATTGGTCTTGGCCGCCTTTGTGGCATCGACCGGCGCAGGTTGGTCAAACAGACCGCCTTGCGCAAATGTTGGATCAAAGGGTGGGCGCTTCATTGCATGGCTTCTCTTGTGAGTATCGTACGAGGGAGTTGGCGTGATTTGCGAATAGTGGAACAAAGAAATGCAATTGATGATGAATCATTCATATATTTCAACGGCATGAAGAACATCAAGAAGGCGAACTGAAACACAATGGCTCAGAACACCGGCGCGAACAACATCAACGCCAAGACCGCGCTTGCTGATATTGAAGGCATTGGCGCGCGCTTGGTTGAGCGCCTGAACGCCTTTGAATTGCGCAGTGCGGGCGATGTGGTGCGCCACTTTCCAATGCGCCACGAGCGCAAGTTAGCGGAGCGAAGCATTTTGCAAACACAACTGCAAGTGGCCGATGAGCAAGCGGTGATTCGCATTCGCGGCTCCGTGGCCACGGTTCGTGTGCGCCGCGGCCGCGCCACCATGGTTGAAGCCACGCTTGAAGATGATTCGAGCAGTGCGCGCTTGGTGTGGTTCAACGCGGGTTGGATGCGCGACAAAATTCATCCAGGCGATACAGGCGTGGCGGAAGGCCGCGCCAAAGTACGCAATGGTTTTTTGGAGTTGGGAAATCCGCGCTGGATTCCAGACCATGTTGCAAGCGACACCTTGGCGCAGCGCGCGGAGTCCGCAGCTGCGACAACAAGTGCGACCTCGAATGCGCCAATAAGTGCGCCAACGAATGCGACAACAAGTGCGACAACAAGTGCGCCAATAAGTGCGACCACGAATTCGCCCACCATTCCTCGCATCAATCCCCCGCTGCTTGATGTGGCGCAGGATCAACTGCGCGCAATTTATCCAGCGTCGGAGAATCTGCTCTCCAGCGAAATTGAAAGCGTGGTTGCAAAAGTTCTTGAGCCCGTGTGCGCCACCATTGAGGACCCGCTTCCAATTGCGTTTCGACAAGAGCGTGGTTTGATCGCGCTTGCGGACGCGTATCGCTTGTACCACCAAGCGCGCGATGAAGATGATGTAGCCGCGGCGCGCAAGCGCTTGGCCTTTGACGAATTGTTCCTGTTGCAACTTGGCGTCATGATGCGGCGCGCGCAACTTCGCTCACGCACTCGCGCGTTGCCGCTGAAACTTGAACCCAAAATAAACGCGCACATTCGCTCGCGCATTCCTTTTGTGCTGACGCCAGAACAAGACCGCGTGATTGGCGAAATCGTGGCGGACATGGGTCAGCCCTTCGCCATGAACCGCCTTCTGCAAGGCGACGTGGGTAGCGGAAAAACCGCGGTGGCCGTGTACGCCATGTTGCTTGCGGTGGCGCATGGATTTCAAGCGGCGTTGGTGGCGCCCACGGAACTTCTTGCCGAACAACATTACGCCGTGCTTGGCGCCATGCTTAAAGGAAGCCAAGTTCGCATTGCATTTATCACCGGTTCAAATACCAGCGCCGAGCGTCGCGAGCGTGTGGCTGGCTTGGCTACTGGAAAGTTTGACATTGCCATTGGCACGCACGCTCTGCTTGAGGGCGGCGTCGCGTTTCGCAACCTTGCAGTTGCCGTGATCGATGAGCAACATCGCTTCGGCGTAAAACAGCGCGCGGCCATTCGCCAGAAAGGTCAAGGCGAATTGCCAGTGGTGCCGCACACATTGGTCATGACGGCCACACCTATTCCACGCACGCTTGCCATAACGCTGTACGGAGATTTGGACACCAGCGTGTTGCGCGGCGCGCCGCCTGGGCGCACTCGCATTATCACGCGCGTGGTGGCTCCAGAAAAAGCGCCCGAGGTGTATTCATATTTGCGCACGCGCTTGGAGCGCGGTGAGCAGGCGTATGTGGTTGTGCCCGCCGTTGAAGAATCTGATTTGGGTTTGAAAGATGTCGCCAATCATTTGCGCTATTTGCAAGAAGGCCCATGGAAAGGCTTAAAATTGGCTGGTTTGCACGGCGCCATGGCTCGCGATGAACGCGACGCAACCATGAACGCGTTTCGCGCAGGCACAGTGCAGGCGTTGGTGGCCACCATTGTGATTGAAGTTGGCGTGGATGTTTCCAACGCCAGCGTGATGGTGGTCGAACATGCGGATCGCTTTGGCTTAGCGCAACTGCATCAACTTCGTGGGCGCGTTGGCCGCGGTAGCACGCAAAGTTTGTGCGTGTTTCTTGGTGAGTCAACCACCGATGATGGCAAGCAACGATTGGAGGCCATCGGCAACACCGACGATGGATTTGTGATCGCGGAAACTGATTTGCGCATTCGCGGCCCAGGTGAAGTTTTTGGAAGCCGTCAATCTGGTTTGCCGCCATTTCAAATTGCCAACTTGGCGACCGACGGCGAACTGTTGCGCGTGGCGCGCGAGGACGCTCATGCGTGGATTGAAAAAGATCCCGAGCTTGGCGCGCCCGGCGTTGCCACGCTGAAAAATAAATTATGGCTCACTTATGGCAAGGCGCTTGGCCTAGGCGATGTGGGTTAAGCAGGTATTTGAAATCTAAATAGGACAATCCTGACATCGCATCCGCAATACAAATTCACAACGCATTATTTCTATGTGAACTTGCGCCGTAGATGTGAACCAGATGCGTTGTCTGCGCTACTATGACATCAATGAGCCATGCCCTGCAACTTGCCAATGTGACCTTTGACTACGGCGAAGATTTTTCCTTGTCGATCAAGGAACTCAGCCTAAACAAAGGCGAAATGGCGCTTATTTCTGGCGGCTCCGGCTCTGGCAAAAGTACATTGCTATGGCTGATCGCTGGCTTACTTCGCGCCACAAGTGGTTCCATTACAGTGGCAGGCGAACGCATGGATGGTGTCAGCGAAAGCGCCGCCGACCGCATTCGCGCGCGCCACATTGGGCTTGTGTTTCAAACGCATCACTTGCTTCCGGAATTTTCCGCGCAAGACAATGTGTCCTTGGCGTTGATGGCCGCGGGCGAACCAGAAAATACGCATGCATCACGCGCGCGCGAACTGTTGAACAAACTTGGCATTGAACGCGTGCATGTTCCAGTTGCAAATTTAAGCGTGGGCCAACAGCAACGTGTGGCCGTGGCGCGCGCCATTGTGTGCAAACCAACTATTGTTCTGGCTGACGAACCAACCGCAAGCCTAGATGAAGTAAACGCAAGCCAAGCCATGGATTTAATTCAACAAGCATGCCGCGAGGCTGGAGCCGCGTTGTTGTGCGCCAGCCATGACCGCGCCATGCAGTCACGCTTTGAACGCGTGATCCAAGTTGATTCATTCGTCTCCACCGCGCGCGCAGGAACAAAGTCCGGAGCTCGCGCATGAATGACATTTCAAATTCATGCTCGCACAATTTGTCTGGAGCTCGCGCATGAATGACATTTCAATTGTCGTGAAAAGTTTGCGCTCCCGCCAACTCAGCACCATCATCACCGCAGTAAGCGTTGCCGTGGCCACTGCGTTGCTACTGACCATGCTTTCACTGCGCACCGCAAGTTTTGAGGCATTTCAGAGGGGAACTGGCACAACGCACTTGCTTGTCAGCGCCGACTCCAGCCCGCTGACCGCTGTGCTTAACGGCGTGTTCTACGCCAACGCTCCAAGCAATCCAATTGCGTGGGCCAAATATCAGGAAATTAAAAACGCATTTCCTTATGACTGGACCGTTGCCACTCAGCAAGGCGATTCATTCCGCGGCTTTCCCGTGGCCGCGGTTGGTCCGGAATTTTTCACCCGCTTTGAGCCAGTGCGCGGCGAGCCGTGGCAATTGGCGCAGGGACAATTTCCAAGCAAGCCATTTGAAATTTGCCTGGGATCAACCGCGGCGGCGGGCAGTGGTTTGCGCCTTGGCCAAAAAGTATTTTTAACCCATGGCTCTGGTACAAGCCGCGAAGGCGAGCACGCGCACGAGCACGCCGAGTATCCATTCACCGTGGTTGGCATTTTGCAACCCAGCGGTTCGGCGCATGACCGCGTGGTATTCACCGACTTAGACAGCAGTTGGATTTTGCACGCGCATGACAGGCGCGAGCGCGAGGGAGTTGAGGGATTGACCACCCTTGCCGATCTGAAAGATGAAGATCGCAAGATCACTGGTATTTTACTGCGTTTACCAACTAGACCAGGCCGCGACGCCAGCGCCGCCATTCAACAACAATTTGACGCCTTGCGACGCGACACCAGCATTGTGGTGGCGCAACCGGCGCAACAAATTGATCGTCTACGTTCCATCATTGGAAATGTCGACGAATTGTTTATCGCACTTGGCATTGCGGTGTTGCTGTCCAGCGGTATTTCAATTTTGCTTTCCATGCACAACTCAATGGCGGAGCGGCGCAAACAAATCGCGCTGTTGCGCGCGCTTGGCGTGGCGCGCATGCGAATCACGGCAATGATTTTAACCGAGGCCACGCTGATTGGTTTCGCTGGCGCCATTGGCGGATGTGTGTTGAGTTTGATTGGCAACGCCATTGCCTCGGGCGCGCTCAAGGCGCGCATTGGCCTGGTTGTGGATCCCACACTTGATCCACGAAGCACCGTGATTATTGTTGCGGGCGCGATTGTGTTGTCGGCGCTTGCAGGCGTGTTGCCGGCGATCACCGCGTACCGAACTGCTGTGGCGGACAATTTAAGACCGGAGGCGTGATGAAAATAGTCTGGAGCCTATTGCTGTTGGTGTGTTTGGCTGGATTTGCCGCTGTCTTTTGGCCAGTTTCAAATACCCCATCCAAAGACGTTGATGACTTTGCACTTGCGAAACCGTCGCAATCAATCGCCGCACCAACTGCGTCAGCCACCACCACTGCAACCACCAGTACGCCCGCGACAACGACGGCGGTCACACCTATTTCATCCACGCCATCAACGACCAAGGTAAACACTTCCGCCACAACAAGCGCGCCCGCTTCAGCCACAAGCCCCGCCAGCAATACGAATGCCGCCAACAAGAACGCCACCGCAACCGCAAACACTTCCACCGCGCCTGCCAGCAATCTTGCCGCCAAGACCAAGCCTGCGTCCGTTGTCATTTCGCCCGACTCGCTCAAAGATGGTCTTGACCGCAAACTTGGCAACGCGGTGATTGTGCCTGGCAATATTCTTAAGCAAGCCGACGGCTCCATACTTGCCGACAATAAATATCTCATCACTGGCGCGGGCACATTTGAAAATCCATATCGCGTGACGTGGGAGTGTTTAACCAGCGCGTCGCAAACCTACATTCCTAGGTTGCAACAAAACAACATTCCACAGCGCGTGGCCATGCTGGACGACAAGTGGATTCGCATTGAGGGCTACATGGCGTTCCCCTTAATGTTGCAGGAAAGCAGTGAAATTCTGGCCATGCTCAATCAATGGGATGGCTGTTGTATTGGCGTTCCACCAACTCCGTATGACGCGATCGAGGTGAAGTTGGCCGTGCCAGTCAAGCCTGGACGCAGGCACACCTACAACTTTGGAACGGTCACGGGCAAGTTCAAGGTTGATCCATACTTGGTTGAGAATTGGCTGGTGGGTTTGTACCAACTTGAATCGGCGTCGCTTCAATCAGATATGTGAATAAAGTTTTTGCGCTTGCAACCCGCGGAAATTTTTTTGACATTGCGCACGACGTCTACATAATCCAACGCCCATGGCGCTGAGTATCCATGTTCTTAGCACACGAACAATTAAAATCGTTTATGAACCGCGCGACCTTCCGGCGCGGCAATTCCCAACAGCAAGCGAATGGTTCGCAAATCTTCCGGCACCGTCACCTTCAGATTGCGCAACTCGCCATCCACCACCAACACCTTTGTTCCCATTCGCTCCACCAATGACGCGTCGTCGGTCACGCCACTGAGATCAGTTTGTGCATAGGCGCGGCGCAATACATCAGCCTTAAACACCTGCGGAGTTTGCACCGCGACCAGGTTGCGCCGATCAACTGTGGCCTGCACAAATCGGCCTTTTGCCTTGGACAAATCCGCGTCCTCGCCCAAAATGGAATCGGCGATGGAGTCCTCTTTCTGCGCCTCCACGCTCTCCTCACTTACACGCTTGAGCGTGTCGGCCACATTCAGCGCGGGAATAACAGCGTCATGCAACTTGGCCGCTTCAAACACGCGCGAGATCAAGTCATCGCTGGTTGCGGGTCGCGCCGCGTCATGCACGGCAATGTGCGTCGCGTCGGCGGGCACGGCCTTGAGCGCGTTGCGAATGGTCTCCCATCGATCAATTGTTCCGCCAGGGACAATGGTGACGCCGTGGAAACTTAACTGCGCGCCAAAGCGATCTCGGAACTCCGTCATATTTTCTGGAGGCGCCGCGACAATGATGGAGCGAACCTCATCGCGCTTGGTGAATAATTCAACACTGCGCAACAGCAAAGGCCTACCGCCTAAATCTTGGCCAAGCTTGTCACTGCCAAAGCGCGTGCTGTTTCCAGCGGCGGCAAGTATGAGCGATACTGAAAATGATTCCATGGTTCACCTAAAAATGTAGCAAGACTGAAAGACCCACAAGCTTGCGACAGAGGATTTCACAAATCTAAGTGCGTATTGCACTTTTATAAGCGCGAAATGTAAGTTGAATTGAAACTCTCTCACGCGGGTGGACTTTCAAAATGCGGCATATACAACAGCACATTCTGCTGATTTCCGTATTCACGAATTTCTGGGCCATCAAATCCTGCGATCGTTGGCGGCGGATCTGACACCTTTGGCAAACGGATGACAAGAAATCCCTTGCCCAGAAATAGTGAGCGCGTGCGAGCCGCTTGGTCAAGAACTTCTTTCAAACCTTCCTCGGTTTCCACCAATGCAAATGGCGGATCCATCAGCACCACATTCACCTCTGGTTGCGCCGCCATAATCGCGGCTTCACCAAGCGCGTCGGCTTGCACAGCGATGGCGCGTTCACCGCAACCCAACGATTCAATATTGTCACGCAGAAGCGCAAATATTTTTCTATCCTTCTCCACCATGAACACCTTGATGGCGCCGCGGCTGACCGCCTCCAGTCCAAGCGTGCCCACGCCCGCGAATAAATCAAGAACGCGCGCGCCTTCAAACCATCCGCGCAACACATTGAACAAACCTTCCTTGGTGCGACTTCCCATTGGACGCGTGATAGCGTCATCTGTGGGAGTCTTCAGAATGCGGGATTTAAATTCGCCGGCGAGCACATGGAGCATTGCGTAATGTTAGTGTGTCTTGGGAATATGCCCCCGCTAATCTGCCGCCTTCAGATGTTTGCCGATTGACTCGATTCAACATGCCCGACCTTGCAACAACACTTCCCCGTTCTTTAGTGGCGCAAAGCCGCGTGTTGCGTCTTGGTTCTGCCAACACTCCAGCGCTGCTGATTCACCCGCGCTTTGATAAACAAGCGGAAAAACCACTAGAACCCGCGCCTATATTGCTGTGGCTGCACGGACGGACCGCGCAAAAAGAATTGGACAGCGGCCGCTATTTGCGATTGTCGCGCGCAGGCATTGCAACAGTTGCGCTTGATTTGCCCGCGCACGGAGAGCGCGCCGTTGCACAAAAGCAAACTTTCCAATTCTCGTTGGAAGTGATCGAAGAGTTGCTGGGTGAAATTCCTGGCGTGCTTGACGCGCTGAAACAATTTCCAGAATTTGATCTGTC
>CALFOZ010000129.1 GCA_937919205.1 uncultured Planctomycetia bacterium
TACCGGCCTTGATGGTCTTGGTCTTTTCGGTTGGCACCATGATGCGACCAACCAAATGCTTCATGCCTTCAATTTGAACCTTGCGCTCCAGCGTTGACTGAACGGAATTTTCCTTGTTGCTTGCAACGCGCAACACAAACCAATCCATGCCGTCGCGATACATCGGCAACTCGCTGTCGGGATCAACTGGTGTGAGCGTGCCGTTGGCGGTCATTTCCGCGGCGGACATTGTTGGTGGCGCCAACATTGGCGTGCCCTTGTTCTTTGTGCTCGCGGCTTCATACGCGCGACTTGTGGCCACGCCGCCCTTCAATGGACCGGTGCTTCGAAGCGCGCTCAGTCCAGCGGAAAGATTTTTGGTCTTGGCCGCGGCATCGCCGCTAACTTCATCATGATTTTCGTTATTTGGTGATTCTTCTGACAGCATGTCGATCAGCTCCTCATGTCCAACACTTTCATCCAGACGAACAGGGTGGAAAAGATAAAGTCAAACAACCAACAGAACAGTGAGATGATGATGACCACCGCGATCACCACAACCGTGCTTCCAACAAGCTCGTGCTTGGTGGACCAATTCACTTTTTTCATTTCGCCTTCGGTGGCCACAAGAAAGTCAACACTGCGGGCGTTCCAGCCCACAAACCACCAGATCACAACGCCAATAATTCCCAAGAATAATGCGGACACGCCGCTGGCAAGATAGATCGCAGGAAAGCCCACGTTCACAGTTTCCAACATGCGCCAAAGCCAAATAGCGCCAAGTACGGCCACCAAACCAAAGCCAACAACGGACATCACTCGAGTCCAGTAGCCTTGACCAAATTTTTTAATTGCGCTTGCCATATTGAACTTTCACAATGAATGAGTAACGCCAAACACGCCGCCAATCAGGCCGTCAAACACGCCGGGAGGGGATCGAACCCGCGACCTGCGGATTTGGAATCCGCTGCTCTACCAGCTGAGCTACCGACGTTTATGCGTGAGCAAGGAAAATTCCTTACTTACGCTTGATTTTGTGAAGGGTGTGCTTGCGAAGTCGTGGCGAAAACTTTTTAAAGCCTTCTTTCACTCGTTCGGAAATTCCGCCCTTCACGCGGATTTCGGTGCGGTAATTCAAGTCACCGGTTTCGGTGCATTGAAGCCAAACATATTCGCGATCGAGAGATTTTTTAGCCATGACATACTCCAGGCCCGAGGCCTTTAATAATCCCATCTGTTCCCGCCGACACGTGGTCAGCGGGAACAGACAGGATGAAACTTACAGATTGATCTTCGTACAAACACCTGAACCCACGGTTCGACCACCCTCACGGACGGCGAAACGTGTTCCAACTTCCATAGCCACGCCCTTGCCTTCAAGGTCAACGCGCATGGTGATGTTGTCGCCAGGCATGCACATCAAGTCCTTCGACTCAACGCCTTCCTTGATCAACTCAATGCGACCGGTGATGTCTGAAGTGCGGAAATAGAACTGTGGCTTGTAGCCAGAGACGAAGGAAGTGGATCGGCCACCCTCCTCCTTCTTCAGAACATATACCTCGGCTTCAAACTGTGTATGTGGCTTGATCGTTCCTGGCTTGCAGAGAACTTGACCACGCTCCACGTCGGCTTTTTCAACGCCACGAAGGAGACAACCAACGTTGTCACCAGCGCGACCTTCATCAAGCGTCTTCTGAAACATTTCAACGCCGGTCACAATTGACTTGCGTGTGTCTGGTCGCAGACCAACGATTTCAATTTCATCGTTGACCTTAATGATGCCACGCTCGATACGGCCAGTGGCCACGGTTCCACGACCCTTGATGCTGAACACGTCTTCAACGCTCATCATGAAAGGCTTGTCTGTTTCACGAACAGGCTCTGGAATATGCGTGTCAATTGCGTCCATAAGCTCGGCAATGCACTTGCTTTTCTCGGCGTCGGTTGGATTGCTCAACGCTGGGAAAGCGGCTCCACGAATGATTGGAATCTTGTCGCCATCAAAACCGTACTTGGTGAGCAATTCACGAACTTCCATCTCAACCAACTCAAGCAATTCCTTGTCGTCGACAAGGTCGCACTTGTTCAAGAACACAACAAGCGCTGGAACGCCAACTTGGCGCGCCAACAGAATGTGCTCCTTGGTTTGCGGCATCGGGCCGTCGGTTGCGCTCACCACCAAAATGGCGCCGTCCATTTGCGCGGCGCCGGTGATCATGTTCTTCACATAATCGGCGTGGCCTGGGCAATCAACGTGCGCGTAATGGCGGCTCTTGGTTTCGTACTCAACGTGGCTGGTGGCGATGGTCACGATCTTTGTTGGATCGCGGCGGCCTTCGCTTTCGCTGGCCTTGGCAACGGCGTCGTACGCGACGGCCTTGCTCAGACCTTTGGCGGCTTGAACTGCGGTGATTGCCGCGGTGAGAGTTGTCTTACCGTGATCGACGTGTCCGATCGTGCCTACATTGACGTGTGGTTTTGTGCGATTGAAATTTTCTTTGGCCATGACATTGCTCCAATCCAACAGACTTTGAGAAACTCGACGCGTCGGAACTGTTCCGACAAGGTTCGTCAAGTCGCTCGGGCGACTGCGTTCGAGCGCGTGCTCGAACGACTTTCATTTCGGCTGACATTCGATTGAACATCGAATTCGTCTAAGCCACCGAAGGGGATTGAACCCTCGACCTCACCCTTACCAAGGGTGTGCTCTACCACTGAGCTACGG
>CALFOZ010000130.1 GCA_937919205.1 uncultured Planctomycetia bacterium
TGATCTGAATGGAAAGTCCGACATCATCATCCGACCTTTGAGATGGTCGCCGCTCAAAGCGCCTGATCAAGCCCCAACGAAGGACGCGCCTGCGTTGCAAGAAACCGTTGTGCAAAGCAGTGATTTGTGGATGTATCCACCTGTCGCAAGCTTGGACCAAAATAAAATTGCTTGGAGCACAAAGACCGGATTATTCAGTGTGCTGGATATAGAAACCAAGACTTCTGTGCAAGTGGACGCGTGCGTGAACGGCGCGATTTCTGATTATCGATTTAGCGTGGATTCAAAGTGGTTGGCGTGGGTCAGGCCGCTTGCCAACGGAATGCAGCAAGTGGTGATTCGCAATTTGGAAAGCGGCAAGACCACGGCGATCGGTGATGGCATGACAAATGATTTCGCACCGCGCTGGGATCCCGCCAACATGTATCTGTATTTTCTTTCGGATCGCCACATCAATCCAACGCCGGATCACGCCGAATTGAATTTTGCAAATCTTAAAACCACGCAAGTGTTCGTGGTGCCCTTATATGCGGACATGACTCCGCCTCTTCGCAAGGAGGCGGCACAGAATGGAAATAATTTGGAGACATGGCAGGAGATTGGAATGTTGTTGCGGACACCAATGGATGATCGCGGCGAGTTGGAGGCAAAATTAAAATCAAAATTAAATATGCCTTTGACCGACGCCAGCGCGCCAGAGGATTCCGCGCAAGCATCCGACGACGCCAGCGCCACCACTGATTCCGCCAGCGCAACAAAGAATTCCGTGCCGCCGCAAACGCAAGAGCCAGCCGAGGGTGGTGAAAAAAACATGCTTGTGGCCAACGTTCTTGAGGAAGAAAGCACCGGGGATTTTGACATGGATGGCATCACGGATCGCGTGACGTTGCTTCCAATTGCGCCTGGAGATTTTGATGGATTCGAGGCGATCGCCGGTGGTGTTTTAATTGGTCGTCGTCCACTTAATGGCGTGCTTGATGAGAAGTGGCCAACTCCAACACTTGGTCAAGGCGAAATCCAGTTGGAGCGATTTGATTTGGTGCATGAGAAATCCACGCCACTCTTGGCCAACCCCGTGGATGCTTGGACCATGGATCCAACTGGTGGAATTGTGGTGGCGTGGGATGGATCCGCGCTGATGAGCGTTGACACCGCCGGAGGCGATCCTGAAACCATAGAGTGCAAGGATCTATTTGTTCGCGTGGATCCAAAGGGCGAGTGGAAGCAAATGTTCGAGGAGGCGTGGCGCCTGCAGAGGGATTTTTTCTGGCGCGAGGATATGAACGGCGTGGATTGGGCGGGCATGCGCGATCGCTATCGACCGCTGGTTGACAGGGTTGGTTCGCGCGCCGAGTTGAACGATGTGATTGGAGAAATGATGTCGGAGTTGCGCAACAGCCACGCGTATGTTTCGGGTGGCGATGACTTTTCAGAGACGGCGCCCGTATCCGTTGGAGCGCTTGGCGTGGACTTGGAACAGGCATCGGATGGATGGAAAATTGCCCGTATTTTGCCTGATTTTTCTGCGATCAACGGTGGAGAAAGTCCGTTGGCGAAATCATTTCGCGAAGTGAAAGTGGGCCAGTATGTGTTGAAAATTGACGGTCAAGCCGTGAACCTACTGCAAGATCCCGCCGAGTTGCTCGTGGACAAAGGCGGCAAAGATGTTCAACTGATGATCGCCGATACGGCCGCGGGCGACAACGCGAAATTCATAGAAATCACCCTGCCATCAAGCGACCGCGCGTTGCGTTACTTCGACTGGGTTGAGAGCAATCGCAAAATGGTCGACAAATTGTCCGGCGGAAAACTTGGCTACATTCATTTGCCCGACATGGATTCTGACGGGCTCATTTCATTCATGCGAACTTTTTATCCGCAGACTGATCGCAAGGGAATGCTTGTGGACATCCGTGAAAATGGCGGCGGCTACATCAGTTCGTTGTTGGTGGAAAAACTTTCGCGCAAGCCGTGGGCCTACACCGTTCCACGTGAGGGACGCATTGAGCCATATCCAACGCGCGTGATGGACGGACCAATTGTGGTGTTGATGGATCAAGGCGCGGGAAGCGACGGCGATATTTTTCCTGAGTCCATGCGCGCCGTGAATGGAACAACGCTTGTCGGCACGCGCACGTGGGGCGGCGTGGTGGGTATCGATGGCGACAAGGATTTTGTGGATGGTGGCATGTCCACTCAACCGGGCTACGGATTTTGGACGCCAAAGCGCGGCTACAAAGTGGAGAATGAAGGCGTTGCCCCCGATGTTGTGTTGGAGTGGTTGCCGCAAGATCAACAAGCCGGCCGCGACACGCAATTGGAGAAGGCCGTGGAGATATTGATGAAGCAGTTGCCGCCCCAGCACGAAATGCCGGTGCGGATTAAGAAATAAGTTGAAGCGGGTTGAGCGGGCAAGCGTAAAAATAAAATCCAAATCAACTTGGTGACAAATCAACTAGCGCGCTAAGCCTGCGCCAACTATTTCAAGGTCAACGAACCTAGCGTGCGTCAAGTGTGCAATGCCCAACGTAGTTGGTGCGATAGTGCGTCAGCGCTCCACACGCGCGCATCACATCAACGTCGTCGGCGTGAGCAACAATCAATGATCACTCAAATGTTCCGCGATCAAGCAACTCAAAATCATAAACCGCGGCAAGTTGCTTGCGATTGAGCGATCCAAGTTGGCCCAGTGTTGCAATCAGACCTTTGCTTTTCTTCACGCCCAACTTGCCCATCATGGAGAACTTGGTTGCAAGAATGTCATTTAAATTTGCAGTGGTGTTGCGGGCGTGGCCGCCAGGGAACATCACAAGTCCGCTGTCATGCGTGCCCGTATCAGTTGTGATCTTCACTTGCGTTGGAATACCTTCTGGATATCGGCGATCAAATTCAGCGCCGCCATGCTCAAATTGAATCTTGGCCATCAGCGCCCGCGTGTTGGGATTAAAGATGGCCTCGGATCCGTAATCCTGCGGCTCCAACATGAGATTTTTCCACGCATCGTCACTGCTTGCGCCAAGACCCGCGCGGCCATTGGACGCCACGCATTCAATGGCTTTGCGAAGCAAGGTGCTCACAATGTAAAGCATGGAGTGATCCGCGCTTTGGCGCGTCTTGGGATCGCGCTTGGCGGGATCGCCAATAATTCCAAACGCTGGTTCATACGCCGTGATCACAATACTTTTTATGCAATCTGGCTTCTCGGCCAACTCTGGATGGCCCTGCACCAAATCAATCACGCCTTGCAACGCGCCCGCGCTCTGGTGCTCATACAAGCCAAGTTTAAAATGCATTCCCATCACCGCAAAATCATCGCCTGACATTGACAGATGCAAATCAAATGGACTGTCGCCTTGCGTGGGTTGAAATTGGCGGAACATGTTTTCAGGATTGCGCAAGATGTCGCGCGGACCCATGAAGCCGCGCATGGATCGTTGCATGCAAAGCACGGCGAACTCCGTGCTGATTGCCGCGCTTGCGCCCTTTGAGTCGCTGAGTTGTTTGCCAGCGCGGATGGCGCGCCACGGAATGGCGTGCGCCACAAACATGCCAATGGCGCCCTCGATTTCATCGGCAGTGGCGCCAAGAATTGCGCCGTACACCGCGGCGCTGGCGATTGCGCCGTGCACCACGTGATCAATCTTGTACGTCTTCAGGGAAAAAACTTCCGCCAAGCGTCCGCGAATTTCATCAATGCACACCATGGCGCGCAACGCCATGAGGCCGTCTTCTTTGGCGAGTTGCGCCGCGGCGATAGCCACTGGATAAAAATCATTGTGTCCAAACTCGCCGGCGGTATGATTGAGTTCGGGTCGATAGCCAAAGTTGGTTCCGTTGGAGTCCCACTCGCGCACCGCGGCGCAGTTGGCCACGATGGCTTTTTCTGGCGCCACCAATTTGTCGCCGCCAAACACGGGCACGCCATTTTTGTCGCGGTAACCCAGCGCTTCTTTGCGCAGTAACACTGGCGCGTTGGTGCCAAGCGCCAGCGCGCTTACTCCGCACAACACCGCGTCGGTGTGGAACAACGTGGTTCGATCAAGCACCGCTTGCGATGGCTTGCCTTCTCGCAAAAAATCAATCGCGTATTGACCAATGCCCAAAGCTTGGTTTGTGTTGCGGGCCAAAACGCGCGACGAAGTTGTTTCACTCATACAGGGAATATAGCGTTCAACAATTCCACCACACCCTTGCCTTGGGTGGCGATGGTTTCCAGAATGGGCCGGCCCGATGCCACATCAAGAAGTTCGCGCACCAACTTGGCCTCGCCGGCGTGATCCGCTTTGTTGGCCACGAACAAGTCGGCAATCTCAAGCAGTCCGGCCTTGTCCATTTGCACGGAGTCGCCCATGCCAGGCACAACCACAACAATGCATCGATCAACATGGTGGCGAATAGCAACATCATTTTGCCCCGCGCCAACAGTTTCAACAATCACATCGTTGTAGCCAGCCGCGCCAAGCAAACCCAAAATGTCGTTCAGCGTGGAATAGTCCTCGCCAACAATCGCCAGCGATCGGTAGAAAATTCCCTCATCCACGGCGTTAAAGTCCACGCGCAAGCGGTCGCCCAACAGCGCGCCACTGGTGATTGGGCTCATGGGGTCAAAGGCGATCACCGCCAACTTACTGCCACGCAAAACACTTTCGCGCGCCATGGCGGCAACCAACGTGCTTTTGCCGGCGCCCGGCGCGCCAGTGATTCCAATCACGCGTTTCGGTTTTACGCGCGTGATTTTCGCATCAAGTCGATTGGCATGCGCCAACGAAATCATGCGGCCAAGTTGCGCGGTTGGGTGGGGCGTTGGCGTTGATGGCAGAGGCGCGTAATCACGCACCGCAACGCGCACGCTTTCAACAATTGGATCCAGCCCGGCGCCCGTGTGAAAAATCTGGTTCACGCCCGCGGCTAAAAGCACTTTCACATCTTCTTGCGGAATGATTCCGCCCACATTCACAATCATGTCGGGGCGGCCAACTTTGCGGCACTCATCCAGCAAGCGTGGCACCAACACCAAGTGGCTGTTGCTCATCATGGAACACGCGATGCAATCGGCGTCCTCGTCGCGCGCGCCAATGGCAAGACTGCGCGGCGTTTGCCACAAGCCGCTGTAAATAACATGCACACCACTGTCGCGCAGAAGTCGCGCGATTAATTTCACGCCGCGGTCGTGGCCATCCAAGCCCATTTTGCCCAACAAAACCCGCGGCCGATGCGGCAATCCGCCGCATCGATCTTTTTTCTCAATCGCTGTTGTGGGTTCGGTGGTGGCGCGCATTTGTTGGAAATAAATATAGGTTGAATGTGAGGGAAATAATTTTTATTCAAGATGAATAGGGCAGTCGAGGAGTGAACCCATTAAGAAACGGATTTGCTGTCAGAAGCACTTTGATTCGCCGAATCCACTGTCTCCTGGTTTGGTGTTTGCTCGCCAACACGTTTGCCCTCGGCGGTCCAAATATCCGGCATGAATCCATGCGCAATGGCGCCAATGATCAAATGCATATTCTTAAAATCGTGATCATCTAACACAATACGCTTGCCATCACTGGTCGCCAGGGTCGCCGTCCACGTACTGCGTTTATCTCCCTCTTTGGCGCACCATCGACTCATGTCTATTTCAGAAATTTGCGCCTTTGAAAAAGTTCCTTCCGGCGTAATGAGTGTTCCATTGTCTTGGAGCACA
>CALFOZ010000131.1 GCA_937919205.1 uncultured Planctomycetia bacterium
GAACGAGCCGATTGTGGTGGAGATGCGCGCCAATCTTGCGCAGATGGCGGCGCAACTGAAGGAATTGCGCGAGTTGCAAGGGCTTCAAGAGCTCAAGCGGTTGGACGAGTTAAAAAATCTACAGGCCATGAATGATTTGAAGGAACTGAAGGGACTCGATCAATTGCAGGCACTACAAGAATTAAAAAATCTTGAGAACATAAAGAGCTTGCAGGAATTGCAGGGGTTGCGGCCTTTGAAAGCGCTGGAGGAAATTGTGGAGTTCAAATGGAAACTAGCATTTTTGGTGGCGTGTGGTTTTTTTGCCCAAACCGTGGTGCTGGTGTGGGCGATTCGCTCGCGTGGGTAAGGAATAGTTCTAAACGGATTTGCACTACGTTCCAAGCGTGGCTTGCCGTTGAAAGATTGTTATAATTTTCTTTCCATGAAAAATTATTCCATCGCGGCATTTCTAATTCTGTGCAATATTTCTTTGGCGCAATCTCCACCAGTAAATCCGGCGGCAAATCCACCAGCAAATCCACCAGTAAATCCGGCGGCAAATCCGCTCCTCAATCCAAATGGAATTCCAGAGAACGGTCCGGGTATTCGACCGAGAGCCACGGAAGTGAAGACCCCGGAGCAAATGGCCACGAGACTTTGGCAAGAAGATAAAAACGCAGACGGTAAGTTGACTCAAGATGAATTGCCCGCGCAATTGCGCGATTCCTTCAGAGCGATGGATTTGAACCACGATGGTTATTTGGATGAGAGCGAGGTTTTGGCGTTCACAAAAATTATGGCAAGTCGCGAACAAAGCCGTGGCGGAGCCGCGCAGAATTTTGAGGCCGCCATGAAGCAGATCAATCGTGCTTTCAAGGCCCTTGAAAAATCAACCTTTGAAGCATCAAGTAAAGCTAAAGATTTAAAAAGTATTCAAATGATTGAAGCGGGTTTGGTGTCCGCCAAGGGAATGATTGCCACGGTAAAGATGGCTCCGCAAGCCAAGCAGAAGTACGGAACTGACACGGCGAAGTATGAATCTGACATGCGTTCACAGTTGCTGGCCGCGCTGACTGTGGCTATCGCTTTGGAGAACGCCGTGATTCGTGGCGATGCCGCCGGTGCCAAGGAGTTGGTTAACAAACTTGACGACGAGGAGCATGAGGGTCACGAAATGTTCAAGTACGAGGAGAATGAGGAGAGGGGCGAAGGTGCGCCTACGGCACCAGGCACTGCGCCTACGGCACCAATCGCGCCTAAATAAATTTTGTCATTCACATATTCACAAAGATATATTCGCCCCGCGGCGCGTTGCGCGGGGCGATTTTTTTTATAGCTATTCATTTTATAGTCAAGCGCGGTTGAAGTTGCCGTGTTTTGAAAATGGATGGATAGTGCAATACTTCAAGCGCAAACAAAGGTGTGGAAATAGATGCTTAGGGATTTGTGGCCAGCAACTTTTCAAGCACCTCAAAATACAAATCGTCGCGCCGCGGTGTTCCAGCGCGCGGTTGGCCATATGGAAATTTTTCCTGCTTGCCCGTTAGCGAATAGCCGCGGCGTTGATACCACGCGATCAATGTGTTGCGCTGGCCAATCACAGTCATGCGAGCACGCGGTAAGCGTAACTCGTCGCGGATCACTCGCTCGGCTTCATGTAACAGTTGCCTACCAATGCCGGCGCTTTGCAAATTTGGAAGCACGGACACCATGCCGATATAGCCAGCGTCTCCCGCGTTTTCTATGCGCACGCATCCAACAAGGTGGGGCAATGCGCGCTCTTGCGAAGGCGTGTGGGCTTGATTCTGATCGAGAATTCGCTCAGTCGTATGACTTCGCTCCGCGAGGCGAATCCGTGAATGCGCGCCGCAAATGATTTCGCGAATTTCGATTTCGTCGGTGCGTTGACCATCTAAAAGATCGGCTTCAGTGGTCCAGCCCGCGCGGCTGGCATCGCCGCGATAAGCGCTCTCCACCAAGAACACCACAGCCGACACATCGGCGAGCGTGGCGTTTCGAAAAACTATTTGTTGCGCGGAACTCATATGGCAATGATATAAGATGAAATCCACGGCGCGCATTTGAAGATGATGGTGTGCGCGGCGCGGTCAATGTGAGTCATATTGTGATTTGCTTGCATTTCATACGATGTCCATTGCGTAAATGCCAAAGATCAGCAACAAAGCAGAAATGATTTCAAACGCGCAAGCGCGGCGCGTGCTACTGAATTTACAAGGTCTTGGTGCTACCCCAGAATATTCGAGCGCTCGAATGGTGCAAAAAGTTGTGCAACGGCTGGGGTATGTGCAAATTGATTCCATCAATGTGCTTGAGCGCGCGCATCACCTCATTCTTGGCGCCAGACTTGCGCAGTATCGCCACGAACATTTCACGCACACGCTTGAGAAATCACGAGGGTTGTTTGAGCATTGGACGCATGACGCCAGCGCCATTCCAACGCAGTGGTTTGCGCATTGGAAGCATCACTTCGCGCGCTACAACCAACGAGTGGAGCGAAGCGCGTGGTGGCGCGAACAATTTCGTGGCGACGCCGCTCCAATTATTCGACGCACGCTTGCGCGGGTTCGTCGCGATGGGCCCATGCGTACGCGTGATTTTGAAGCGCCAGATGGACACAAGAGCGGGGGTTGGTGGCAGTGGCATCCGGAGAAGGCGGCGCTAGAACATTTGTGGCGTTCTGGCCGGTTGGCGATTGCGCGTCGCGAGCGGTTTGAAAAAGTCTACGACCTTGTGGAACGTGTCTTGCCTAGCGCCATGGAGCAATCAAAAAGCAGTGAGGGTGAGCATGTGGAATGGGCGTGCCGCGAGGCAATCAATCGTTTAGGAATTGCATCGGCACGAGAAATTGCGAATTTTTTCTCCGCAGTCACGCCAGCTCAAGCAAGCGCTTGGTGTGAACGCGCGCTTGCGCAAGGCGAACTTGTTGAAGCGATGGTTGCACCAAGCACCAAGCGCGGACTTGGCGCGGCGAGCGCGCCCTTGAAAAGTTTCGCGCTACCTGATTGGCGTGAATTTGCTCAAAAACCCGCGGATAAACGCATTATTTTATTATGTCCATTTGATCCGGTGGTGCGCGATCGCGCGCGCTTGTTGCGGCTCTTTCAATTTGACTATCGCTTTGAGGCGTTCACGCCAGCCGCCAAGCGCAAACACGGCTATTACGTTCTGCCCTTGTTGCAGGGTGATGAAATGGTGGGGCGCACGGATTTAAAGTTTGATCGACAGCGAGGCGCGTTGGTTGTGCGCGGATTGTGGTGGTCGGATTCAATTGGAAACAAGGTCATGCGTAAACGCAAATTTATCGAGGCCCTGGATGCACTTGCCAGTCAAATCGGCGCGACAGCTTGTGAGTTGCGCGTATGAATAAAAATAATTTTAAATTTATTATTACTTCAATTGCTTTCCGCTCGATCCGCTTGCCCGCGCGTATCGAAGATCAATCGCTGAACTGCCCAAAGTAATGTCCTTGATGGAAGCCAACAAATCAGAACGCGTCACTTTGCCAGTGGCGGGAAGTTTTGGTTCCTCGCTGAGCGCGTACAGCGTGACCACATATATTTTTTCGCCCGGACCCTTGGAGCAAGGCGGCGCGTATTGGGCGCGGCCGTTGACCGTGTTCACTCCCCACACTCCTTCATTTTTTTGGCCCGCATCAAGTGACTTGGTGGTTGCGGGAATGTTCCAAGTGACAATGTAGACATGCTCCTCCGCGCCAGGCCTTGGAATATGGTGCATGGTCAACGCAAGACTTTTTGTTCCCGCAGGCAAATCGCTCCATTGAAATGGTGGAGACAAACTTTCACCGTCACAGGTGAACTTCGCATCAAGTAAACCGTTCGCTCCCACCCCCGAACTGGAAAATGGAAACGCGTTGGCCGCGCGCGGTGTGGATGCGGTGGATGAAGTTTCGCCCGCGCCAGGTCGATCATTCGCGTCGCGATCGCCGCGCGCAGGTCGGTCACCGTCTTCACGCGGAGGTGGTCGATCATTCGCGTCATCATCTTCGCGTGGCGGCGGAGGACCATCTTCACGCGGAGGTGGTGGGCCATCCTCACGTGGTGGCTTATCGCCTTTGCCGCGGCGCCCATCTTTCTGAGGGCCTTTCCCATCGCCGCGGCTTTCTTTCGCTAAATATGTTTCAGTACTTTTTTCCCCATCCACACTGGTGAAATTGAAAATGACTTTTCCTGAAGCATCCACGGAATACTCCACAAAGCCAGGCTTGCCGCCAACTTCATACGTCAACTTCCACGCCTTGGGCGCAGTTTGTTTGAAGCCAGTGATCTTGGCGCCGCGCAAAGGAGTGGTGTCTTGGCGCAATGGTTGCGCATGCGCCTGCGGAACAATCTCATCGCCTTGCACATTTACATTGCCGCGCATTCCGCCATTGATATATGGATAGGTCTTGCTCGCGTGATAGTGGTATGAGCGAGTTCCATTATCAATACCTTGACCGGCGGGCACCGCGCAGAAATGTCCATTCAGTTCATCAAGCGCATCGGTGCTTCCAAGCGGACACGATTCCAGCGCGCCGGTCTTTGCCTTGGGGTCATACAAGCCGTAGATGGCGAAACCATCCAACGCAAACGCGATAGGACTTTTGGGGCCAACCACTTTTTGAATAGCAAGAGGCGCCGCGTGATAGTGGTAGTCATCGCCACGGCCACAGTGCCCGCCGAACTCGTCCAACTCGCCAATAGAAAACGAATCAACGCCGCGATTGTTGAGCGCGTTGAAAATTGGAATGCCATTGGCCGCAAGCGCAATGGCGCCACGGCGCAGTTGTGTACGCCCAGAAATTGGCTTGTCAGCAAGTGTGGATTTTAGCGGAATTTGCCACGAATTTGCGCCGTTGTAATTCTGCGGCAGTGGCACTTGTTGTTGCCATGCGGTAATTCCAACCATCATGGTGAAGTCAAGCGGGGCGTGCGGAAGTCCGTCGGATTCAACATACAGCCACTGCGCATCCCAGTGCGTCTTCACACTGGGCGCAAACAATTTGTACGCCGCCGCTTGCCAAGGATCGTTTGGTGGATTGACTGGTGTTGCGTTTTGCGTTGTTGCAGTTGTTGTACCTTGCAAAATGCGAGTCGTTGCGATTTGCGAAGATGCGGGGGTTTCCAATTGTGTAGCCGTGGTTGTGTTGTACGCGCTCGCGAAATTTTTGTCGCCAGAATAAATACCAGCTATGGCCACGCTTTGATTCATGGCACGCACGCGCGCCAGTTGCGTTTGAGCAAGCGCGCGATCCTGATCACTCAAATCAGCCATAGTAATGGTGGCCGTGCCGCCATCATGCAAATCAATAGTCACGCCACTTTCACGAACTGTGAGCAACCAACCTGCAAGGTCGAGTTTGTTTCGTTCATCACGCCACATATGAATGGAATTGTGGTCGCGCTCACCATGGCTGTGCGCTTGGGTTTGATCCAAAGTTTGAACATCCGCATGGTCACTCGGTGGATGAGCCGCGGTGGCGTTGGCAAACAGAATAAGAATGGCTGGAAATGAGATCATGGTGATGTTGGGTTGTGGGTGACAGCGTCAAAGGGACTAAAAATACCGTTTATTCAAAGCAATGGTA
>CALFOZ010000132.1 GCA_937919205.1 uncultured Planctomycetia bacterium
TCACCCCAAAGATTCCGCCTTCGCAATGACTGGCATTGAAGACTCTCGCCTATACAACACCGACCTTGCGCCAGTGTCACTGTCGCAACGCAAATGGGGAATGTGGAGCATCGCCGCGCTTTGGATTTCCATGGCGGCGTGCGTGCCAACCTACATGCTGGCCTCGTCGCTGATTGAGGGCGGCATGAATTGGTCGCAGGCCATATTCACCGTGTTCCTTGGAAACTTGATCGTTGTGATTCCCATGGTGCTCAACGCTCACGCGGGAACAAAATATGGAATTCCATTTCCAGTTTTTTGCCGCGCGTCATTTGGAATTCTTGGCGCCAACATTCCCGCCCTCATGCGCGCTGTTGTTGCCTGCGGTTGGTTTGGCATTCAAACTTGGATTGGTGGCGAGGCGATATTTAAGATCGGCTCCACATTTTTCCCGGCTCTGATTGATCCAACCTGGGCGACCGCTTTGGGCATTACTTTGCCGCAATTCGCGTGCTTCATATTTTTCTGGTGCATCAATATGTATGTTGTTTACCGTGGAATTGACTCCATTCGCATTTTGCTACAAATCAAGGCGCCGCTATTGATCATTCTTGGAATTGCGTTGCTGTGGTGGGCGTACGACGCGGCTGGAGGCTTTGGTCCAATCTTGGCGCAGCCTTCCGCGTTCGCGCCAGGGCAACCCAAAGACGGACAATTTTATTCCTTCTTCTTTCCAGCGCTCACCGGCATGATTGGATTCTGGGCCACGCTGTCGCTGAATATTCCAGACTTCTCGCGCTACGCACACACGCAACGTGATCAAGTAGTGGGACAATTCGCGGGCTTGCCCTTCACCATGGCGCTATACGCATTTATTGGAGTGGCCGTGACCAGCGCCACAACAATTATTTACGGCAAGGCCATTTGGGATCCCGTCAATGTGTTGATGCAATTTAAGAACCCAGTGGTGTTGATCGTGGCCATGATTGCGCTGTGCATTGCAACGCTTGCCACCAACTTGGCCGCGAACGTGGTCAGCCCCGCGAATGATTTTGCAAACTTGGCGCCGCGCAAAATTTCTTTCCGCACCGGCGGATTGATCACCGGCGTGATCGGCATTCTGATGATGCCGTGGAAACTTATCGCCGATCCGTCGGGCTACATCTTTGTGTGGCTGGTTGGATACAGCGCCCTGCTTGGCCCCATCGGCGGCATTCTGATTTGCGATTACTTTGTGATCCGACGCACAAAGTTGAACTTGCAAGACCTGTATCACCACCAGGGCGAGTACCGCTACCACGGCGGTTTTAGCGTGACGGCAATTCTGGCGCTGACAGCGGGAATTGCCCCGAATATTCCAGGATTCTTGGGCACGATCAAGGTGCTCGACGTTGCAACCGTTGGTCCATTTTGGATGAACTTGTACAACTATTCCTGGTTCGTGGGCTTTGGCGTTGCGTTTGCGGTGTACGGCGTGCTGCGCGCCATCAAACCACTGCACAATGCCAACAAGTCTATGACTCGCTGACGTGATTTCCTCAACGCGCTTTGAGTAACTATGCTTAAAGCGTGACCACACTTTCCAACATCAACACACCACATCAAATGCAACTTCCACCATTCGCCTACACACCTAAGCCGTACACCGGTCCATCGCCTGAAGAAGTTCTTGCCATGCGCAAGCAAAATTTATCGCCGGCGATTTTTCACTACTACAAAAATCCAATCATGATTGTCGAGGGCAAGGCGCAATACTTGTTCGACAACAACGGCCGCCGCTACTTGGACTGCTTTGGTGGCATTGTCACTGTAAGTGTTGGTCATTGCCATCCTGAAGTGACCAAGGCGGCGATTGAGCAACAAGAAACCATCGTGCACACAACCACGATTTATTTAAATCCACAAGTTGCGCTGTATGCCAAGGAGCTTGCCGCGAAGATGCCAGGCGATTTAAAGGTGTGCTACTTCGTGAACTCCGGTTCCGAAGCCAACGATTTAGCCATCACCATGGCGCGCGCCGCGACCGGCAATTATGACGTGATTGCCCTGCGAAACGCCTATCACGGCGGAAGTCCTAGCGCCATGGCGCTCACTTCGCACCACACATGGAAGTTCAATGTGCCCCACGGATTTGGTGTGCAACACGCGGTGATGCCAGACACATACCGCGGACAATTTGACGCAAGCGACGCCGACGCTGGCCGCAAGTACGCGCTTGATGTGAAGAGCCTGATTCAATTTGGAACATCTGGGCAAGTGGGCGCGTTCATCGCCGAAAGCATTCAAGGCGTGGGCGGTACGGTGGTGTTGCCAAATGGCTATTTGAAAAATGCCTACGAGCACGTGCGCGCCGCTGGCGGCTTGTGCATCGCGGATGAAGTGCAAGCCGGCTTTGGAAGAACGGGCACGCACTTCTGGGGATTTGAAACTCAAGGCGTAACGCCCGACATTGTCACCATGGCCAAAGGCATTGGAAATGGTTGCCCGCTTGCCGCGGTGGTGACCACGCCAGCCATTGCGAAAAGCATCGCCAACCGAATTCACTTCAACACATTCGGTGGCAATCCTGTTTCATGCGCGCAGGGCCGCGCCGTGTTGCGCGTGATTGAACGCGAAGGTTTGCAGGCAAATTGCCTGAAAATTGGGGCGCAATTGAAAGCGGGCTTCGCCAAGTTGGCGGAAAAACATTCGCTTATTGGCGAAGTGCGCGGCATGGGCTTGATGCTTGGCATTGAAATGGTGAAAGACAGAACCACCAAGGAGCCAGCCAAGGAAGAATGCGCCGCCGTGTTTGAGAAGTGCAAGGACCTTGGACTTCTTATCGGCAAGGGCGGATTGTTTGGCAACACGCTTCGTATTAAACCGCCAATGTGCATCAACAGCGCAGACGCTGATTTTATTATTGGCGTGCTTGATGAAGCGTTGGCAAGTGTTTAATACCACTCATTCGTCGCGCTGAAATATTTTATACACATTCACATTTAATTTTTGCGGAGCGCGCATAAAATATCTATTGCGTTAGGCTTCTTGAAATGACTCGCCCCACGCTTGAGGTTCCTGTTGACTCGCTGGAATCCGCGATCCTTGCGGCGCCATTTTGCACGCGTCTAGAACTATGCGATGACTTGCCGAGCGAAGGTTGGACTGCGAACATGCGCATGGTCGAGCGCATTCGATCCGTTGTGGACACGCATCTTGTGGCCATGATTCGTCCACGATTTGCTGATTCCCCGCTCACGCTCACGGTTGAATCATTCATGGCCACCAAGCGCGTGATGGACGCGTCCACACAAGAAATTAGGGCGGCGGCCGCAACGGGCGCGAATTCCGTGGCAATTGGCTTGCTGAAAGCGGATGGACATGTTGACATGAACGCGTGCGGTGAACTTGCGGAGTTGGCGCGCGCATTGAAACTTGAAGTTGCGTTCCTGCGGACATTTGATTTGCTCCGCGACCGAGCGCGCGGCATGCGCGACATCACCGCGCTGGGAATGAAACGCGTTGTCACCGCTGGTGTGTTGGGTTGGGACGCCGCGGCCGCAACTATTGAGCAACGACTCGCCGTTCTGCGCAACGATTGCGTCAACGCTTTGGCCGCCGCAAATGTGAATTCTGCAACGCGGATAAAATCTGGCGCGGACATAAAAAATGTTGGCGCTTGCGCCCCAGTTGAGATTGTTCCTGGCGGAGGCGTGCGCGCATCAAACGCGGCGCAGTTCATGTCCGTATCGCCACACTTGCATGCCTCATGCCGGCGCGGTGGCGTGATTCACCTGCAAGAATTACAGCAATTACAAGCGATAATCACCGCGAATTCGTAATGTCGCCTTTGGTTGACGCCGTTGCACATGCGTTCACATTTGGGCAAGCGAACCAAGACTTTCAGCCGCTCATTTCGCTCGCCCATGACGCATGCGGCGCTTGAACAGCGCAATTCAGGCCACGCTTGCGCATGGCATCACGCGTGCCAATGCGTTTCTTGCACGCCCGCCATTTGACCAATGCGCTCGCTCACTTTTACGGGAAAGCGAACCAAGTCAAACTTTTTAAACTTCAGATGGAAGGTCATGCGCTGGCGCGGTTGCTCCTGTGAAGTCTGGATATCCAAACTTTTGATCTTGATTGAAAATGATTTGAGCTCCTTCAAGATGTCATCCACCGCCACTCCGCCATCTTTGAGGTTGACGGAAAAGTCCGCGTACCAATCATCTTGAATTTTGGATTCAATAATTGGAAGCAAATATAAAATCACAATTGACGCGACCGAAGTGAGCAAGCCAATTCCAATCGCGCCCGAACCAAATGCCAAACCAATGACCGTGGCAGACCACAGCGTGGCCGCGGTGGTGACGCCGCGAACAATGTGGCTGGTTTGTCGAATGATCACGCCAGCGCCCAAGAAGCCCATGCCCGAAAGCGCGCCCGCGGCAAGTCGCGCGGGATCTGGATGCCACGCCGGAGTACTGCCAACCATGGCCAAACTTTTTACATAGAAAGAGTCGGAAATAATCATCACGGCGCAGGCGGAAAGGCTTACAAGCAGAGTAGTGCGCAAACCCGCGGCGCGGCCATGGCGCTCGCGTTCAATGCCAAGAATAAATCCTGCGGCAAGCGTAAGCCCAATCCGGAGCAAAATTTCCGGGCGCATATCAATCAATATTTCATTCAGCATGTGAACCATCTCCATTTGAAATTTTGTGGCGAGAGCGACAGCCAACACTTCTGAAAAATTCAGATTGTGTTAATTCTGCATGCGCGACTGAGCGCGCCAACGGAATCGACGTGGCCATCAATTTGTAAGCGTAACAACTTCGCGCATGTGTTTCAAATGGGTCACGACAACTCCGCTGTGTCTAAGACTCTCAATTGTTCAAGTCTTGAACGCTCGTAATGCGTCATGCGATTGCGTGCATCACCTTGAACGCTTTGGCATAAGAAACCACAAGACGAGATACACCAGCGTTCCAGGAAATGCGGCGCTTAAAATTGAGAGGATCACATACGCGAGTCGCACGCGGTTGGCGGACCAACCAAGTTGCTCGGCGATACCGCCGCACACGCCGGCAATAATTCGATCATTGGAGCGGTACATGGCGCCTCATTTCTTGGATGCGTGAGTTTTGATTCATGCAATCGCAAGATAGCGCAATAGCGTTATTGTTTCTGTTGCGCCTCCCAAGGCGTGCCCATCAATCCACCTATTTTTTTCTGAGAAACGCCACGTTTTTACAGGGTATTTCACATGTCAAACCAAACTCCGCCGCGATGAAATCAAATGTCTCCTGCTTGTAGAAAGTGACATGCGTGGGATCGCGGCGATAGTGCCAATCGGCAAAGCGGCTGTCGTCATGTTGAAAGCTTGTCATGAGCGCCAATAGACCGCCTGGCTTCAACAATGCAACCATGCGCTTGAACTCCGCGTGTGGCTGGTGAAAGTGTTCCGCCACTTCCGTGCAAGTGACAAAGTCAAATTGTTGATCAAGCACGGTGGCGTCTGGAAAAAAGAACGGGTCGTACAGGCGCATCGAGTGTCCTGCTTGAGAAAGCATGTCCGCCAACGCAGGTCCCGGACCACAACCAAAATCAAGTCCAACTTGATTGGCGGGCAACTCGGTAAGCAACGGCGCCGCTAAGCGATTTAAAAACTCGCGGTAGCGCGCGTCAAGCGGATCATTCTCATGCTGTTGGTATTTCTGCAATTGCGTTTGGTGACTTGGCAATTGCGCCGCGGACACTAGCGTGGCTTGGCATTGGCAACAGCGCAGATAGTTCAACCCATCCTTCTGTAAAAACGGCGCAAGTGAATTTCGCAAACACACGCGGCACATGCATTCATTGATCAAGGATTGATTTGCATCCGCTTGCGACACATGGCCATGCTACTTCCCACACCAAGGCGCAAGTTGATTATCCTTGCACGCACGCAAGCAAAACCGCTTGTAAAAACACGGGAAACAAAGCCATGTCCATTGATCTTTCAAAATTTCAAGTTGATCCAAAATCCAAACGTCATTTGACGGATTGGAAGACCAATGATGACGAAGGTCTTGCGCGCGAAGCGATGCTGCCCATCTTTCAGGAAAATCTGAAGGCTATTTCAGAACTGCAATACAAATTATTCGCCGATAGTTCGCACGGCTTGTTGATTGTGATTCAGGGCATTGACACCGCGGGAAAGGACGGCGTGATCCGCGATGTCTTGAGTTGCATGAATCCGCAAGGCGTGTACGTGAAGTCTTTCAAGAAGCCCGAGAAAACTGAACTGGCCCACGACTATTTATGGCGCGTGCATCAGGCGTGCCCCGGCAAGGGAATGATTGGCGTGTTCAACCGCAGCCACTATGAGGACGTGCTGATTACGCGAGTGCACAAATGGATCGACGCCAAAACCTGCCAGCGCCGTTATGAGGACATCAACAATTTTGAAAAGTTGCTTACGAATGAGGGCACCACCATTGTGAAATTGTTCCTGCTGATCTCCAAGGATGAGCAATTTGAGCGCCTGCAAAGCCGTATTGATGAACCCAAGCGCAACTGGAAATTTAATCTGGCGGATTTAGCCGAGCGCAAATTCTGGAACGAATACATGGAGGCATTTCATGATGCGCTTGCGGCCACAAGCGAAAAACACGCGCCTTGGTTTGTTATTCCCAGCGATAAAAAGTGGTTTCGCAACCTGCTTGTCAGCGAAATTCTATTGAAGACACTTCAATCTCTCGACTTGAAATGGCCCAAGCCAGAAGCCGACGCCCCAGTGTTGCGCAAGGCGTTGAACGACGCCAAATAATTCACGACACATATTTAAATTTGGCTAGACTGCCAAACCACAAAGGAGATCGCACCATGTCTGGATCAGGATTCAACAAACGAGAAGATAGTTTTGAGAAAAAATTCGCGCATGACGCAGAGCTTCGCTTTAAAGTGGAGACTCGCCGCGACAAAATGTTGGCCGCTTGGGTTGGCGCGAAGTGCAAAATGACCGCTGAGGAAATTGCCCAGTACACAAGCGAATTAGTGCGCGCGGACTTGAAGACCCCTGGCGACATGGATGTGCAAATCAAAATCCACGCCGACTTGAAGGCGCGCGGAGTGCATGCCACCGAAGCCGAAATCCGCGCTGAGATGGAGAAATGTTTCGTCGCGGCCGCCGCCGAACTGACGTGAGATTGCGAAACACACCCAAAGTCCGCAAACCCGCTTGAACTTTGTAATTTATTGCAAATTTCACTTGCAACGCCTCTTATTGGTCCTAAATTAAACGCAGTCCTAGTCTGCGCAACTATCCACATATAGAAAGATACCCCTTGAAAAGCCACATCTGCATATCAGCGTCATTGGCAACAATTCTTTGCTCCTGCATCACTGCCTCGTTGTTTGCAGATGCCTCAGGTCACGGACCGATCACTCCGCTGAATGAACCAAAGCCAATCGAGGGCTACCCAACTCAACAACTCGGTCTTGGATTTATGCCCGCGCCAGCTATTGTGCTTGGCGACATTGATCTCTTCTCTGTGTACCAAGAGGATGAGCGCACCGCGCAACCCGCCCCCATGCGAATTGGAGTTTCCGAAGAAGTCATGGCGACCGTTGGCGACGGTCAATGGGTGAATGTGGACGGCGGTCGTGTATGGCGGCTTGAAATCACTGGCATGGGCGCAACTTTCAATCGCCTGCATCTTTCAGGAGTAATGTTGGCGCCTGGCGAAAAGCTGTATCTCATTTCCGGAAATGGCGAAGGGGTGATTGGCCCCATCGAAGCCCGCGGCGAATTTGAAAACGGCGAAGCGTGGGGCATGTTCGCGCCTGGCGAAACAAGTCGTATTGAATGGTTTGTTCCCGACAGCAGTAACTCGCAAGAACTTCCATTTGAAAGCGTGGACTACACGCACGGCTACCGAGAAATTTTTGCAATAGAAGCGCAAGAGGCTACCTGCGATCAAGACCCTGTCTGCTTTGCAACTTGGGCCAATGAATCCAAGGCCGCCGCGCGCATGACTTTTACCAGTGGAGGCGGCAGTTACTTGTGCTCTGGTCAACTCATGGCCACCAACGCCGCGGATGAAACCCCCTACTTTTCCACGGCAAATCACTGTATTTCCGTGCAAAGCGAAGCCAACAGTTGCCAGTTCTTGTTCAACTTTCGCAACACAACTTGCAACGGCACAACTGGAACTACTAACAATGTTGTGGGCGCCGACTTGGTGAAGACTTATCTGACAAGCGACTGCACGTTGATGCAAATTCGCGCCACGCTACCCACCACAGCCTATTGGGCAGGATGGATGTCCACCAATCCAGCAACGAGCACCGCATCAACTGGAATCCATTTCCCAGGCGGACGCAAGATGACTATTTCGTTCTGCAACAAAGCCGCGGCTTCTAGCATTTGCGGAACGAGCACGCAATGGTCGACCGTGTCGTGGACCAGCGGCGTGACAGAAGGCGGCTCTTCCGGTAGCGCGCTCTATCAGAACAGTGACAAAAAAATGTATGGCGTGCTCACCTGCGGCGCAAGCAGTTGCACCAATACAACTGGCAAAGATGGATACGGCCGATGGGACAACGCGGTCAACGCGGGCGGGTTCTCCACTTCGCTGGCGGCCGGAACCGACGACGTGCAAGAACCCAATGACAGTTGCGCCGCCGCCAAGGCAGTTGCCGCTGGCACTTATACAGCGCTTGTGGTCAAGCGTCTAGATGAAGACTGGTACGCGCTTACGGTTCCACCCACTGGAACAGTGACAATTACCGAGACTTTCACGCACGGCAACGGCGACATTGACACGCAACTTTTCTCCACTTGCGGCGCAACAGCGCTGGTTTCTCGCAGTGGCCGAGTGAGCAATGATTCATTCACCTACACCAACACCACTTCAAGCAGCACCATTCTTATGCGTGTGTTCTTGTACAGCGACACGCGCAATAATTACTCGTTTAGTTATTCCGTGACTGTGCCCGCTCCAGCGAATAACGAATGCGCCGGTGCGACTTTGATTGGAAATGGCGACGCCGCGTTTGACACAACCTACGCCACCAATAGCGCGCTTGCCGTTGCGGCGGGTTGCGATGGCGGAACAAGCATGAACAAGGATGTGTGGATGAAATACACCGCGCCAATCACGGGCAATGCAACGGCTACAACATGCGGGCTAGCGAGTTTCGACACTCGCCTTGTCGTGTATCCCGGCGCGTCGTGTCCAACAAGTTCGGCCAATTCAATAGCTTGCAACAACGATGCATGCTCCGCGACCACTAGCAGCGTGACATGGGCCGTGACCGCGGGCAGCACTTGGTATATCCGTGTTGGCAGTACCGCCAATGTGGGTGGCGCGGGTACTTTGCGCCTAAGCGAAATTGTTCCTTGCCTAGGCGACTTGGATGGAGACAACGAAGTAAACAGCGCGGATGTTGGAGGCATGCTGGCGCAATTTGGTGATTGTGTTGCCTTCCCATGCGTCGCAGATTTGAACGGTGACACCGTTGTCAACAGCGAGGATCTTGGCGCCCTGTTGGGCAACTTTGGTACTTGCCCTTAAATTTATCCACTTGTAGATCATTCAATTCTTGATCAATTCAAAACGCCCGGCTCATTGAGAGTTGGGCGTTTTTTATGCAAGTCATGACGAAAATGGGCTACAGCGGATATGTCATTTGACCGGCCAAGTCGGCGAAGAGACTGATCGCTCCAAGAACCCAGAGCGACCTTGGAAGTGGTCGGTGATTACGGCGCGCCAAAATCAAACATCTCCGATTTGGACCACTTTGGTTTCCATTTCTTGATCAACGCAACATGCTCAGGGTTGATCTGATAGGCGCGGTACGCGTCGAGGGTGGAAAATTCCACCAGGATGCCAAGCGTGTAATCTTGTCGAATATTTTTACGGCCCACATCAATGTGTGGACCGCACGCGTAATTCAGAACGCCAGGGATGTGCGGAAGAACCGCGTCAGAATCAGCTTTCATAGCGGCAGAATCGTCAGGATTCGCCAGCGTGACAAATACCACATGTTGCACATGATCCGATGTGATCTTGCCCACGTTGGTGTTTGCGCCCCCACTTGCGGCGCACGCGCTCATCATGCAAGCGAAGGCGCACGCCAGAAATCCATTCCATATCACTACCGCGGCATATTGAATTCTGTTCATGCACAGCACGATACCTCATGGATTTGTATTGGACTGAAGGCCGTGGAATTTTAAATAATGGATTGCCGAATCACTCTCTTAGACTTGTATTGATTTGCCTTAGGATTGGCTCCATGTCACAAGTGAACGATTCAAACAAAATTCAGGGCAAGCCCGACTATGTTCTGGGCACCCACAACCAGGAACACGCGCGCTTAGGAATGCAACATTCCTTGTGGCGCGAATTTGTTCTTGACGCATGGAAACGTGCGGGGATTGGCGCTGGAAGCAGTGTTGTGGATGTGGGCGCGGGTCCTGGATTTGCAACCATGGATCTTGCGGAAATTGTTGGCGCCACTGGGCATGTGACCGCGGTTGAAATTTCCAGCAAATTTACGCAAGAGGTGAAAGACCAAGCGAACGTCCGTGGCTTGAACAATGTCAAAGTTCATATTGTTGATTTGATGCATGAAGATATTCCACTTGTCCACGCCGGCGCAGGATTTGACGCCGCATGGTGCCGATGGGTTTGCATGTTTGTGGCGGACGTTGGCACGTTGGTTCGCCACATTCACGGCTCGCTGCGCGTGGGAGGCGTTGCGGTGTTCCATGAATACGTGCATTACGAAACATACGGATTACAACCGCCCACGCCTGGCATTGACTCTTTCACCCAAGCGGCAATGGAGAGCTTCCGCGCCCGCGGCGGCAACGCCAACATTGCAGGAACACTGCTGAAAGAATTGCGTCAGCAAGGTTTTGAAATCGTTTCAATCAAGCCCATCGCGCGCTCGGCGCGTCCACATGAACCACTGTGGCAGTGGCCAGCGGGATTTATACGCACATACCTGCCGAGACTTGTTGAATTAGGCCACATAGACAACGCATTCGCCGCGAATGTTCTTGACGAACTTGCCCGCGCTGAACAAGATCCGCAGTCCATCATGCTCACGCCAACGGTGCTTGAAATTATCGCGCGCAAATAGCATGGCTTTCCATGCACATTCAGCACTCAGACGTCCCCGTGCCATCCGCAGAATTTTTCCATGTTGCAAGTCCCTTCAATCAATGAAACACGAATGATTGATATGAAGTTACAACAACCTACGCGCGCGATCACTTGCCTAGCTTCGTGCGCTACGCCAAATTTCGCGCCCACTTTTTTATTGGCTTCGCTGTTGACATTGTTGTTGGCTTTGGGCGCCACTGCGCAAACCACGGCCACCACAACACCCAAGCAAGCGCCGCCAAACTTTCTTTTTATCTTGGCAGATGACCAAAGTTGGGCTGGTCTTTCCGTGGAAATGATCGCTGGAAAAGATTTCAGCAAGGGCAAAAATTTCAACACCCCCAACACGGAAAAACTGGCGGAGCGTGGCATGGTTTTCTCACAGGCGTACGCCGCGCATCCCAAATGCGAATGCTCCCGCGCCGCGATTCTTGCCGGCCGCACCACCACCACGCTCAACGCGCCAACCAAAGCATCCACCAATTGGTCCATGCCACTCACGGATTCACTTGCCAATTCGCTCAAGCGCGCAAACCCCGCGTATCGCGCGGCGCATCTTGGCAAATGGCAATGGCCCATGAAGCCAGCGGACTTGGGCTACGACCAAAGCGATGGCATTACGCAAAATCAAACTGGTGAATCAAAAGATCCAACCGATCCAAAACTTTCACTCAGCCTCACGCGGCGCGCTTGTGATTTCATGGCCACGCAAGTGAAGGAGGATCATCCGTTCTTCCTGCAAATTTCTTTTTACGCGGTTCATTCGCCCGCTCAAGCGTTGCAGGAAACGCTGAAGAAATATGACAACTTAAAAAGCCCAAATAATGGTGTTGGCAATGGTGTTGGCAATGGTGCGGCGAAAGGCTTGGGTAAAGGTGCGGGCAAAAAACCGGGGAATGGGCCAGGAAAAGAAAATGCAAAAAACGATCGCGCAACGATGGCGGCCATGACGCAAGACTTGGATACGTGCGTGGGCACGCTGATGAAAAAACTTGACGCGCTTGGAATCGCCAACAACACCTACATCATTTATATGAGCGACAACGGCGGGCGCACGGAAATTCTCAGCGGCGGCAAAGGCAATTTGGGCGAGGGCGGCCTGCGCGTTCCGCTGATTGTTGCCGGCCCTGGCATTCACGGCGCGACCTATTGCAACGAACCCGTGATCAGTTACGACATTCTTGCGACCGTGCTTGATTTTGCCGCGCCCAACACCGCTCTGCCCAAGGGCGCCGAGGGTGGCAGTTGGAAAACCGTTCTGCACAACAGCGGCGTCGGCAAAGTTCAGCGAAGCATTGATCGCATGGTGTGGCATCAACCTGTGGAGGTGCCGCATCCGCAATCCGCCATCCGCAAAGGCGACTACAAACTTATCTATGAATGGGATACAAAAAATGCGCAACTGTTCAATCTTGTTGATGACTTGAGCGAGAAGAAAGATTTGTCCAAGGAGAAACCCGAACTCGCGGAGCAACTCACGGCGGAATTAAAAGCGCATGTGATAGCGGGCCTGGGCGAGCAAGCCCGCGGCGCAATACAATAGATTCACGCCAAAAAAAACCGCACCACAAGCGGTGCTTGGATGCGGTTCCTTCCGAAACTCCCCCGACTGGACTTGAACCAGTGACCTAGCGGTTAACAGCCGCTCGCTCTACCAACTGAGCTACAGGGGAATCGGAGAGGCAAGCATACCCAACTCGTGAAAAACCGCCACTTTCGTAGCAATGTTGGCGCTTCAAATGAGACATGCTTGCACCCCTTGAGTTTGCGCGGCAAAACCGCTAAGATCTTCGTCCCTCGGAGCAACCAATGAAAAAAGAAACTCATCCAAAGTGGTACGCAGATTGCAAAGTGAACTTTCGTGGCCAACATGTGTTGACCGTCGGCGCGACCGTTCCTGAAATGAATGTCGAAGTATGGTCGGGTTCGCATCCGTTCTACACCGGCCAAAAGTCGTTCGTGGACACCTTGGGACGCGTTGAACGCTTCCAGAAGAAGTTCGCTGGCGCATACTTTAAGAAGGAAGGCGACAAGGATGCAAAGGTTGCCAAAGCACCTGCAACCAAGCCTGCCGCCGCCAAACCAGAGAAGAAGTAGTTACGCAATTTGAAATTTGTCACGGCCGCGCTCTCACCAGCGCGGCTGTTTCTTTTCACACGCTGATTTCCCGCGCGCACTTCATCCGGTATTGACCTGTGTTCCTAGGCCAATTTTCATTCACAACCAATCATTTCGTTGCTCATCCACCGCAACGCGCAAAATAGTACGATCGCAAATCAAATCGCATGCAACCATCGCCCAGGCTTCTAGAAAAACTAAACGAGATCGAGGCCAACTTTCAAAATGATGAGAGGCAACTTTGCGATCCAGAAATAATTTCCGATCACCGCAAGGTGAAAGTGCTTTCTCAGCGACGCACGGCGGCGCAACCCTTGATTGAAAATTTGCGCCAATGGCGGCGTATGGAGCGCGAGGCGCGCGAGTGCGAATTGCTTGCCAAGGACACGGACGTTGATATCGCGGCCATGGCGCGTGGCGAAATTCACGGACTGCAAACGGCGCGCGACGCAAGCATGGAGGCGCTTATCCGCACCTTGGTGATGGCCGATGATCGCGCCATTGGTAGCCTAATTCTGGAGGTTCGCTGTGGCGTGGGCGGTCTTGAAGCCGCGATTTGGGCGGGCGATGTGTTGCAAATGTATCGCCTTGCCGCGCAACTTCACGCATGGCAATGGGACGAAATGGAAATCAAACATGGCGATGCGGGCGGCGTGACGCACGCCATTATTCGCATTGAAGGAACAGGGTGTTGGAACACACTTGGCTACGAGAGCGGCGTGCATCAAGTGAAGCGCGTGCCGGCCACGGAGGCGGCCGGACGCATCCACACATCAACCGCGACAGTGGCGGTGCTGAGCGAACCCGAAACAGTTGAGTCGCAAGTGGATCCAGCCGAGGTGCGCGAAATCCTGACCACCGCGCAAGGTCCAGGCGGACAAAATGTGAACAAGGTCGCGACGGCTGTGCATTTAATCCACGAACCAACCGGCATAGAAGTGCGCATGCAGGAAACGCGCAGTCAATTGCAAAATCGCGACAAGGCGTGGCGCCTGTTACGCGCGCGCGTGCATGAACGTCGGCTTGCGGACGCGGCGGCCAAGCGCGGCGAGTTGCGGCGCGACATGATTGGCGGCGGCGAGCGCGCTGAGAAAATTCGCACGTACCGCTACAAGGACAACATCGCGGTGGACCACCGCGTGGAGCAATCGTTCAACTTACAGAAGTTGCTCGCGGGCGACATGGAGGAATTGGTCATGGCGCTTGAAACCCGCGACATTGCCCAGCGCATTGAAATTTTATGAAGCACTCACACGCGCAAGTGCGAACGCGACATGGTCGCAAAATGGAGACGCTCCCACGCAACTATTTGGCGCATCAGTGGCTGGCAAACCTTGTTCGTGATGTATCGGGTGATTTAGTGAGCCCATTCAATGCGCAGTTTTAGTGCGGCAGGGGAAATTTAGCGCAAAACGCGCGGATTTCCTCGCGAACCGCCCCGCTTACCGCGACGTCGCCCTTTGAAATCATCACCCGGTCAAGCCACGCGGCGACTTGTTTCATTTCACCTTCGCGCAAACCGCGCGTGGTCAACGCCGGCGTGCCCAAACGCAATCCACTGGTCTGCAATGGCGGACGCGGATCATTTGGAATACCGTTCTTATTCACAATAATGCCGGCGTCTTCCAGCCACTTCTCGGCGTCAGCGCCAGTAAGCGACGCGTCGCGCGGACGCAAATCAACAAGCATCACATGATTGTCGGTTCCGCCGGTGCACAATCTGTAACCGTGCGACTGCATCGCCGCGGCAAGCGCCTTGGCATTTGCAACCACTTGCTTGCTGTAGGTTGTGAACTCTGGTTTCAGCGCCTCGCCAAACGCGACGGCCTTGCCCGCGATGACATGCATGAGTGGTCCGCCTTGACTGCCCGGAAAAACTTTGCGATCAATTTTGGTCGCTATGTCTTGGTCGTTGGTCAGAATTAATCCGCCACGCGGACCGCGTAATGTTTTATGCGTGGTGGTGGTCACAACATGCGCGTGCGGAAACGGACTTGGGTGCACACCGGTTGCAACAAGTCCCGCAATGTGGGCGATGTCCGCCATAAGCAGTGCGCCAACTTTGTCGGCAATGGCGCGAAAGCGCGCAAAATCAATCACGCGGGAATAGGCGGAATAGCCGCAAATAATCACCTTTGGCTTGCTCTCCACGGCGGCGCGCTCAATGGCGTCGTAGTCAAGCAATTCAGTTTTTGGATCAAGACCGTACTCGGCGATCTTGTAAAACGTGCCGGAGAAATTTGGCTTGAGTCCGTGGCTTAAGTGGCCGCCACTTTTAATCGGCAAGCTCAATACAGTGTCGCCTGGATCCATGATGGCCATGAACGCGGCGATGTTGGCGTTGGCGCCGGAGTGTGGTTGCACGTTTGCAAAATTGCAACCGAACAATTGCTTGGCGCGGTCGCGGGCCAGGTTTTCAATTTCATCGTGATGCGCGCAACCACCGTAGTAGCGCTTACCGGGATACCCCTCCGCATACTTGTTGGTCATCCATGAACCCACGGCGTGCATGACGGCGGTTGAAACATGGTTCTCGCTGGCGATCAACTCCAGCGTGGTGGCTTGGCGATCGGCTTCGCGCGCCATGATCTGCGCGGTGGCTGGATCATGCTTCTGCAGTAAATCAAGAAGGCCTTGCGACAGCGCGTCAAGAGGAATGGCGGAGTTTGCATGCGATGCGGCGGCGTTGCTCATGTAGTAATAGTAGCTTCACTTTGGCGTCGCCAATTTACTTTGCAAGCAAGTGAAATACTTTGCAGGCAAGTGAAACGATTTGCATGCAAGTGAAACGATTTGCAGGCAAGTGAACGCTTTGCAGAAAGGGTGGCACCAGTCGCTCAGACAACGCACCCCTCGC
>CALFOZ010000133.1 GCA_937919205.1 uncultured Planctomycetia bacterium
GTGAACACACAGTTCAGCGGGCGACTGCCTTTGGCTGAAGATTGTGTACATAAAAATAGCATGATAAATTTGTATTGTGTATCATGGAATAGTAGTTTATCCAACATGTCATCGATCAAATTACGCCTTCTTGATTATGTACAAACCCTAAGCGGACAACGACCCGATCTGACCGCAGTGGTCGCGTCGACTTTGCCGCTGTTCTTGCGCCAACGCTATTCAATTTGCACAGCGCGACTATTTGGCAGAAAAACATTTCTAGCTATTGAATCGGAAGATTGGGAATCCTCAACCCCCGGCGAGTACGCAAAGCACGCCCAGATGCTTGGAGTCAAACTTGGCGCGCCCGTTATTGTGGTATTGCCAATATTGCCGTCTCACGCCCGTAATCGAATGGTTCACATGGGCATACCGTTTATTATTCCAGGCAGTCAAATATTTATCCCGGGTGGCATGATTGATTTGCGCGAGCGGTTTCCTAAGCCAAAATCGAAGCGTGAAAAATCATTCAGCCCCGCCACGCAATGCGCGTTGCTGTACCACCTGTTGCGTGAGCCATTGGCAAAGATGTCGCTGAAAGATATCGCGCGGCGCATTCAGTATTCACCAATGATGATGAGCAAAGTGAAGGACGAACTGGAGGCGGCGAATATTTGCAGAACTGCGCGCGATGGACGTTCGATGGTTCTTGAATTCACAGCGACTGGCGGCAAACTTTGGCAACAACTTGCAAAGGAACTGGTCACGCCCGTTAAGAGAAAGCACTGGATTCGCTGGGGAAAACGCAAAAATCAATTATTGCTTGCCGGCATGAGCGCATTAAGCGCGCGCACCATGATTGGCGACGATCGCTTGCCCACATACGCGCTCACGCTTGCCACGCTTGGTGAATTATTAAGCCACGGCATTTGCGAAATTTGTCACGACGCCGACAACGCCACGGCACAAGTTGAGATTTGGTCGTACGACCCCAATCTTCTTGGTGATGGCAAATTGGTGGACCACCTTTCGCTGTACCTCAGCATGGCGGATTCCCCCGACGAGCGCGTGCAACAGCAGTTGGAAATTCTTCTTGGACAAGTGAAGTGGTAAAGGGCCTTGATATTTTTCGGGAACAATTGAGTAAATTTGCTGAGTCGATGACATTCATCGGCGGAGCCGCTTGCGATGAATGGTTTGCCGCTATGGGATTGGAATTTCGTACGACAAAAGATCTGGACATTGTCTTGCTGATAGAAGTGATCGCGCCAGAAATGATCAAGGCACTGCGCATATTTATCAATGAAGGCGGCTACCAAATCCGGCAAAGGACAGAAGGCGTGCCCGTGCTCTTTCGATTTGCACAGCCTACGAATGAGCGGTTTCCACTTGAACTGGAGTTTTTCTGCCGCAAACCAGACGGGCTGTTTCTTGGGGAAGCTCAGAACATAATTCCGTTACTTGTTGGCGCGGATCATCACAGTTTGTCGGCGATTCTTCTGAATGATGACTACTACGCTTTGATTCAAACACACAAGATTGTTCGCAATGGCCTGGCATTTGCAAACGCAACAGCGCTGATTCCATTGAAGGCGCATGCGTGGTTGGATTTGACGAATCGTAAACGCAGTGGTGAAGTGATTGACACTCAAAAAATCACCAAGCATAGAAATGATATTTTTCGTCTCGCGGCAACGTTGCCTCAAACGAAGGGACCAAAACTTCCGGATGCAATTACAAGCGATCTGATTCGCTTTCTGAATTCATTTTCCACATCTTCTTCGGAGTGGGAATCAATTTCGAACGCACTGAAGGGCACGCTAGGTGGAAAGGTTCTTCCGGAGGTGCTTTACGCTTCTATACAAAATTATTTCAGTCTTCCAAAGGAATAGGCTCGCGACTTTGACAACCTGCCGGGCGTGGTTGTGCTGGGGTATTAAGCGTCTTGGCGCTTGCGATTTATTTCGTGCGTTCTGATTTAACTATTTGCAATCCTGGCTTTGGCGGTGCGAATAATGCCTGCCGCAAATACCAAACCGAATGCTAGGACTGCGCCGGTGAACGCGCTTACGGCCATGCCTTTGATTCCGCGACCTGGACCTGAATCTGCATAATCAAACGGGGTGATCACAATTGGCTGTTCAACATTTTGAATGAGTTGTTGCAGGTCGAATATTTGCTGTTTTTTGGATTCAGCTTGAAGGAGCAGGCGCGAGGATTCCGTTGGTTCCAAAGGTTTTGTTGCAGAGAGAGAATTTGCATAAACGATGATTGAGTTAATTTCTATCGTAATTAACGCGATTCTCTCTTGAGTTGCCTGTGTTATTTTTTTAATTTCCACGGCCTGGTATTCAACCCATTTTTGCATGACGGACTTCAGGCATGTCTCGACTTGGTCGCTAGATAAACCGCCCAGAACAATGCTTGTCTTTATATAATCCGATCCCTTCTTAACATCCGCAGTAATTTTTCCTGAAATTTGGTGTTGAAGTTGCTTCTCTAGATCTTGTGTTACCTGCGGGAAATAAAGCGTTGTGAGCTGGTCTTTTATAGCGTCTAAAGATTGAATTGGTGCTTTTGATATCTGACCACTTCTAAATTCGGTACTTATGGTTGCCGTGTTAAAGGGTTGCAGAACACCAAATGTGATCACAGCCAGGATGACCCAAGAAACAATAAACAAAAATCGATTTTTCCATGCGGCTATGGCAAGATCAGCCAAGTCAATTCCATCTTCTTGCTGGGGAAACTCCTGGGAAACTAATACATATCGCTCGTCATTTTGGCGTAGTGGATTTGTTTCGGTGGGTTTGTTCAAGCCTGTATGCATTCAGCGATCATAACCACGTTTTTATAACAAGTCATAGCGCTGTGACACGCCTTGGCCACCAATAAAAAAGTTAGCCACGGCGACGGTTTTCGATCAGTTAAGCCCGCCGGCGATTTGCCATGATGAGCAAGCTGAAACCAAGTACAACGCATTCCGCCGCACCTGTGGTCATAAGAATTTGCTTTATTGAAATGGCGCTGGTCTGAAAAACCATTGGCGGGGATTGACTGCTGTACAACACGCTCGACGCGTTTAGGTTGCGAGCGCTGAGCAAGGTGTAGAACTCGCGGGCGCGCGCCGCGAATTTAGCCAGTCGATTTTGCACGGCTTGCGCAGACACAAGCGTGGCTTGCACGCTGAGAGTTGGTGTGACAAGGGCGTTACCTGCAGGTGCGGCACCTGATGGAGGATTATTTCCTTGCGAGGCACCGCTATTACTCTCAACCATAAGACGGTCGGTATTGGTTTGATTGTCATTAAGGACCTGCGTGTTGGGTTGAATTTGTTTCAAAAGCCATTCATCAAAAGCAAGGTCATCCTTCAATTTTAAAACCTTCGTCTGCATCTTTAACTGATCATCATTCAGCTTCTGCC
>CALFOZ010000134.1 GCA_937919205.1 uncultured Planctomycetia bacterium
CCGCCAACAAGAGCGTGTTTGCCCGCCAGCGAAATAGATTGCGGAATTTCTTGCGCGTTCAAGTTCATACATGAAAGACTAGCCAATTGCGCAATTTGGTGAGCGACTTCATGGCCGTTCATTCACGCCTACAACTTTCACACACCGACAAAAATCACGCCACACACAAACACGCGCATTGGCCGCGCCGCTCCAAGTCACATGGGCCCAGTCATGCTCTCGGGCTTCATGACCTTGTCAAAGGTCGCCTCATCAATATGTCCCAGCTCTATCGCGGCCTGCTTCAATGTCAACCGCTTATGGTGCGCATGCTTTGCGATTGAACTTGATTTGTCGTAGCCAATGTGCGGCGTGAGCGCGGTGACCAACATTAAACTTTCGCGCAACAATTGCGCCACGCGATCCGCGTTCACCACAATTCCTTCAACGCAAAATTCACGGAAGGCATGGCACGTACCCGTGATCAACTCGCATGAGTGCAACACGTTTAGCGCAATGACCGGCTTGAACACGTTCAATTCAAAATTGCCTTGGCTTGCCGCAAATTGCACCGCGGCGTTGTTGCCAAACACCTGCACGCACACCATGGTCATGCTTTCACTTTGAGTTGGATTCACTTTGCCCGGCATAATGCTACTGCCGGGCTCGTTCTCTGGAATAGAAAGTTCGCCAATGCCGCAACGCGGACCGCTTGCAAGCCAGCGCACATCATTTGCAATTTTCATAAGCGATGTGGCCAGCACGGCAAGCGCGCCGTGCGCCTGCGTCATGGCTTCATGCCCAGCAAGCGCGGCGAATTTATTCTTGGCGCTGGTGAATGGAATCTTTGTGTGCGCCGCAAGTTTCTTGGCCACCAACTCGCCAAAACCTTTGGGTGCGTTCAAGCCCGTGCCGACCGCCGTGCCACCAATGGCCAAGTCGCGCACGCCCGGCAAACTTTCCTTCAAGCAACCAATGGCGTAATCAAGTTGCGCCACATAGCCAGAAAATTCCTGGCCCAATGTCAGCGGCACCGCGTCTTGCAAATGCGTGCGCCCCACTTTGACAACGCCGGAAAATTCCACGGCCTTGGCATGCAGTGCGTCGCGCAACTTCACAACAGCCGGCAATACCGCGCGCTCAATTTCCATGGCCGCCGCAATGTGCA
>CALFOZ010000135.1 GCA_937919205.1 uncultured Planctomycetia bacterium
GATAGAGCATCGGTCTTCGAAACCGAATGTCGTTGGTTCGAATCCAACCGCGTGCATTGATTGAAGTGGAATGAATTGCCCCACATGCGGCTGAGTAGTATTGACATTCGCTGACAAGAACGAAAAAAAGCGCATCACTGCGTTTATTGATGGCGAGGGAAGCGCAACTATGTCGTGGGCCGACAAGCGCGGTGTTGTTCGCATTGGCGCGGGAATTGACGCCAATGGAAATGTGCAACTGCCAACGTATGACTTCATTCCGCTGGCGAAGCCGTAAAAATGAATTGCAATCCCCGCTACGATAAAGCGCATCGAGAAGAAACTTTTCCGTAAAGTTCACCGTTAAAATCTCAATCAAATCAGGAGACTTTTAAAATGAGCGCACCAACCGATCCAGTTCAACTTGTTCCAGGCAATTCTCTGATCACTAAGACGCCAGAGGAAGGCCGACAACTCGCAATTAAAATGTCGCGCTTGATCATCAAAGTCACGCAACCAGACGCCGCAGTGCGTGAACGACTTCGTTCGGTGTACGCCGAAGATGCCGCAATGCTGATCGCGATCGGACAAACGGTGGCCATGGAATTTGCCACCATCGCCGCGGCCAACAACTATTGGAAGTGAATCGCCCGCGTTTGAGGTGAATTTGCAGGCCCGAAGTTTTTATCCAAGCGCATTTCGTGATTTGGGCAAAACACACTACTCTTCTACGCCCATGCCAGTGGTCAGCGCATCCAATCTTCGAATCACTCTTGGCGCCAAGACCGTTCTTGATGGCGCCACATTTGCCATTGAACCGGGCGAGCGCGTTGGACTTGTTGGCCGCAATGGGTGCGGCAAAAGCACACTGCTTAAAATTCTCTGCGGCAAATTAAAACCCGAGGGCGGCGAAGTGAGTTTGTTGCGCGGCGCGCGCCTGGGATATTTAGAGCAAGAGCCCCGCTTTGATCCATCGCTGACATTGCAAGAAGTGGCGGCGCAAGGTTTACGTGAAGGCACATCCGCGCGCGCGGAACTTGACCACGTGTTTGAAGAAATGGCCACCGCGCAAGGCGCTGAGTTGGAAAAACTATTCGAGCGCCAAATTGCGCTGGAGGAAAAGCTAGAGCGATCCGGCGGTTGGTCAAGCGACCACTTGGTGGAGGCCGTGCTTCACGGACTTGGTTTCACCGACGAGCAATTTACGATTCCAGTGAGCGGACTTTCTGGCGGACAAAAAGCGCGGCTTGGTTTGGCTCGGCTACTTCTGGAGGAGCCCGACGCCCTGCTACTTGATGAACCCACAAACCATTTGGACATTGTTGGGCGCGAATGGCTTGAGACATTTCTGTCCGACACGTATCAAGGCGCGGTTGTGATCATTAGCCATGATCGCCGTTTGCTTGACAAAGTTGTGCACCGCATTGAGGAAATTCACGAAGGCGGCACGCGCAGTTATCCAGGCAATTATCACGCGTTTGTTGACTTGCGCTTGGAGCGCCACTTGACGCAAATGCGCGTGCATGAAAAACAATTGGACAAGATTCGCTCCGAGGAGCAATTCATTTTGAAGTACAAGGCTGGCCAGCGCGCCAAGCAAGCGCGCGGTCGAGCAACTCGCTTGGCGCGTTATAAAGAAGACAGTTTGGTTGAGCGCCCCATCGAGCTTGACTCCATGCGTCTTTCACTGCCCAAGGGTCCGCGCATTGGCGACTCGGTTGCGGTGTGCGAGGACTTGCAGAAAACCCTTGGCGATCGCCTGCTCTTCAAGAATTTGTCCATCACCATTAAGCCCGGCGACCGCATTGGAATCATCGGACCAAATGGCGCGGGCAAGACCACGCTGATCCGCACCCTGCTTGGAGAAATTCCATTTGATGTGGGAACAGTTCGCCAAAGTCCAAAGCTGCATTCGGGTTGGTTCAAGCAAACGCATGAGCATTTGGATTACACGCTCAATGTCTGGCAATATTTACAGCGCACCGTGCCGTCGCGGCCCGGTCTTGGAAAGTTGAACGAGCAAGAGTCGCGCGACTTGGCTGGCGCGTTTTTATTCTCTGGCTATGAGCAGGAAAAGTTGCTCGGTGAAATTTCTGGCGGCGAGCGCGCGCGCGCGGTGCTTGCCGGTCTTGTGGCTGGCGGCCACAACTTGCTGGTGCTAGACGAACCAACCAACCATCTTGATATTCCAAGCGCCGAGCGTTTGGAAGACGCGCTTTCACTTGATCCAGATGACGGCGGCTACGACGGCTCGCTTCTGCTTGTCAGCCATGACCGCGCGCTGCTTGCGGCCACGTGCGATCGCTTGATTATTCTTGATGGCTTTGGAAACGCCACCGTGTTTGATGGAAACTACGACGAATGGGTGCTCAAGCAAGCCGCGATCGCTAAAGCGGCGGCGGCTTTGCCGCAAAAGCCTGCGCCCGCGGCGGCGAAGCCAAGCCAAAATAATAAGCAAAACACTTCTAGCAATGGCGCGGCCGCGAACGGCGCTGTTGGCAACACATCAAAATCGCAATCAAACAACAAGGGCAAACCCGCGCGCGATCCATTCGCGGCGCTGTCGCTTGAGGAACTTGAAACGCAAACCGCGAAGTTGGCGGCGGACTTGGAGAAATTGGACAACACAATCGCCAAACCTGAATCTGCGCGTGATCACAAAAAACTGGCCGCGCTGTTGGCCGACCGCGAAAAACTTGTTGCACGCCATCAAGCCTGTGAGCATTCATGGCTTGCGCGCGCGCAGTGAGACCGCCTTGCCGCGTGAATCAAACGTGGGGCACAAAGAAATTTTGCGTGCGTGATGTATGAAGATGTTGCATACTGCCGCAACGCGTTTCTAAATACCAAAAAAAAGTCCGCCTCGAAGTTTCCTCCAAGGCGGGCCTGCGGTGGTTGCTTGTGTGAGCGTGAGAGCTGAAATTTATTTCACCGCCATCATCATCGCGCCAGTTTCCATGGCATTCGCTTCAGCCATTTCAATCACGGCTGAATCGCTCGTCGCCACGGCGACGGTTTCGTTGGCTTGCTCCAAGATGGAATCCTGAATATCAAACTTCGCGTTGGCTCCAACCACTGTGGCCGCGCCAGTGGAACTATTTCGCTCGAACGTGCTACCACGGATTTTTGCATTGGCGTCCAAGACATACATGGCCGCGCCCGAATCATGCGAGAAGTTTCCACGCATCACGCACGCGTTCAAATTGACATTGGCTCGATCGCTGTACAAACCGCCGCCCCACGCGCCACTTTGAACGCGATTGTTTATGAACGAAACGTTAAGCAATTGCATTGAGCCTCCTTGAACGTACACGCCACCGCCAAATGTGCCCGCGGCGTTGTCATTCACGGTGCAATCACTCATGCGCACATCAGATTGCGCGCACCACATGCCGCCACCAGCAATCGCCGAGCGATTTGTAGCGATCACACAGTTCATAAATTGCGCCTTTGAGTTGGTGACCGACACTCCACCCATATTGTTGGCGAATGTGCAATTGACAATGGTTGCATCGCTGGATTGCAAGGTCAGGCCACGGCCATTCTCGCCACGGCCATCTTGAATACGAAATCCATCAATCATGCATTTGGCATTTTCAATCAAGGCGATTGGCCCACCACGGCCACTGCCAAGAATGCACACAGTTGCTGATCCGCCGCCGGCTTGCAGGGAAATATTTTTTCCATGAATGAAAATACTTTCGCGGTATTGACCCGGAGCGACAAAAATCACGCTTCCATCGCTTGCTTGATCAATGGCGCCTTGAATGGTTGAAACTTGCTCTGGAACCAAGATCACGTTGGCGACATGCCCGCTTTGACTTTGGCTTGTTGCAGAATTGGCGCCATAATGATTGCCAGTTTGATCACCATTGAACGAGGCAAAGTCGGCGTTGAGTGTGCCCACGAAAGATCCGCGCCACAGCGCAACCAACGACGCCGCCACCACCAGGGCTAAACTTAGACCGCCAAGCATTTTCTTGTGGTCGTCTTGCGTTTGCGAGATTGTGTTTGGATTGTTCATCATGAGCGCCTTTCAAAGTTGATTTGACCTTGCGTTGCAACACTTGCCACGCAACACAACTCCACCACGAACGCTCTGATTTTAATTTTATTTTCACTCCAACCGCCACACTCAATTCCGCCTCTTGGTTGGGCGCGAGCCTTCTCGCGTCCCACCGCTTTCCTTACACTCGCTCGCGGTTTCCCTCCGCGGCGAGCCAGCGCAACTTGCGGTCGAACTTCATCCAACCGCAATCTCTCTTCAACACTCGCGCTTTCCCAAACGCGATCCCCTTTCCAACGCTCACGGGTTCCCGCCCGCGAGTTCTTTCCAACATTCGCGCTTTCCCAAACGCGAACCCTATTCCAACCCCGCGGGTTCCTTACGCCTGCGGGGCCGTTCCCAACATGCCTTTCGAACCACCCCTCCGTGGCTCGTCTTGCACTGAAATCAATGTCGAATTCAATTTTCAAAATGCAAATTCCTTTGTGAAATTTTCTACATCAAGGCTTCTCAAGCCAAAAAAAATAGGTTTTTTACAAATTCGGCGAAATTAAACCATGACTGAAGCACCATTTATAAAAATTGTTGCAAAGATGCACTTTGTGCAAGATGCAACTCCTAAACACTGCAAATGGATGTATTGCGCTGTTCGTCTGGTTGCACTTTTTGCAGTATGCGCCTTGGCTTTGCCCGCATGTAAAGAAAATCCTTACCGCTTTGATATTGTGCCCATGCCCGTGGGAAGCAGTAGTTTAATTCGCGCTGGCTATCACGGCGATCAAAAAAGTTGGGCATGCATTGACAAAGTCCATGACGAATATTTAACGCAATGGCAATCCGTGATGCAAAGGGAAATGACAAGCATCATCGCTTCCATCAGTAAACGCAGTAACCCGTTTGATCCGCGCATGCAAGGGTCGTGGATGAAAGATGTGGAATTCATGGAGCAGTTGCGTAAGCGCCATGGAACATTGTTGTCGCAACTTTCATTGTTGGACCAAAATTTATTCACACAGTGGAGCGATTGTGTTGGCGCGGATCATGCGGCGATGATTGAGGCTATTTCCATGGACCGCGCCATTGCGTGCGCCAAAAGTGTCGCCACTCCGGGCGCTCCATCATTTGTGGATCTGCGCGAAGTTTTGACAAACTTAAAATTCACTACAGAACAACGTGCTTTGTTTGATGAACAAATGAGCATCTATACCCGCGCCCTGCTTCCAGCGGCCAACGCATTCGCGGCGGCGACCATTCGCCGGCCCATGGATGGCAATGACGATGCCATCAATCTTGCAAAAAGCAAAATTACGGCGCTGAATGTGCGCACTATTGAAATACTCCAAGGCATCGCGGACCAAGACGTGGTGGATCGTTTCAAGATTGGATTTGTGAATCAAGAGTCGTGGAAGCCAACCGATTGGCAGAAGGCGGCTCCATTGTTGATGGTGCGTCTGCCCAACTTGCAACAGACGCAACGAGTTGAGATTGCAAAGATTGTGCTGGAGTGGGAGAAAGATGATCGCGAACTCGCTCTGAAAATTGCAACCGCCATGTTGCGCGGCAAGGATGATCCGCGCGCTCAATTGTCAAAGGATGCGCGCCAAGAATTACTGAAGCAACGCAATATGGCCATGATCAAGGTGGCTGGCGATCAATACAAAAATAATCTCGCACCGCTTCGAAAGCAATCGGGGCAACAACTTCGCGACAGCATTTCCGCGCTATTGCCCGTGGATTCGCTGGACGATGTGTTCGCCGTGATCACGCTACCCCCGCCCGACGCCACGCCAGATGGCTGGCCCATTCGCAAGAGCGCGGAAACATTCGCGTTGTTTCTGCCGCCGGACTTTCAGTCTTGGGTTGAAAGCCGCCTTCGCCCACTGCAACCGCATGGCGACACTGAAACCGCTGTGTCCATCACGCTGCTTGGCGACAGTGTTGAAGCTTGGAACAAAACATTTCAAGGACACTTGATCACAATCAAGCAGACCGAGGAACGCATGAAAGAAGTGGGTTCGCCGGATATTTCCGTGCCCGAGGCGCAGCGTAGATTGCGCGCGCTTGTGTCGGAGGTGGATTCCGCGCGCAACGCTCTCACCAAAATAGAGGACGACACCATCGCAGAACTCGCGGCGGTGTTGGGTTTGGATTCAAGTGATCCGCGCGTGGAAAGATTGCGCATTGAGCGCGTGGTTGCGGCCGCCAACATTGACTGGCGAAAAATTCCCATGGGCTCTCTCCTGAAGATCGATCGGGAGGCCACGATTGATTTGCCCACCGCTTTCGCGCAGGCCCAACTTTCACCAGAGGCATGCGCCATCACGGACTCGGCGATTATTGACGCGGCGGTTCCGCTGGTTGAAAGTTCCGATCGACTGCGTACCGTAACTATCGACGCGCTGCGAAGCTTTGTGCTGAACGCAAAAAAAATGACCCTAGAGTACAAATTTGACGAGTCGAACCAAGCGACTAGCGAGGAACTCTTGCACGAGATGATCACATCCGCTACCAAAAGCGTGGATGCATCGGCGCGCGCGCGCGTTGAGATTCAGCACGGAATCCTGCAAGACACTTGCAGCGCTCTTCCAGACGACGACGCGCGCGAACTGAAGCAAGCCTATTGGCGCTTCGCTTATCCCGAAATTTTCTACGACCGCCACCCCGCGGAATACATGCTTGGGCAACTCATGGCGGAATTGCCGCAGGATGAAAGCCGGGAGCAAGCGACCCGGTTACTACAAACGCGTCAAAATGCGCAAGATGAATTGCTTAATCGCATCATTGACGCGCGCAAGTTGTGGGCCAACAACGACTTTGCGATCAACAAAAATAATTTTGACCAACTGCAGAGACGCGCGCCGGCGTTGGCGATTTTGCTGAACGTGCGTGAAGAAATCAATGTTCGTGCGTTGCGCGAAATGGCGCTGATGGCTGGCAAAGATTCAAACGCGTGGAGCAAGTTGACCGAATGGGTGGACACGCCTTGGCATTATTCAGCCAACTAATCACGCTACTCAACAGCGAGTCGCGTTGAACTGCTTCATATTTCGGCACGGCCACTGGCGCTGCCCCATTCAATCACGCGTTTCAGATTTCAACTTTTTACCCGGCGCGGGCGATTCATCATCGACCTTCTTGCCGATCATGAGATAGTTGAAGCCGCGCAGATAAAAATTTCCGTCCTCGGCGCCTTTGCGAAACGCGCCGCTTTCCAACTTTGAATTTTTACGCGCCACGCAAATAATATCCACGGGCTGAAACAACTCGCGCATCATGGCGAACAATTCAAAACCAATCGGCATAAAAATGCCCGCGCCTTTGCCCGCCTCGCCGCGACGCTTGCGCCACGAATCACTGACATAAATAGCCATGTACCGGCGGTTCTTCAACACGCGGTGCATCTGCTTCAACACCAAATGCATGGCTTGGTAATAGTCGCGGCCACCGTTCTCATCGCCCGCATCAAGCTTGCCAATGCAACGCGGGTCCTCGGAGTAATTCACATGCGTTGAATACGGCGGATCAATGAAAGCAAAGTCCACGCTTGAATCCGCGATCGGAAGTTTGCGCGCGTCGGCCTGCGCAATGTCCTCGCGCGACGGATCCAAATCAAATGCCACGGGCTTGCGCTCCAAGTGCGCGCACACATCAATAGTGGTTCCAGAGCCGCACATGGGATCAAGCACGCTGTCGCCCACGCGCGTGTAGCGGGTCAATAACTGCCACAACACCCACGACGGAGTCGCGCCCACGTAATCCTTGTCGCCCTGCATGGTGACTTTAAACCCATCTTTATCCACGGCGTCATAGTGCTGACTGGGATATTCCCAAAGCGTGGTGGCAAAAACTTTAAGCGCGGGCCGTTGCGAAGGTTTCATGTGGACGAGTCTATTGCAATTCGAAAAATCCAAAATAGTCATTGCATATGTTGGGTTTGGTTGTCTAGTATGAGTTGCATGCTTGTGCGTTTGACCAAATTCCTGTGCCTGACAATGCTCATCATGGGAAGCATGTCGTTGCGTTCATTGCATGCCATTGGGCATGTAGATCACTCCAGTCACAATCATGTCGCCAGCATGAACCACGGCGACGCCAGTCATGAACATGAAGCATTCGCCTGTAATTCGGTGCAAAATCATGTTGCGCTCAACAATGCTGATGAGTGCGCCCATGACGAGCAACCTGCGCACAATCCAGCCACCGATGACCACTGCGGCATATGCGATGACCTTGCGGTTGCCGCTGTTGACGCCGGATTGCTGTTTGAACCTCTAGTCATCAAGCGCGTTCACCACGCGCTTGAAGTGACCCGCGCTGAACTTCCTTGCGATATCAAGTCGCCCAAGGTTGCTTTGGCCAATCCACCGCCATTCATTTAACAACGCCGCACGCAAGCGGATATGTGTGAAGCCGCGCGCAATTCTTGCGCGGCTCTGTGTTGTTTGATCGGTTTTAAAATTGTGCAATTTCAAAACCATATCAGTGAATGGAGAGCGCCATGCAACGACAATTTTTTAGAAAACCCTATTGCGGCTTCACGCTTGTTGAATTGCTTGTGGTCATAGCCATTCTTTCGCTGTTGATTGGACTGTTGGTCCCCAGTCTGAACCACGCCATGAAGACTTCTCGGGTCAGCAACAGTTTGTCGCAGATACGCGGCTTGGAACGCGCGCACATGGCGTACGCCGAAAGCAACAAGGGGTTTCTTGCCGACGCCCGTCTGCCGCACGGCGGAGGCGACCAAGGCGCTAAAGAAAGTTTTGTCACCACGCTTGCTCCCTACTTTGAGCAAACCGCCGCGATTAAAAATCCGCTGGATCAAAGCGCGCATTGGTCGGTGAATGACGGCGGCCAAGGTGTTCCCGTGCCTGGCTCCACCAATCGATTTCGAAAAACCAGTTATGGAATTAACAACCACTTGGCGCGGGAATTTTCCGCGTGGGGCGCTGTGGATTCCTCGCGCATCACCGACCGCATTTCACGAATTAAAAATCCCGCGGCCACCGTGCACACCGTGTGCATGGTTGAAACTGGCGACTTCGCCGGCGCCGACCATCCGCATGTGGAGGAATGGGGCGACAGTCCTAGCGCGATCGCCATTGCCTCCACGCAGTTGCAAATCAACGCCGCTAGTGGCAAGACCTACAGCAGTAAAGGCGTTTCCACCGACGGCGAGTCCATGAGTCCATGGGGTTATGCCGACGGACATGTTTCAACCGACTCGTTTACTTCGCTCTACCTCAACGAAACATTCAATCAATTTGATCCTTGGGTTTCCTTCAAGCCACACACATCGTGGGAGAAAAATAAATGACCAGCTTCGCGCACACGCAATTGCCAACACAGCCCCTCACGCGGCGCATTCTGTTTCTTGTCGCCACTGTCGCCACATGGATTGCAACGGCGGTCCATGCGCAACACGTGGGCGATATTGTTCCCGTTCGCAATGGCGCCGTGATTGAAACGCGTGAATACAACGCAACCGGCGATACGCAATCACAGCGCATTTTTCGCGGCGACTTCGGCGACACAGGCGTTGATCATTTCACATCTAACCCAGGCTATGACAGCGCGGCTGGAAATTTTGCCACTGGAACGCGTCTTGGCATGAACGCGCTGGCTGGACTGAAACAGTGGAATGGCAGCGAATTTGTGCTGGCTACTGGCTTGCGAATGAACATTCGCTATCTCACTTTGCAATTTGATATTCGCGCGAGCGCCATCAATGGCTTTGACTTGCAAGTGCAAAGCAACGGCGGATTTCACAAGCACATGAACATGACCGTGGCCGCGGACACCGCCGAGCTTGCGACCACCGGCGCGTATTTGATTGAGATGGAGTTGTATTCAACTGGATCCACCGCATCGCGCAGTGAGCCGTTTTGGATTGTGTTCAACGATGGACTTGCAAGCGCTGACTTTGATCCAGCTTATGAATGGGCTCAAGCAAATCTCATTCCCGTTGCATGTCCAGCGGATCTGAATGGTTCTGGATTTGTGGACAGCTCGGATTTGGGAAGCATGTTGTCAGCGTTTGGAACTTCGGAATTTGACATTGACCATTCCGGAATCACTGACAGCGCGGATCTCGGTTCTCTGCTTGGGGCATTTGGAGAATGTCCGTGAAGCACGCCCCAAATACCCTCGCGCAAAGTCTCTGCGCACCCAAGGCTTTTCTTGAAACGTTCTTGCCTGATTTTATTTTTCGATTTTTAGGAGCACTTGTATGAAATTATTTCTAAGCGTTGTTTCACTTTCCACGTTGGCATACGCCTCTAGCGCCATGGCCGAAGCAGTTCACGGCGATATCTGGCTTTATGCCAATGGCAATCAACTGGTGACGGGTAGTTACGACCACACCAACGGTGAAATTATTTCCCTGAACACGCGCGTGTTTGAGGCGGAGTTTGGCATTGATCCTTCGTTTCCGTTGAGCGGCGATGAACCTGGCTTTGGCGCCGCAAACTCGCTCACTGGCATCACATTGACCATGAATCTTGCCCAAGGCCTAAGCGTGTGGAATGGTTCTGGCTATGACGCGTCAGTCAACATCTTGAACTTTAGTTACGGATCACAAAGCACCTCCAGCACCACTGGTGGCTCGCTTAGTTTTTTAGGTGCGGCCAGCACCCATGTGCACCCCGAGTACACCTTGAGCAACTCAATTGGTGATCCAGCCAATGGCGTTTATCTTGCCGCGTTCACATATCAATCCGT
>CALFOZ010000136.1 GCA_937919205.1 uncultured Planctomycetia bacterium
GTTGATGCAGTCCACCCACAACGGCCAATCTGCAACATTTGTCACAATCCATTCAGGCGGAAACATTAAATCAAATATGTAAGACAGGATGCTGATGACAATTCCAACAAGCAGCAATTTCTTTGCGCCGAATCGCGCGCTTAGAATTCCGGCAATTGGGGCGCCGATCGCGGTGGCGAGAAAGAAAACGCTATTCAGGATGACGCTTTCGCGCGGCGTCCAACCCCACGCTTCTTGTAATGGAATATTCCAAAATCCGCCGAAGCCCATGACCATGCCACACGTGCCGCCATAAATCAGCGCCGCCAAAATCACTTCGCGAATTCGAATCACGCTGATGATTCGTTGCATAAATGTCAGAGTGACTGGAATCGTGTCGTTGGTTTTTATAGCGCGTATCGGTGCAAAGAGTGGACTGCGAACCGACCAAGCGCATCCAATCGCTAGAGGCACGCCGATCAATGCGGTCAAGAACATCGTTTGACGCCAACCTACATATTCGCCAAAAATGTCCACGCCGAATTCGCCAAGTGCGCCGCCAACTCCAAGCGCGGATTCACCAAGGCCAATGGCAAGAGCGAAACCCGCCGGCGAAAATGCGCGCTGTGCAATCACACCCAATCCCGCAAATGAGAAAGAGCAAGCGCAACCAAGGCACGCGCGGCACATGATGAGTTCAAGCATCGTTGTGGAACGCGAAAAGAAATAAATGCTCGCGGCGCTGCACAAAATTCCAAGTGGAAACAGTATGCGTAGACCAAGTCGGTCCAAGAGCAGTCCGCCAGGGATTTGGAAAAGTCCATACGAGACGAGAAATGAAGCGGAAACAACGCCCGATTGAAGCAGCGTGAGTCCCAGTTCTTTGGCGATCAGCGGATGCAATGGCGCGTATGAAGTTTGCGCCGTGAGTTGATAGAGCACAAATAGTTCGGCAAATACAAATGCAATCACGCCGGTGCGCATGGAAATCATTCGTGCTGGTATTGGCAAGACTTGCACTGGCGAAGAATACAAATTACGAACTGCCCGTAAGCAGGGGTGGGTGCAAGGCTTGATGCGCCTCACTCTGTCGCTGCGTAGTTACACTCACTTTGTGGAATTAC
>CALFOZ010000137.1 GCA_937919205.1 uncultured Planctomycetia bacterium
AGATGTTCAAAAAGAGGCTAGAAGCACCGCGCGGCGCGACCAATTTGACCGAGACGTTCAACAAGCAAAAGACAATTTGGAGTTGTTGCAAGATGCCGGATTTGCAAGTGATGAGCTGGATTTTCTTGACACGGTCATTTTAATGAATCTCAAGCATCGATTAAATCAAACTGGATTTGCAAGCGAGGAATTGGATTTGCTTGACCATTCCTCAACACAAATAAATCGTGGATACGCACTTTATTGCGCGTGGAAGGAAGGGGAGAAAGCGCACCAGGCCCTGGAGAACGGTTGCGCTGAATGCTGGTACGTGAGTAATGGAGTGAATATCGGGCACGGTTATTTAGATTTTAGCGAATGGGCTCAACTGCTTGCGCGCGGTGATTATGACGGTGACGGCTGGGAGGATTTGTTGTTTGCAAGCGGAAGGTATTCAACGATCGGTACGTGGGCAACTAATGACGTTGCGCTATTCACCCGCCGTGACAACGGGCGCTTGGTGGATATTTCGTCGCGCTTTATCAACGATACAGATTGGCGGCAGAAGTTGCCCGCGCTACGCAAGTTGTGGGCGGGCAATTGTGGCATTCCCGCGGACCAGTGGTTTGCTTTGCATGGCACTTGCGGTTGCAGTAGTGAAGTTGGGCTTGGCGACCGCTTCAATGAGAAGCACGGCCTTCACATGCGTGTGAAATTTGAGCACGGGTACATGCAAGGCACCTATCACTGCGACCGCGTCGGGCGCGAAATGCCAATCGCGGGCGCGCTTGCAGGGGCAGTGGATCAAAATCATAGTTACAAAACCCAAGAGCAAACGCAAAGGACTTCACACATGGGGCCCACTCGCACGCACGAGGGCATGCTTGATGAATACGGCATTGCCGAAATGCACACCGCGCAGATTTACTTTGAGTGGGGTTTCGCGGACGGCATATTCGCATTGACTGGATACCGCGTTGGCAACACGCAAATGGAAACTGACTCATTTGAATTGATGGGCAAGGCGGAGGGACCAGCGAATTGATTGCGTTGTAGCGAAGTCGTCTGAGCCTCGTGGGCTTGGTATGCACACGGAGTGGATTTTGAAAAGGCT
>CALFOZ010000138.1 GCA_937919205.1 uncultured Planctomycetia bacterium
AACATTTCATTTGGCTTGAAACCTTCCGCGCGCACCGTACTCAACACCGTGTTCTTGGTCGAGGCTCGTAAGCGTGGACTGACCGCGGCCATTGTTCACTTTTCCAAACTACTTCCAAAAAATAGAATTCCGCAAGAGCAATGGGAGGCCGCCGAGTGGCTCATTTTTGATCGCCGCGGTGACACGCGACCTGACGGCAAGCCCGCAGAATTTGATCCTCTGTTGTACTACATCAGTTTGTTTCCAGATGGCGAGGAACAAAAAGTTGAGAAGAAGGGAATGGCCGATCTTCCACTAGAGGAACGTTTACAGCGCCACATTATTGATGGCGACGACGGTGTGCTTGCGGAATCGTTGACCGAAGCCATGACCAAGTACGAGCCGCTTGTAATTATCAATGATTACTTGCTGGCGGGCATGAAGACCGTTGGCGAATTGTTTGGCGCCGGCACCATGCAACTTCCATTCGTGTTGCAAAGCGCGGGCGTGATGAAAAAAGCCGTGGCGTTTTTACAGCCTTTTATGGCAAAAAAAGGCGTTGCAGAGAAACCCAAAGCCACCATTGTGTTGGCCACCGTGGCTGGCGACGTACATGACATTGGCAAGAATTTAGTGGACATCATTCTGTCCAACAATGGTTTCAAAGTTCACAATATTGGCATTAAGCAAAGCCTGCAACAAATTATCGACGCGTGGAAATCCACCGGCGCCGACACGATTGGCATGAGTGGCTTGCTTGTAAAAAGCGTGACGGTGATGGAGCAAAATTTAAAGCAGCTCAATGAGCTCAACATTCGCGTGCCCATTATGTTGGGTGGCGCGGCGCTCACGCGTCATTACGCGGAAAGTCATTTGCGCGGTGTGTATAACGGCCCACTGTATTACGGCAAGGACGCCTTTGAAGGACTTTCAGTTTGCAACGCACTTGCCGATGGCACGCTTGCAAAAGTAGACGCGGAAATTTCCGCGCGACTTACCAAGCGCGCCGAAGTGGACGCCAAAGTTGGTCAGCGACTTGAAGCCGCCGATTCCGCAATCGCCACTGCGCCTGGCCGCAGTGATGTGGATCAAAATATTCCAGTTCCTAAGCCGCCGTTCATGGGCGATCGACTTGTTGAATCCATTGATCTTGACGCGATTTATCCTTATGTGAACAAGATTGCGCTGTACCGCGGTCAATGGGGTTTTAAGCGCGGTGACATGACGGAAGAGCAACACGAAGCGCTGATTCGCGATACCGCCGAGCCAATTTTTGAGCGTTTGAAAGCGCAATGCAAGCAAGAAAGTATTTTGCGGCCCGCCGTTGTGTATGGATTTTTCCCGTGCGCCAGTCAAGCCAACGACTTGGTGGTGTACGACCCAACCGATCCCGAGCGTGAATTGGAGCGCTTCACTTTCCCACGACAGATCGCGCGCCAGAGTTTGTGCATCAGCGATTTTTTCCGTCCCGCCAATTCTGGCGAGCGCGATGTTGTTGCATTTCACTGTGTCACCATGGGCATAGAAGTTAGCCACCGCGCCAAGCAACTTTTTGAGCGCAACGAATACACGGAATATCTGTACTTGCACGGCATGGGCGTGGAGTGCGCCGAAGCGCTGGCCGAACTGTGGCACAAACGCATTCGCGCCGAGCTTGGCATTGGCAACGATGACAGTCCGCGCCTGAAGGAATTGTTCACGCAGAAATATCGTGGCAGTCGCTACAGCTTTGGCTATCCAGCGTGCCCCGAGATGAGCGATCAGGAAAAACTTTTCAGGCTTCTGAAACCCGAGCGCATTGGTTGCCACTTGTCTGAAAATTGGCAGATTGACCCGGAGCAAAGCACTAGCGCGATTATTGTGCATCACCCAGAGGCCAAGTACTTCGCCATTTAATTTGAAG
>CALFOZ010000139.1 GCA_937919205.1 uncultured Planctomycetia bacterium
GTGTTGGCATGCACTAGGGCTACGCGATGTGGCCCGCGTGGACTTCATGGCCGACGAGCGCGGTCCGTGGTTTCTAGAGGTGAACACCATGCCAGGTTTCACGGACCATTCATTGGTGCCAAAAGCCGCAAAACATGCGGGAATATCCATGGAAATGCTCGTGCTGGAACTGGCCCGCACCGCCATGAATCGCGCGGCAAAGTCGCCGGTGTAAGCGCGCCTCCTTGGCGTGTTGCAGTCTTGGAATCAAGCCCATTACATGGATCAACTTCACGGCTTCAATTCATCCACGTGATTTCTTTACTTCGCGGGCGCCTTTGACCGATTGAGAAGGTGCAATGGCCTCCCGTAAAAGATCGTCACCCTCGCGCCGCACTGTCGCCGCCGGTTTCAAATTCTCTTTCAATCTTCACTGGCTGAAATCCAAGCCAATGCTTGTGGCCGTGGGTTGGACCATCTCTTTCGCGGTGATGGCGTTGGCGCTAGGCATGGGCGTTCCAATTCTGCAACGCGAAGCCGCGGCGCGAAAAAGTGACGTTGCATTTCAAGTTGCATTTTCTTCGCGTCCCGCATGGATGAGCGAGGCCGACCTCGCTCCATTGGCCGATGTTGTCGCTGAACGATTGAATGGCTCTCCAATGGACCGCGCCGGTCTCACCGAGGCGCGCGATGCTTTGATGCAAACTGGCTGGTTCAGTGAAATCAAGCAAGTGAAGCGCAGTGGAATGAGCGAGGTGTCCGTTGATGGCGTGTGGACCATTCCATTTGCCGTTGTTCGCGACGAAGGCTACGACCATCTGATCGATATTGATGGAAAATTACTGCCCCGCTGTTACAGAGCCGGCACCGCGCCAACCAGCATGATTCGCATTGAAAATGCATCGTTTGCGCGCCCGGCCGCATTTGGCGACGAATGGGGTGGCAAGGACATGCGCGGGGCCGTGGCATTGGCTCGGCTCATTGACGATCACGCATGGCGCGCGCAAATTGCGTGCATTGATCTTGATCGCACCAAAGACGATGCGTGCTTGCGCATTAAAACAAATCGTGGATGCAACATCAAGTGGGGCCGCGCGCCTGGCAGTGAAAGCGCCGCTGAAGTTCCCGCGCGTCAAAAGATTGAATACTTGCAATGGCTTTTTGAACACTATGGCCGTATTGATGCGGGCTGTGATGAAGAAATGAATTTACTTTCCGACTACGTTGGTATTCGCTGATTTATTTGTTTGGCGAATTGCCCGCTTGCATAAGTGAGCTATTCTGATTGCATGATCTTGCCCCGCGGTTTGGTAATTCTTGTCACCTTGTGGATCTTTGCCGCGTGGTGGATATGCATTGGCATTCGCCCCCCAATTCAACCAACTATTTCAAGCTACCTTCCTGGCATTCGACTTTTTATCGCGGCGCTTGCCATTGGAATGTGCGTCGCTTGGCCAATGCTCCGTTTAAGCGAGCGCCCCACGCGCGCGCCAATTCGACAAGTGTTGATTGACTTTGTAACCATTGCCGTGCTGTTCCATATGGTGATATGGCCCTTGCGATTGGCGACCAATTGGTCCCCACAGCGCTTGGGGATGATCGACCTTTCGCTTTTTTCTTGGGGAGTGATCATCGCTGGAATTTTGGCCAAATCCCTGGGCAACCGCTCGCCGTTTGAGCGATCCATCAGCATGATCGTGATTGTGCTGATCGCATTGTTGGGGCCACTGGCGCAACTGGTGTGCACGCGCATGAATTGGTCGGAGCCGCCCATGTGGCTTGATGGACCAATTATGGGCGTGCTACGCGAAACGTTGGGAGGCGGCGCGACTGCGAATTCCCTTTCATGGAAAACGTCGCTGGGAATCACCATGGCCGCGGTGGCATCGTGGATCGCGGTGTGGATCATGCATCTCACGGGGCGCAGAATGTTGAAATATCCCTCGCCAAATCCAAACTAAGTTTGTATTCTTTACACAGCAGGAACCAAGTGTTCCCAAGCCAAAGGCTCACCATGGAAATGATCACACAAACCGATAAGACGCGGCTTGAAGCGCAACTTTCTGAATGCCTAAAATTTCGCCCCGTGATCGCGGGACGCATTGCGGAGGCTCGCGCTCAAGGCGATTTGAAGGAGAATGCCGACTACCACGCGGCGCGCGAGGATCAGGCCATGAACGAAGCCAAGGTTCGCGATCTTGAGGCCAAGCTTGCTCGCGTTCAAGTGGCCGGTGAAATCGATGTGCCCCAAGACATGGTTTTCTTGGGGGCGATTGTGG
>CALFOZ010000140.1 GCA_937919205.1 uncultured Planctomycetia bacterium
CTGCAATTACAAGGCGAATTGCAAGTTTCGCCAGTTCCGCCACATTGGCAAATCCAATTGCCTTGGATTGTGCTGTGGCTCCCTTTCGCCATGCTGTTGCTGTTGAGGCAGTGCGCCCGCCGTAGGAACATTCATTACGATGACACCCGCGCAGTATCCTGATCGCCGTATCAACATTGGGAACCTCAGAGACAGTGATTACCTCAGACGATATTTCCAATCAAATTGAAAGCGACGCTCTTGAAGTGTTGCTGATTGATAGCTTTGGTTACATCATTGGATTGAGTCCACGCGCGGCAAATTATTTCAATCGCCCTCAACATGAGTTGCAAGGCAGGTCGTTGAACGAGGTGTTTAGCGTGGGAATACAGCCAGCAATTTCTTGGCTGAATCATTTGTCCAAGGCGGGATCCGCGCTACCGCCATTGTTTCTTAACTTGGAGCACGCCCAAGTCGACACTGCGGTGATTCATATTGAAGGCATCTTATACGCCATAGAAGTTGGATCGCGGCCACGCGGTGAAACAGTTGCTGGACTCGCAATTCGACCAAGCACCGACGTGGTGACGCAAGGCGAGTTGATAAGCGCGCAGAGACAAATTCTTGATTTGGTGGCGCAGAGATCAACTCTTATAAGCACATTGGAGTCGGTGGCAGTATTCGCCGAGAAGATTCTTCCAAGCGAGGTGTTTTGCATGTTGATGCCCGTGTCAAAGCAAGGCGTTGTTGGCGAAGGGTTGTGCGCCTCGCTTCCCGCGGATATTCGCGGCATTTTGGCCCAGTATAAAAATTCACCGGACGCCGCCCCTGGTCTGGTGGCAAAAAATACTGGACAGATGGTCATTGCCAATGGCGTGGAGTTAGACCCAAGATGGTCGGCATATTCCGATCGGTTGCGCGGCCATGGGTTGGTCGCTGTATGGAGTGTTCCTATTTTTGATTCACGCGCCTCGGTGGTTCGGGCCTTGCTCGAATTTCATTTGCCAGTTCGCCGCGGACCCACTCGCGGCGAGTTGCAGATGGTCGAAGAATTGACACAGCTTGCTCGTTTGGCGATCGACTTGCACCAGGTTCAGTCCGATTTGGATACCAGTGAATCCAGTTTGCGCTCCACGGTGCAAACAATTCCATTGCTTTTATGGCAGACCGATGCGGAAGGACGTTTCACCGAATGTCAAGGAAAAGCCCTTGATTCTCTTGGTTTACGCGTGGGTGAGGTGGTTGGTCATTTAGTCGAGGATATTTTTTCATCCGATAGCAGGGCCAAGCTTTATCATGACAGAGCGCTCGCTGGCGAGAATGTCTCCGGCGAAATCTCCGTGGGCATGTCGCAATTCATCCAGTCGGTTGTTCCGCTTCGCAACGAGGCTGGTGCCATTATTGGCGCGCGCGGAGTGGCGCTAGACGTCACGGCGCAGAGACTGGCCGAGGAGTCCGCGCAAGAGAAGGGCGATCTTCTTAAGATCGTCATTGACACCGCGCTTGACGCGGTGGTGACGATTGATGTGCATGGAAAAATTATTTTGTGGAACAAGCAAGCTGAGTCGATGTTTGGTTGGACAAGCGAAGAAGTGCGCGGCAAGCGGCTTGAAGAAACCATCATTCCGCAGAGTTTGGTCAAGGCTCACCAGGAGGGCATGCGACTCTACAAGACCAAAGGCCTAGGGCCCATACTAGGCAAGCGCACTGAAACCTCCGCCATCAATCGTCAAGGGGAAATTTTTCCTGTTGAGTTGACTGTGAATCCGCACAAGGGAAAATATGTTGGCGGATTCAGCGCGTTCATCCGAGATATTTCAGATATTCGTCGCAAAGAGGCCGCCAAGAGGGCCATCGAGGAGCGTTATAAGTTGGTGATCGAGGCGAGTAGCGACGGGTTTTGGGATTATCAACTTGAGGGCGGTGAGAGCGTGGTGAGCCCTCGATGTTGGACCATGCTTGGTTACGAAGTCGGGCAGACGCAGTTGAGCACGCCCGATGTCAATCCATTGATCCATCCCGAGGATGCTCCGCTTGTGAAAGAACTTTGGCAGACCCATCTTGCTGGAAAGAGCGCGCGCTATGAGTCACAGCATCGCCGCCGAGCCAGCGATGGATCTTGGCGCTGGATTCTTGACCGCGGAAGAGTGGTGGAGCGCATTGACGGCGACAAGGCTTTGCGCGTTTCAGGAACACAAACTGATATCACCGAACGCCGTGTCATGGAGGCGAATTTAGGCGCGGCGCAACGCATGGAATCTCTCGGCGCGCTCGCGAGTGGATTTGCAAAGGAATTGGAAAGCGTTCTTTCGGTCATCCGCGCCCAGGCTTTGTTGACCAATATCACCTCTGATTTGCCCACCAAGGCGGTGGAAAGTTTGGGGATCATCCAACTGCAGGTGTGGCGCGCCATGACCATGAGCCGCAATCTTATTTTGCTTGGCGAGGGAGGCGGCGTTGGCGAATCTTCGCCCAAGATCCAGGTCAGCGACGCCGTGAACGCGGCCGTGCGGTTGCTTGCTCCTAATTTGCCTCGAACTATTTCCGTTGTGGTGGAGGACCTGACCGATGGGCGCGAATACGTGGCCATTGATTCAAGCCGGTTGCAACAGGCGATCCTGAATATGCTGATGCGTTCGATCGAGGCGTTGGCCAACAGCGGGTTAATCACCTTGCGCATTACGCAATTCGTCGACGCAGGCGAGTCGTCGATTCGGGTTGAATGCATTGACAAAGGTGAGCCGCTGAGCGCGTTGCAATTGGAACACGCGTTCAATCCGCTCGCCTCAGATGGATCACTGCGAGGAAGAACCGCGATGGGGCTAGCCGCTGTAAAGCGTTTCGCTCAGGCCGCTGGCGGACACGCCACCATTGCCAATACTCAAGAGGGAATCGTGTTGTGCCTAAGCATTCCCACTATGACCGAGATTGCGTCGCAGGATCGATTGCCCATAGTGTTGTTCAAAAATCATCCACTTATGCGACCCATGTTGGTTGAGGCACTGCAAGCCAGTGGGCATCGTGTGATCGCGATCGAGCACGAGAAGGAATTGGTCGCGGCCGCCAAGCGGGCGGGGGCGCAGTGCATTTTAATTCTTGATCAAGCAAGTATCTCCGCGCCTCTTGACGATGTGCTTGATGCGATTAAGGCGGGATTGAAATCCATGCCTCCGGTAATCCTGCTTGTGGGTGGCGCCGAGAAAAATACTCAAGTACACATGCCCGTCGTTCGCTTGCAGAAGCCATTCATGCTTGATTCGTTGTTTACGGTGATCGCGCAATTGTCGGTGGCCGCTCAGTCCAAACGCTAACCTCACGTCCATGACTTCAATCACGCCACGCTTGGATGCGCTGTTGAACACGGAAAGTTTCCAGGCATTGGCGCAAGAGCGCTTGAGCACAATGGCGTTTGATTACTACCGCTCAGGAGCGTGGGGCGAGTGGACTTTGCAAGCCAACGTGGATGCGTGGAAAGAAATTTCATTGTTGCCGCGCTCCTTGGTTGATGTGTCGCGCCGAAATCTTTCCTGCGAAATCTTAGGAATGCGCTTGCCATTTCCATTGCTGATCGCGCCCACCGCCATGCAGTGCATGGCCGACGCGCAGGGCGAAGTGGCCACCGCGCGCGCCGCCGCAAATGCGGGCGTTCCCATGGTGCTTTCCAGTTTGTCCACGCGATCCATAGAGGATGTCGTCAACGCATCAAGCGCGGATGTGGTGATGCAAATTTATATTTCCAGCGATCGTGGTTTCACAAAGGCGTTGGCGCAACGCGCGCAAAGCGCCGGGTGCAAGGCGTTGATGGTCACCGTTGACACTCCGGTGTGGGGCGTGCGCGAGCGCGACATTCACAATGGATTTTGTGTTCCACAAGGAATGTCAATTGTGAATTTGCAACGGCCCGGCCAGCCCACCGGTCATTCAGGCAGTGGTATGGGAGCGGCGCTTGGCTGGACAATTGACGCGTCGTTGACATGGAAGGATTTGGAAGTGATCCGCCAAGCGGTGAATATTCCAGTCATGGTCAAGGGAATTCTGCGCGCCGACGACGCCGAGCGGGCGTTTGATCATGGCGCGGCGGCGGTGGTGGTGAGCAATCATGGCGGCAGGCAACTTGATGGCGCCGCTCCAACCGCGCGCGCATTGCCCGCGATTGTTGCGCGGGTGGCGGGACGCGGTCCAATTATTGTGGACGGTGGAATTCGCCGCGGCGTTGATATTGTTCGCGCGCTCGCTCTTGGCGCCAACGCCGTGCAGGTGGGTCGTCCAATTTTGTGGGGACTTGCCGCGGGTGGAGAAGCTGGCGTGGCACGGGTGTTGCAAATTTTGTTTCAAGAATTTGATCTCGCCATGGCGCTTGTTGGTTGCGCTGATGTGTCCGCGGTGACTGCGGATTTAATGTGCCCGCGTCCCTGAGGCGCGGCAGAGTGAAAAACTAAAAAAAGAAAAGCCCAAATCTACTTCATTTGGGCTGTGAAATGCTTGTTGTGTGTCGCAGTGCCGTGGCTTACTTATCGATCAAATACTCCATGCTCACCACGGCCTTCGCACTTTTTTTAATCGAACTCACGTCGTTCATTCCGTAATCAGAAACCTCATTGGATCCAAAGGGAACAATTTGAAACACGCCTTGCGACGCGTTTGCCAACGCGCCTACCTTGCTACCAGAACTTTTTGCCAGCAACTGAGCGCGATTAAATCCATTTTGCGTGGCCTTCTCAAGCAGTTCCATTTTCACGGCCTCCAACACGCCGCATGTGTACTGCGGATCGCCGGAGGCAATTTTAATTCCTTCCTTGAGCAAGTTAGATACTTTCATTTGTAAGTCGGCAATCGCGTTGACGCGAGCGGAAGTCACATTAATTGTTTGCGTAGCCACGTAGTAATCCACCTTGTTCATCACCACGCCTTTTTCATTTTTTGTGTACACGGGCGTGACATCAAGGTTGGACATGGTGATTTCCTCGGCGGTGAATTGATTCGTCGTGATCACGGCTTGCACCTTCGCCACTCCAGGATCAAGTTTGGAGAACGCGTCCGCGGTTGAGTTGCCGCTTGCCGTCACCACGCCGCTCCAATGGCCGCTATCGGAGATCACGGTGATTTCAGAAACGCCTTTCACGCGAATGGTTTGACCAGATTTTGTTCGCGTGGCAATTACCGTTCCAACCGCTTGCGAAGAGAGCACCACTCCAAGCGCAAGCGTGGCTCCAAGCAAAAACATTCCCAGTCCAAAATTTTTAACCAGGGGTGGAAAACGTGAAATAAAAGATGTGTTCATGTGCGCAGTCCTTTGCGGAAGATTTTAGAATGTTCAACAACCTTGTCGAACTGCGATCAGCATATGAATTTTCTGTTTACAAGTAAACACAAATTCATTTGTTTGTAAAAATATCTGAAATGTGGCGGGCACGCTTGGGCCACGCTTAGACCAATCTTAGACAGGCTTGGCTGTTGGTTGTTCGTTTACAGCAACGCCCAAGCCGCCGTAGGTTCGGCGCCGATTGGCGAAGTCAGCTAGGGCCAAATCCAAATCGCGATCACAGAAGTCCGGCCACAACGTTTGCGTGACATAGAATTCGGCGTATGAAATTTGCCACAATAGAAAATTACTCACGCGCATCTCGCCGGCGGTGCGAATCAACAGGTCGGGGTCGGGCAAACCCGTGGTGTAAAGATGGTCGCTTATGGTTTTTTCGTTGATCGAATCAATCGAAATTGCGCCACTTTCCACACGTTGCGCAATCTCTTTGCAAGCCTGGGTAATTTCAGCGCGCGCGCCGTAATTCAAGGCCAGGCATAGGTTTAAGCCGTCGCAATGGGCGGTGGCCCGCTCGGTTTCGTCAAGCAAAGCCAGCACATCGGCGTGCAGGCCGTCGCGCTGACCAACGCGACGAAAGCGAATGTTGTTGGCAAGCATGGTGGGCAATTCCCCATGCAGGTGCTCGCGCAAAAGTTGCATGAGAGCGGTCACTTCAGATGGCGGCCGCTTCCAATTCTCGCTGGAAAATGAATACAGCGTGAGCGCCGCAATGCCACGCTTGGCGCAAGATGTGGTGATTTCGCGCACATTCTTGCTACCGGCTTTGTGTCCCAACTCGCGCATCAATCCCCGCGCCGCCGCCCAGCGACCATTGCCATCCATGATGATGGCGATGTGCTTTGGCAGACAAGGATTTGCTTTTGAATCAGCCAGCGAAGCGGGTGTTTGTGTCGTGTGCTGATTCATTGTGCAATGCTAGGCGATTAAGTTCCAGCGGCGACCAAAGTTTGAGTGCGCTCTGGACCAACGCCAATCATTTCAATAGGCACGCCTAGGAACTGCTCAATGCGATCCAAGTACTTGCAGGCATTTGGCGGTAATTGCGAGCGATTCTCGGCATGTTGAACTTGCTCAGACCAGCCAGCAAGTGTTTCGTACATGGCCGTCACGCCTTGAAGCCGGTGGGCGTCGGGGATAAATCGATCAGTTTCCTGGCCATTTGCCAGGCGATACTTGGTGCAAATCTTCAGCTCGTCCACGCCGCTGAGCACATCAAGCAATGTGCACGCCACGCCGGTTGCTCCGCAAATCATGACCGCGTAGCGAACCGCGACCAGATCAAGCCAGCCAACGCGCCGCGGCCGACCAGTGGTTGTTCCAAACTCGCGGCCGCGCTCGCGAATACCTTGGCCAACTTCATCCAGCAACTCGGTGGGAAATGGACCCGCGCCAACGCGCGATGTGTAGGCCTTCATAATTCCAAGCACGCGGTGAATCTTGCTGCCAGGCATTCCGGTGCCGGCGGGAATTCCAAGCGTGGAGCAATTGCTGCTTGTCACAAATGGATACGTGCCGTGATCGATGTCAAGCAAGCACGCGTTTGCGCCCTCAAACAAAATTCTTTTTCCGGCTTTCACCGCGTCGTGCAAGCCATAGACGGTGTCCTTGATATGCGGCCGCAAAGTTTCACCGGCTTTGGCGAACCGTTCGGCCAGCGCGTCTGGATCCAGCGGCGGAGCCTTCACGCCAAGCGCTTGCAATTCCTTGGTGCGCAAACGGCAAATCACACGCAGGCGTTCCTGTAAATATTTGGCGTCAAGCAAATCGCCCATGCGAATGGCGGTGGAGCGGTTGATCTTGTCGCCGTAGGCCGGACCAATTCCGCGTCGCGTTGTTCCAATGGCAAGACTGCCCGCATCGTGCTCGGTGACGCTGGCTAAATATTCCTCCAGCGCGGCGTCCTGTTCCTTGTGATAGGGAAGCACCGCGTGGGCGCGATCGCTCACTTGCAAATTCTCCGCCACGCGCACTCCACGTTTGCGCAGACCATCAATTTCCTCAAGCAACTTTTCTGGATCAACCACCACGCCGTTGCCAATCACGCAGGTTTTGTCGGCGTGCAAAATACCGCTGGGCACCAAATGCAGGGCGTAGCGTTCCTTGTCCACCACCACGCTGTGGCCGGCGTTGGCGCCGCCGTTGTAGCGCACAATCACATCATGTTGCGACGTGAGCAGGTCGACAATCTTGCCCTTGCCTTCGTCGCCCCATTGCAAACCCACGACCGCTGTATTTTTTAAATCTTTCACGCGAGTGATGCTACGGGAATCGCATGATAATTTGTTGTGATATTGCGGGCAAAACGCGGTGATTCTTCGCGTAAGCCGGATTGAAATACCGACTTGGGCGCTCTTTGCCATCGCGATCAAAATTCAATCCGTTATTGCACAGAAGATTTCAATTTCTTGTTGCGCTTCACAGTTTATTTTTCAATTCGTAATTTCGGCAAGAGCGTCTATTGTGCGCATTGTGAAACTCACCACCACATCCACAACACTGCCCATGGCGCCAGACGCCGCGCCCAAGCCCGCCGAATTGGGCGTGGAGTTGCCAATCAACGGAGCGCGTGGCGATGGCATGTATGTGCATGTTCCATTTTGCCGCCACAAATGTCATTACTGCGATTTTTATTCTTTTGTTGACGCGCAAGATCGACAGGAAGTTTTTGTGGCGCGCATGGAAAATGAATTGGCCACTTGGGCTCGTGTTCAACGCGGTGAATTGCAAACACTGTTTGTTGGCGGAGGAACGCCAACCATGTTGCGGCCCGAGTTGTTGGATCGAATGTTGTCGGCCATTCGCGGCATGTTGAAGTGGACAGCGGGGGCGGAGTGGACCGTGGAGGCGAATCCAGAAACCGTAAGCGAGGCGATCGCCGCGGTGTTGTCCAAGCATTGCGTCACTCGTGTTTCGTTGGGCGCGCAAAGTTTCCAGCCAGAATTGCTCGCGGCGCTAGAGCGCACGCATGATCCAGCTTCGGTCGCCCGCGCTGTTGGTCGTTTGCGCAACGCGGGAATCAAAGGCATCAATCTGGATTTAATTTACGCCGTTCCTGGCGCAACCATTGATTTGTGGCGCCGAGATCTTGTTGCAACTTTGGAGTTGAACCCAGAGCACATGTCGTGTTATGGATTGATGTATGAATCCAACACGCCGCTTGGCGTGCGCCATAAGCGTGGCGAAGTCACGGCGATTGGTGAGGATTTAGAAGTTGAAATGCATGAACTTGCGGCGCGCATGTTGGGCGATGCCGGCTACGAACATTATGAAATTTCCAATTGGGCAAAGCCGGGTCATCGTTGCCAACACAACATTTTGTATTGGAATAATTGCAATTGGTTCGCGGCTGGTCCCGCGGCCAGTGGCCACGTGGACGGTTTGCGTTGGCGCAATGTGCCGCGGCTTTCGGATTGGTTGGAGACCAGCGGCTTTGCGCCCGTGCAAGATGTGGAACGACTTGATGTCGATGGACAAGTGGGCGAGACATTCATGATGGGCTTGCGCTTGATTGATGGAATGCCTGGCGAGCGCGTGCAGGAATTGCTTTCCAAGGGCGCGCGCGCCACGGTGCGCAGAATTGCCATCGCCAAATTTCGTGCCGATGGTTTGCTTGAGGAGGTTCGTGGTCAGCTTCGCTTGACCGCTCGCGGACGCATGTTGTCCAGCGAAGTGGCTATTGCGTTGTTGTGAGCAAGCAAACACGCGCCTCATTGTTCTGCTGTGCGTGTTCGCAATCGCGGGCGGCGCAAGAACGATTTAGGATTTGTCTAGAATTTCAATCAAGCGCTTTTCGTCGCTTTCATTCACCCAGATCACCGCGGTCAATGAACCACCAATGGTCAGGCTTTGAATGGATTCAATATTAATTCCCGCGCTGGCAATGGAGTCCAAGCGGGAAACAAAGCTTCCACTTTGCGAGTTGTCATTGATCAAGAATGCAGATGTCTCGGTGAACGGCATTTCGGCGTCGCGCGCGAATGCGCGAAATTGGTCGGATCTCTCTGGAATGCAGTGAAAACCAACGGAAGCGCGCCCAATGACGGGTCCCCACATTCCAATCATTTCAATATCCGCTTGACGCAATTGAGTGCATAGCCGCGCAAGTTCCCCAGGCCTGTGTGACAAACGCAAAACGAAATCAGTGACTCTGGACCATTCAAGCATGAAGCAATAATAACGGCTTGTTGCATTCGAAATCATTAAAAAATTCGCATCATCGCGCATTTCCCCGTACTCTTCGTCACATGATTGGTCTTACACGATTGCTTGAAAGTTCCATTGACTACGCGGGTTTATTTCCGCCCGCTTCATACTCCATGGAGAAAACAGTGGAGATGTTCGCCAAGCATCGCGAGACTCCCGAGCGCTGGTTGCTCTCGCGCATTGTGATTCCAGCCAAGCGTCTTTCCGAGTTTGAAAAATTCGCCGCGCCTTTGTGGCCCAAGTCCACCGCCGACAACAACGCCGAAATGTGGCGCGTGACTGCGCTTGTCTCCTCGCTTGATGATCCTGAATTGGAGCGCGACCTTGAGCAAATCGACGAGTTCAACACCTTCTACAAGAAGAAGGGCGGAACTCCGGTGCACATCGAGGCCATTGAAACCAAGGCAACAGATAGCGAAATGATTTCTGAGTTGATGGAGTTGATTCCCGACGAGTACGAGGCGTGGGTTGAGATTCCTTGGGAAAAAGATCCGCGCGGAATGATCACTGCGCTTGGCGGATTTGATGTGGGCGCCAAAATTCGCACGGGTGGAATGACGGCCAGCGCGCATCCAACACCGGAGGCGCTTGCGGTGTTCATCGAGGCCGCGGCCGCCACCAAGGCGTTGTTTAAGGCGACCGCGGGCTTGCACCATCCGGCGCGTCACATGTCCACAAGCGTGGGCTGTGAGCAATTCGGCTTTTTCAATGTGTTCGTTGGCGCATGCTTGGCATTTCATGATTTAGCCAAGGGCGAAAAGTTGGTCAAAGTTCTAAGCGAGAGCGATGAAAAACAATTTGTGTTCAGCGCCGAAGGTTTGAAGTACAAGGACTATCGCTTGACGCTGAAACAAATCATGGAGGCGCGTAAGAAATTCATCCGCTCGTTTGGAAGTTGCTCTTTCGACGAGCCAGTCGCCGATCTGAATCGACTTGGTTTGATTCGTCTTGGGGAGACGGCTTCATGATGTCCTGTTGGGTTGCGTCGGCACAAGCGCCGGATTGCGACTTTCCGTTGGCGAACTTGCCGTGGGGTTGCTTCACGCGCGCGGACCGCGCTGGCGGCGCGCGTATTGGCGTGGCTATTGGAGATCAAGTGCTTGATGTGCGCGAGGCGCTTGGCCACGGATTTCTTGCAGGTCTTTCAGCGAGTGTTCAATCCGCACTGCGCTGTGAATCATTGAACGAGTTCATGAACTTGGGAACGACTGCGTGGAAATCGGCGCGCGCGGAAATTACAAAATTGTTGTCCAGCGATGAACGCGCCTTGCAGGATCACAACAAGGTCGCCGACATTGTTGTGCACGCCAAGAACGTGGCCATGATGTTGCCCGCAAAAATTGGCGATTACACCGACTTTTACGCCAGTATTCACCACGCCACCAATGTTGGAAAAATGTTTCGCCCCGACAATCCGTTGCTTCCAAATTGGCGCCACTTGCCGGTTGGCTACCACGGCCGTGGTAGTTCCATTGTGGTTAGTGGCGTGGATGTTCGCCGGCCCATGGGTCAAACTTCCGCCACCGATGATGGTCCGCCAACATTTGGCGTGGTGCGCCTTCTAGATTATGAACTTGAAGTTGGCGTGTATGTGGGCAAAGGCAACGCCATGGGCGAGCGCGTTGACATTGCACATTCGCGCGAGCATTTGTTCGGCGTGTGTTTGTTGAATGATTGGAGCGCGCGCGATGTGCAGAAGTGGGAGTACCAACCACTAGGTCCATTCAACGCCAAGAACTTTGCCAGCACTGTGTCACCTTGGATTGTCACGCTTGACGCCATTGAGCCGTGGTTTGAACGCGGCCCTGTTCGAGAGGCCGACGCGTCCGCGAACTTGCCGTACTTAGTTTGGAAAAACGATTTCACATTTGATTTGCAATTGTCGGTGTCCATTGTCAGCGCGTCGATGCGTGAAAAAAACATGGCTCCGTTTGAGATTAGCCGCGGTTCCTACCGCGACATGTACTGGACGCTTTCGCAAATGTTGGCGCACCACACTTCCACAGGTTGCCCCATGAACGCGGGTGATTTAATGGGTAGCGGAACAGTCAGCGGCACAACTCCAGACAGTCGCGGAAGTATGCTAGAGCGCACGTGGCGCGGCACGGAACCACTGCAATTACCCGATGGTTCCACGCGTAAATTCCTGGACGACGGCGATGAAATAATTATGCGTGGGTGGTTGCCTGCCACCGCAAATTTGCCGCGCATTGGCTTGGGTGAATGTCGCGGGCGAATACTTCCCGCGCATTCAGCGCAAATAGCTTTTTAATTTCGCGTGATCAAGCGTGATCGTGTCGCCAGGCTTTGCGCCCAACTTCGTAAATTCGCCAGGCGGCAACTCAACGGCGTACAGGCCTTCACCCGCGGCGGGATAGTGTTTCAAGCGCGACTTGTAGGCTTCATCGGTTTCAGTTGGCGCACGCAGTGGCTCCGCCTTCATGGTTTCAATGGAAACAATTTTTCCATTGCGATCCAAATAGGCCACGTCCATGTCGGTCAAGCAGTCGTACATCCAGAAACTCATCATGTCCGAAACTTGAAACACGAAGATCATTCCGGTTCCGGCGGGCACCGACGCGCGCTTGCCTAATCCGCGTGTGCGACTTGGCGCGTCGGCGGCAACTTCCAACTCAAATTTCTTGCCGCCAATGGTTACGGTCTCAAGTGGCAAGCCCGACGGCGCTTTACGCACAGCGCTCTTGTTGCCAGCGGACGCGGCGGTGTCTTGCGACGAATTATTCAAAGCAACAAACCCCACCACGCTGGCCATTAACAACAGGACAATTCCAAGTTTGATTGACAGTTTCATAATGTGAATTCCATTTTGAATACAAGTTTGAATCCGAATTCCACGCCATATTTGTTTGGTTGACTCGCTTTGAATTGGTGCTAGAAAACCCATTTGAATTCCGCATTGATTCCCTGAATTATTCCCACGTATTCGCACTTTTTGGTCCTTGCGGCTTGGCATCTTTGGCGGGCGCGCCTGGCACAGTGTCATCTTCCCAACTATTTGGATACGCCAAATCATCCAGACCCAGCGCGGCCTGCGTTGGAAACAGTGGACGGAATGTGTCGCACATCACCGCCAGTTCATCGGTCACCGTGGCGCCAATGCTTTTTTCAATTGTGCCTGGATGCGGTCCATGCGGAATGCCTTGCGGATGCAAAGTCATGGACGAAACTTCAATGCCGCGGCGCGCTTTGTAGTTGCCGTGCACGTAATACAGAACCTCGTCCGAATCCAAATTGGAATGGTTGTACGGAAGCACAATGGCTTGCGGATGAAAATCAAGCAGGCGCGGACAGAACGAGCAGATCACAAAATTGTGGCCTTCAAATGTTTGGTGCGTTGGCGGCGGCATATGGTGCTTGCCCACAATCGGACTGAAGTCATCAATGTTGAACGCGTATGGGTAATAGCAACCGTCCCAACCAACCACATCGCATGGATGATGCTTGTAGTAGTAGCGGTGCACTTGGTCACGGCTCTTAATGCGCACTTCAAACTTGCCGGATTCATCAAAGTGCAGCGGCTCTTGCGGAAGGCGCAGGTCGCGCTCGCAGTAGGGCGCGTGCTCCAAAAATTGCGCGGTGGTTTTTGACAAGTAGCGCTTTGGCGGCAGAATATGGCTGCCATTTGCGGTTTCAAAGCCAATGAAGCGCGCCTCTGGTTCGCCAGCCGCGGGCTTGTTGAAAGTCATTTTGTAAATCACGCCCTTGGGAATGATCAAGTAATCACGCGGACCAAACTTCAGCGTGCCAAAAGTTGTCTCTAGCGTTCCACTACCAAAGTGAATGAACAAACATTCATCGGCCTGGCCATTCTTAAAGTGGTAGGGCATGCTCTCGGTGGGAACGCACGCGAACATTTCAACATCGCTGTTTCCAAACAACACAACGCGGCCCGTGATTGGATCGCCCTTGGCTTGCATGGCCGCGGTCTTGATGTGGCGCATGCGCAT
>CALFOZ010000141.1 GCA_937919205.1 uncultured Planctomycetia bacterium
TTGCGTGGGTGCTCAACTTGCTTGTGGCGCCAGCATTTCTGCGACGCGGGAATTTGCAACGGTTGCGTGGGTGCTCAACTTGCTTGTGGCGCCAGCATTTCTGCGACGCGGGAATTTACAACGGTTGCGTGGGTGCTCAACTTGCTTGTGGTGCCACCCTTTCTGCGACGCGGGAATTTGCAACGGTTTCGTGGATGCTCAGTTCACACTTTTTGGCGGGCTTTTTTATTTCGCGGTGTCAAGTTGCACATTGGTGAAGTGGAATTCGCGCGCGTCAAATAAACCAAGGTCGCTTAATTTCAGCGCAGGAATTGGAAGTAATGCCAAAAAACTTAGCGTCATAAATGGCGCCTTGAATGTGGCGCCAACTTCGCGGGTCATTGTTTCGTAACCCAATCCCACTTGCTCGGCGGGTTGATCGCTCATCAATCCTGCAATTGGCAGAGGCAACACATGCGTGCGATCGCCATCAATAAGAACCAAGCCGCCGCGCGCTTGAAATACGGCGTTTGCCGCTTTTGCCAGCGCATAGCGCGTGCCCGCGGCCACAACAACATTGTGGCTGTCATGCGCCACGCTGGCGGCGATGGCTTTTTCACCAAGGCCAAGCCCGCGAATAAATGCGACCGCGGGTGGCGTATCCGTGTAGCGATTGATCACCGCCAAAAACGCTATGTCGCGTGGGTCGCTTGAATTCAATTCGATCACGCCGTCGCTCACGGCAAGAGATTCTATTGCCTCACTTGTCACCAACTCGCCATCATGGGGAACAATCACGCGCGCTTGCACTTGACCCGTCGCTTTAGTCCCCACGCAAAAATCATTCGCCGAAAATGTGGCCTTGCGAAATCGATTTGGTGTGTCCACTGCAAGTCTCGTAAATGTTGCCTGGCCATTGTCGGCCACCAATTCGCCAGCGATCCAAGTTTTTACGGCATGAAATTGCCGCATATCTTTCACCAAAACCATGTCGGCGCGGTCGCCCACGCGCAACAATCCGCTTCCAATGTTGTAATGCTCGATCGGATTCACAGTCGCGCATCGCAATGCGTCAAAGACATTCACTCCACGCTCAACCGCGCGCGCCACAAGCACATTGATGTGTCCTTTGAGCAACATGTCGGGGTGCGCGTCATCTGTGCAAAACATGCATAAATGCGGGTATTCAAGCACAATCGGCCACAACGCCTCAAAGTTTCGCGCCGCCGAACCCTCACGAATTAAAATCTTCATGCCTAGGCGCGCCTTGCCACGCGCTTCTTCCAAAGTGACACATTCATGATCGGTTGAAATGCCGGCGGCAATATATTTGGCGGCGTCCGCGCCCATGAGTTGCGGCGCGTGCCCATCCACTGGCTTTCCAAGCGCCTTGGCCGCGGCAATCTTTGCGAACACTTCCGGATCGCCATGCAACACTCCAGGCCAATTCATCATTTCGCTTAAGTAGTGAATGTCGGGGCGCTTTAAAATGTCCGCCACTTGTAGCGCATCAATGGTGGCGCCAGAACTTTCAAATGCTGTGGCCGGCACGCATGAAGGACATCCAAAACAAAATTGAAATGTTCTTCGCCGCGCGTCACTCAACATGAATTCAATTCCAGCCACGCCTAAAACATTGGCGATCTCATGCGGGTCACTGACCGTACCCACGGTGCCATGGCGCACAGCAACACGCGCGAACTCACTTGGCGGCAACATACTGCTTTCAATATGCACATGCGCGTCAATCAGCCCTGGAATTAAAATTCCTGCGTCCACTTCACCCGTGGTCGGCCGCAGTGCGACAATGCGTCCTTGTTCAATATCAATTTCCTTGGGCTCAATGCTGTCGGCAAATACATCGACCACCATGTGTCGCAGTGTGATGCGAGACTGCGATATTTTTTGCGCATCGGCGGGCATATGTTTTAAGATAGACCACAACCTGATTTAGAATGATTCCATAAGCCTTGCCAACTGGCTCGACTTTGTGCTTGAAAATCCATTCCAAAACCATCTTATGTCCAATAATATATGTCTTATTTGACCAATTAAATAATATTTAATTTACAATATCCAATAATATTGTAAATTAAATTTGCACATGCTAAATGTGCTGCCATATTTCTAGTACTTCCCTTTACTTAACGTTCCCCTTTACGTTCCCTCACTTCAAAAATTCGATTAACGGTCTGGAGTATTTCTATGCGCACGTTCCCTTTCGTCGCCACAATTGCAACTTTTATTTCCTCAACAACTTTTGCTAGTGTTTTGGTGTTTGACGACGCTCAAGTTTTCAACGCTGGCCTATTAGATAGCTCGCTTGCAAACTACGGTCAAACATTTGAATCCTATTCAGGAAGCTCCGCATTCTTCACCGGAGGCAGTGGTGATTATGCGTGGAAGGCCTCTTCCGCCAATGGCGTTCTTGGACAAGCTGGAGTTGTTCAAACTTTAACTGCCGCTGACACTCTTAAATTTGAATTCTCATCTGGCAACGTCTACGGAGTTGGCGGACTATTCCATTATGTTGACGCAGCGGGCGCGTACAAGAGCGGTCTTATGAAGATCAAGTTGAGTGATGGAACAACTTTCATTCGATCCATCTCCTCACAAACCACATTCAGCGGTTTCATTACCACCGGCGCAAGCATTTCCTCGCTTGAGTTGAGCCACATTGGCTCAACTGGCGTCACATTCTCCGCCGCTGAATCACTGACCATTGGTTATGTTCCTGCTCCAGGCGCTTTTGCCCTGCTTGGACTTGCTGGTCTGGTCAGTCGTCGTCGACGAGCCTAACTTCAGATTTAAATTTTCACAACAGCCGTGGCATTTCGCCGCGGCTGTTGTTTTTTTGCGAACCAAACAGCGAATGAATCGTTGACGCATCATGCTCGTTCAAATGTATCGAAGGTAGAATGGATCAATGCGATTCAACATTTCACAGTATGCGTGGTTTGGAGTTGCGCTTGGCGCCCTTGCGCTCGCTCCCGCGCCAACAACCATCATCATTGCAAATCATCTCGCTTCAAAGTCTCCAAGTGGTGTGCAACTATTCCTGGCATACACCCCAGAGCAGGGGGAAGTAAAAGCGACCACCCAACTCTGCTGGAATGGAGAACGCGGGCTCTTCGCTAAATCATTCCGTTTAACTTCGCTTGATGCTTTCAATGCGGCGGGAAATGCCGTGAACCTCCATGCGGTTTTGCCCGACTCCAATCATGCGGCGTGGCGCGAGGCGAGCAGTGATCCCACAAAATGTGGCGACACTTTGGCATTTTCTCTTGCCTTGGAAACCGAACCAACCAGCGCGGTTTCCGAAATCACCAAAATAAATGGAATGCTTGAGCTGAAACTTGGAAAGAGCGTGATACGAATTCCACCTGAATCCAGGGGAAAAAATAAAATTGCTCAAAGCAGTTTATTGCAAGGGAAGGGCTTCAAACTTTCTGAGTTGGGCGAGCAACAACGTTTCAATTTGCAATTTATTTATTCGGCCGATAAAAAAGGATTGGCGCCAACACTGTTTCTGCTTGATGGCAATGGCAAGCCTTTCTATTCCAGCAAGCCGCGTCCGGATGGCTTGTTTATGGTCAAGGTGTTGCCCACGGATACGATTCCAGCAGACTGTAAAATTCGCATAGGAACTGGAACGGACAAGAGCAATCTGATTCCCGATGCCGAAAATTTGTTCCAATCTAAGGAGTTACTTGGCTCGGCTTTAAGTAAACGTGGCATACGACTGACGGAATTTAACTACCACACATCCAATGTGTTCACGGTTGAAATCACAAAAGCTCCGGAGATCACGTTGGTTCCAGAGCTTCTGCTGGATTTTTCCGGCGTGCGAATCAAGGGACAAAATCGCTTGTCCACCATGCAACAAGATCCCATGATGGCAATAACGACCGTATGGAGCTTTGAAATTCCCGCCGAATTTTCTGGCAAACGCCCTGATATTTTAGTTCTGCTTCCTGGCGACGAGGGGTCGCGCACGATTCCATTTGAGTTTCAAGATCCATTCGCCCAGCACCTCAAGTCGCAGTGATGCTGGATACGTGACCATGTGTTGATCCGTGTATCCATCAACACATGGCGACAATCACCACGGTTGAAGCGAAACGATGATTCTTTTGGCCAACCCTGCCACGCGTTCCTTGAATGAAAGAATACGTTGTGTCTCGTCCCGCAAGCCAGAGGCGATACGCCTCTCATCTGAAATCTGACGCAGTTGCTTGGCAAATTCCGGTCGCCGCTTCAACACTGGCAACACGCTTGTCTTTGCAAATCGCAACAGCGTCACGCCGCTCTGGCCCGCCATCACATCCGCCGAGCGCGGTTGATTCAACAGCAACGCCATTTCGCCAAACCAATGCGGAGCGTGAACTTCGATCGGATCCTTATCCTTGAGCACCACACACACTGAGCCGCGCACGATGAGATACATGTGGTCGCTCACTTCGCCTTGACGCACGGCAAGTTCTCCAGGCTGTAGGTCGATTTCTTGCGCGTCACGCGCGAGTTCGCGTCGCTCCAAACTTCCCATATGCGCCTCATCAAATAAAGGACACTTGGCCACGATCTGTTCCATTTTGGCAACACGTTCCTCAATCACCGCCACGTGCTCGGCGTCGGCTTTCATGTCCACCATGCGAATGGTTCGCAGTGGAAATGGAATCTCAATATCACTTTCGCGCAACGCATACCACACTCGGCTGAGCACGCTGTCCACAATATCATCCAACATGCGTCGATCTGGCACCCAGAAACGCAATTCATAATTGATTGAAGAATCGCCATAATTCAATACAAGCACAGCAGGCGCGGGCGATTTCAACACCGCGGAATCTTGCCGCAACACTTGCAACATGACATCCTTGGCGCGCATGGGCGGCGTGGTGTAGGAAATGCCAACAGTGCGCCGCACGCGCAAGGCGCGCGTTGGTTGATCCAAATTCAAAACTTCTTTTAACAACAACTCGCCGTTGGCCACGATCAACATTTGTCCATCAAGCGTGTGAACGCGCGTGGAGCGCAAACTGGTGTCCCACACTTCTCCTTCAAGACCGCCAATACCAATTTGCACCATGTCGCCTTTTTTAAACACGTGATCGGCCTGCAGGTCGAAACCAGAGAAAAGATTGGTGAGCGTGCGTTGCAAACCAAGACCCACCACAAACACCAACGCGCCACCGACGCCAATCACCAAGGTTCTGATTGAATATTGCCCCGCAAAGTGCACTTGATAAATAATGGAAAGCCCAAGAACCCAAAGACCAAATCGCAACAACGCTTTTTGCAGGCGGATTAAATCGCCGCCTTGAAGCGTGATACAGACATTGCTTAACACCACCAGCGCGAAACTGACCAGCGCTATCAACAATCCAAACTCCATAGTTGTTCGAAAAACAGGAACACTGAGAGTGCTTGTTTCATTAGGATTTTGAATGACAATGCTGAGGACATATTCCCAACCCGCGGCGATGCAAGCCCAGCCCAGAACGGCGATAAGCAAACCCAAACCCAAACCGCGGGAATCCCCTTTGGTCTTTAGAAATAGTTTCACGCCTAGCACCGTGCAATACACGGCAAGCAACCAAATCACGGCGTGAAAGAGTGGGTGCATTGGCGGAATTGACTCGATCGCCGACTCCACTTGGACTACGGGTTGCATATTTGCATTCTGACGCATTTTTAGTTTCTTTGCCACCACGCCAGGAAATTCAAATGTGATTATGCTTGAATTATGATTCGAACCACATGCATCACCGTTGTTAGCTCGATTGCCGCAATGAGTTGTGCTTCCGCAACGCAACCTTTCGCTGGCGCGCCCGCCACGCGGCTCACGCCCGCGCCCGCAATCACGGCCGACATCAATACAAAAATGGACAAGTGGCAGACTGTGGTCTACGCCAACCGCCGCCCTGGCGCCGACGTGATTTTTTATGGCATTGCAGATTGGCGCGACGCTGTTGCGCAGGCGAAAGCCGCTGGCGCCAAGCAAGTGAGTTTGATATTTGTTTTCGATGGTCCAGCGCTGGTGCTGGCGTTGAACGACGCGGCGTTTAACCGCGTCATGGGAACCACCACTGGTAATCCATGGAAAAGTTTGGTGGGTGATCTTCAGAAATCTGGCGCAGACATTGAAGTATGCGGCGGACGCATGAAGGATTTAGGCGTGGGCAACGCCGATCTTTTACCTTCAGTGAAAGTGGACACCGACGGTTGGTTGCGCGTGATGGAATTGCAATCCAAGGGCTACACGCTGTTTCAAACTTGATGACGCCTGCGCGCACATTCAAGCTGGACAGAATCAAGGAGTATTGCTTGCGCACCGCGTCACAAACATAATCAAATCATGCGGCGGATTGGTGTTAGCGCTTGTTGTGATCCGAAAGGCGAAACAGCGCCACGGCCTCGCGCAACGAACTGATGGAATGAAGCAGAGACTGCGCGGCCTCTGAAAATTCCTTGGTGGCGTCACGCGCGCGCGACGCGTTGCCTGACAAACCATCCATGCTTTGGCGAATTTGCTCCGCGCCTTGCACTTGGCTTTGCATGCCGGTGGTCACCTCGCCAAATTGTCCGTCAATTTCGCCCACGCCTTGAATCACGCCCGCAAGCCGCTGTCCAATGGTTTTCACTTGTCCAACACCGCGGCGCACTTGATCGGCGAAGCGATCCATTTCCATCACGCCGCCAGACACCGCGGTCTGCATTTGCTCAACCATGCGTTCAATGTCCAGCGTTGCCGACGCGGTCTGATCCGCGAGTCGGCGGATTTCACGCGCGACCACCAAGAAGCCCTTGCCGCTTTCGCCGGCTTTTTCCGCCTCAATCGCCGCGTTCACCGAAAGCAAATTAGTTTGATCCGCGACTTTTGTAATGGCAATCACAATCGCGTTGATGTTGGACGCCTTCTCATTGATGGCGGACAATCGGCCAGAAATATCACCGGTGGCCGTGGCAAGCGCGTTCATGGTCACGCCCATGTCTTGCAAGTCCGTGCGACCTTCGCTGGCCAAGCGCGCGGATTCCTTGGCGCTGGATGAAACGGTTTCCATGGTGCGGAACAACTCGGAGCCCGTGGTGGAAATTTGGCGAATAGCCGCGGCAATTTCACTGGAACTTGCGCCAAATGATTGCGCCACCTCGTCTTGTTGACGGCTGGCCGCGGTCATTTCATTGGCGGTGCCTGTGATAGTGATGGTGGCTTCGCGAACTTTTCCAACCAAACTCGAAAGACGTTGACCCATGACATCCATGGATTCCAAAAGTTGACCGGACTCATCCAGATTGTTTGGATCCGTGTAGCGACGACTTAAATCACCCTGCGCCACAAACGCGGCGGCGGCGGCGGCGTTTTTAATTTTGCCCGCAAGACGCTTTGCCAATCGCATAAGAAGAAGCGCGACAACAATAATGCCGGCGCCTTCCACCAATGAATTGGTCCACGTAAAATTGGCGATCGTGGCTTGAATGGTTCCCGGTGGAACCTCCACCAAGACGGTCCAATGACCAGACGGAATTTGGGCGACGGCGAAAATAGTTTCGCTTTTGCTCATGGGATCTTCCATCCACACGGCCTTGGAATCTTTCAACTCAAGCAGTGGCTGGAAGATTACACCCCATGTAGTGGTGGCCACTGACTTGGTTTTTAAATCTGAAAAGTCGGTCAAAGGCTTGCCGCTCTCATCCAAGGGAGAAACCGCCCCGATAAATTTTCCGCCGCTTGAAATTAGAAATAGATTGTTTCCAGATTCGTTGGCCAAGTTCTGAAGCGCGGTCTGAATGCCTGTAAGCGAGCGATCCACGCCGGTTATTCCCGCGAACTTTCCATCAATGACAAAAGGCACCGTGCACTCGGTCAACATGGTGCCCTCATAGGTGTAGGGCTCGGTCAAAGTGGCGTCACGACTTTTGCGGTCGCGCCAATTTCTCAGTGGACTTTGGTACCAGGAATTTTCAAATTCAACCAAAGGTTTCAGCGCAATCTTGTCGCCTTGGGATGAGTCGCGAAACCAATACGGAATAAATCTGCCGTTGGAGTCAATGGCCGCCGCGGGCAATGACGCGCCCGCATTTTTTTCACCCGCAACACCATGCGCGTCGATGCCATTCGTTGGCGCGTTGGCCGCGGCGTTCGCCTTGAGATACAGAGAATCTTTTCCATCGGCGTTGGGTTCGTAGCAATAATACGCACTATAAAAATTTGGCGATTGCTCCAAGACTTGGCGGGTGAACGCCATGCTTTCCTTACGCTTGCCAAAGAACCCATGCTCGGCGGCGCTGGCCAAAGTCTGCGCCACATCGATCGCAGAATTATTTTGATCATTGATGTTGGCGGCAATTCCTCGAGCATTCACAAGCACTTCCTCTTCACTAAGGCCGCGTAGCAAGGTTGCAATTCGTGTTCCGCCAACTGCCGCGCTCAGCACAGCCACGGCAATAAATGGCGCAATTCCAAAAACAATAAATTGCCCAAGAAGACTGCGGTGAAAGCGAATATTCATAAGGCTAGATTAGACCAAAGATGCTGACTTGATGATTTGCAAAAATGGATAATTCACGCAGTACCAGGCGCGAGGAAAAACGTTGTAAAATCATGCCTGTATGAAGGTTTTTACAATCGAGGCGATCGCTTGAAATACCGGCCGAATTGAGTGCCGTCCATCAAGCGATTTTAGGTTCAACAGTATTGTGCGACATGTCATGCAGTTCACTGCGAAGTTGGCCAGCGCGTTGGCGGGCCTCTTGCTCACGCTTGCGCGCGCTGTCCACGCGTTGCGTCAACTCCTGGTCCAGTTCCACTTGTCGGCGCAACGCTATGGCCTCTTGATCGGCTAATAGTTCATGCTCCGCTTGAACAGCAATTCGTTGTTGTTGAATTTGATTGGCCGCATTTTGCGCCTCGCTCAACGAGCGTCCAAGTCGTTCCAGTGTTTCGGTGGCGGCCGCGCCTTCACGCACGGCTTGCTCCTCCAAAGACATGGCCTCCAATTCTAACTTCAATGATTTTTCGGCGGCGTCCACGGCATGGCGCAAGCGCTCACACGCATCGCTTCTTTCGCGCAACCGATTGGCCTGCTCCTTGGCCATGGCACGGCGACGATCAAGGTCGCGTTCCACTCGCTCAACTTCTTGCTCCAACCGCGCGGCTTCGGTTTGGGCCAACTCCGCTTCGGCCAGTAATTTTTCCATCCGCGCCTGCGCCTCGCTGGCTTGACGTTGCTTTTCTTGGCTTAACGCTGTGGCTTCTCGCGCCTGAGCGAACGCGGTTTCAGCTTGCGCATCCGCTTCGCGAATGGCTTCAATTTCCTTGTATAACCGGCTGTTCGCAATCTCCACCGTATCACGTTCGCGCCGCGCACTGCGCTCGGCTTCTATGGCGACGGTTCGCTCCCTATCGGCGCCGGCGCGAGCTTCAATTTCAGCATTGCGATCGCGTTCAAGCATTGCGATGGCTTGCCCAAGTTCGGCGCGCGCGATGCTGGCCTGATCTCCTGCCGATTTCGCCGTGACCAACAATTCATCCGCGCGGCGCATGGCCTCCACCGCCAACTCGCGTTGCTTCTCCACATTTTCAATCAGCTCGCGCTCGCGCGCCGCGGCAGTATCGGCTCGGGCAAATGCCTGTTCGGCCGCGATGCGTTCAATATCAGCGCGCCGCGCCGCTTCTTCGGCGACCACTCGTTGTTCATTGGCGCGCCGTTGCGCGGAGTCCGCGGCGATGCGCTCCTCATTCGCGCGTTCACGCGCCTCCTCCACGGAAGCCCGCTCACGCTCCACGCGATCAATCATGGTTTGCACAAGCGCGCGCTCTTGCAACGCTTGCTCAGTGGCCAATCGCACGGCCTCCTCAAATCGTGTTGACCTGCTCTCGGATTCCCGCGCTAAAATTTGCGCGCGCTCGGCGCGTTGTTGTGCTTCGGTCACAATGGAGCGGGTTGCTTCGCATCGCTCGTGCGCTTCCTTGGCCACAATTTGATCGCGCATCCAGCGGCTCTCGGCTTCTTGCGCGGCCTCGCGATCGGTTTGCGCGGCGGCGCGCATTGACTCGGCGTGGGCCTTTGACGCCGCGGCGGTGGCGCGAAATTGCTCCGCCTCTTGCATCAGGCGCTTGGCCTCGCATGTGGCGCTTTCAGAGGCGTTTCGCAATTGATTGGCATTTTCCTTGGACTGCACGGCTTGGGCTCGAACCTGATCGGCCGCACCGCGCGCTTCGGAAACTTGATGATGCATTTGCTCCGCTTGATCAATTCGCTCCTCAATTTCGCGCAGAGTTTTCTGGGAACCTTGGCGCTCCTCTTGCGCCAGTTGAATCTCACTTTGCAATTGAGTGATCGAGGCGGCGTGAGTGGATTTCATCGACTCCAGTCGTTGCGCGCGGGCGGCAAGATGGGCTTCTTGAATTGCATTTTGCTCCGCCACTTTTTGCTCATGCGCCAAGCGCGCTTCAACTTCGGCGCGCGAGCGAGCCTCAAACTCCTCTTGCTTTTGTGCTTCAATGCGAAGCTGATCCTCCGCCGCACGTCGCGCGCGATCAGCCCGGCTTTGCTCTCGCTCCCTGCGCGTGCGCGCGAGTTGGTCGCGCCATGAGCAAATTTCCGCCTTGAAAAGTTGAATCTTTTCATCGCTTGCGTCGCGCGCCTTCATGGCCGACATGCGCAATTGCAATAGTCGTTCAAAGGCGGCGTCGTGCACATCTCGCCAACTGCGTCGATACAGATCCAATTCAATGGCGCTGGTTTCAAATCGTTCGGCCAATATTTGCAACGCGCCCGCGGCGTCATTTTGATGGCGTCGCAAAATGTCCACCAACTCGGGGGAAACGTCGGATGGCAAACGCAAGCGCGCTACCAATTCACCAACCTCCAGCACCACGGCATGCTCGGCCTCGGTCAATGCACGACCACCACTCATGCGCTTGGATTCCCAGGCGTCAAGATAGGCGTCTAAAGTTCGAGTGTTCTTTGTCATAAATAAATGAACCGATCAAGAATCGGTGAAGTTTGATTATGACATAAACCAATTCCTAAAATCAATTGCATTTTGCTACACCGCGCCTATTCCAAAGCCAAAGCGCAAAATTATTGCGTCCATAGGCTCAAAATCATGCCATTTGGCCGCTTGGGAACCTCTACTGGAGGCTGAACTGGCTCTGAAGGAATTTCTTCTGCCGCTGGTGGCGGCACTGGTGGCGCATGTGTGCCTTTGAGCGAGCCGGCTGGGGTGTTGCTTTTGGGCGCCTCGGGAGTGGCGGCGCCTAGAATTTTTTTCATGATTGCGTCAACGCGCGGTCGCTTGATTTGCGTGGAAACTTTGTTGATATTCGCGATTTCCAACTTCAATTCTTGCGCGGGGCCAATTTTTTTCAATACCTCAATCAGTATTTCACGCGATTCTATTTCCAACATCAAGTCCTTGGTCTTCTGGGCAAACTCAACACCGAGGCGCGACAATCTCAGTGCCTCTACTGGATCGTTCGTGACAAGGGCGATGTGCGAGTATGCAGTTGAGATTGCGGCGTACCAACTCGCGCCCTCTTCTGGCCTTGCGGTCAGCGCCAGGGTTTCTTGGGCCACAAGACGAGTCTCATCGATGCGCCCCAACAAACGCAATGCCCAAATTTTATTTGCGTTCATCATCAACTGAAATTCATCGGAAAGCGCGACTCCAGTAATTTGCACATTTGAATTTTTCCGATAATTTTTGGCGCTTAACACAGTGGAGTCAATCAAGTCAAGCGCGCCCTCGGCATCCTGGGTTTCAAGCATGATCCGCGATTTCATAACTCCGGCTTCAATGAACGTATTCAATGAAGTGCTCAGCGCATTGGACAACTCCACGCTTTGACGCGCCGCTTTGCACATTCGGTTGGCGCTGGCCACTGCATTTTTCCAGTCTTGTTTGTCAAGATAAATTTTACAAAGCAATCCCTCGCCCCAACTCAATTCATCTTGTTTTCGAGCTGAATCACCACTCTGAGCCCTGGCATTTGCCATCGCAAGATATTGCGTCATTTGGCCTTGTGCTTCGTCAAGACGGTCCAGATTGCGCAGATCTTCCGCATGCCAAAGACATGCCAACAACCAGTCATATTCCACCTTGGATGTGTCACCACCCTTGGCTTGCTTTAAATTTTTAGAACGTACATTCACCAACCGAGTGGAGTAATTCAAGTTCGCCTCAAGGTTGCCCTCTTCGATGGAGAGTTCCCGCATGCGGACGATGGCCAATCCAACCGCGCGCGCGGCGTCTAAATCATCGGGCTTGTCCTTTAAAATTTGTTCGCGAGCGCGCAAACTCTCCTCGTACATTTTTTTAGCTTCGACAAACTCTTTGCCGGCAAATAAAATATCGCCGCGACTTTGCAGAGCCCGAGTCACTTTAATTTGATCATCGCTCTTTTGAGTGAGGGCGTACAGTTGATTTGTAAGAGCAAGATATTCGCCTGAAACACGCAACCCATCTTTGATATTTTTGGAATCATTGTGAAGCGCAACCTGCCGCTGTAAATTGGCCGCCAGTAGACGCAGGACAGTGGAGTTCTTTGAATTTTTTTGCAAATCAGATCTATAAATTTTCTCCTGCTCACCAAGCGCCATCAAAGATTTTTCTGGCGATTTTAAAAATGAATCCCCAGTTCCAAGATCAACCACTCGTTGATTCACAGCCTTGCGATTTTCGTCAATCTGCTTTTGGGCATTCCTGGCCAATCCTGCAAAAATCGCCCAACTAATTCCCAACACAATGGCCGCGCTCATTCCCACCGCCAGAATAGATTTGTTGCGATGCGCCCACTTTTGCGCGCGGTAACTGGTGCTGTTGGGCCGCGCCGAAACCGTCATGTCGGCCGCATGTGCGTCTAAATCCGCAATCAGCGCGTCCACTGTGGCGTAACGGCGCCCTGGCTCTTTGCGCATGGCCATCAACACAATATTGTCAATGTCGCCGCGCAATCGGCGGCGCAACTTGTCTTTACTGCCCTCGGGAATTGTGGTTCTGCCCAGCTCGCCAGGCTTGTGGGTCTCGCCAACCGAAACGCTTGTCTTTGCGCATGCGTTGCTTGGCAATGGTGGTTCGGACTCGCACGCCTTGCGGCGAATTTCGTCAAAGGACAAATTGGTGAAATCAAACGGAAGTTGCTCCGTCAATGTCTCGTACAAAATCACGCCCAATGAATAAATATCCGTGCTGGCCACAAGCGGCTCGCCACGCAACTGCTCTGGACTTGCGTATATGGGTGTGAGTGGTCCAATATCGCCGGGCAAAGTCTGCGCGCTGTCCGCGGCGCTGACTTCTGAATTGATAATTTTTGCGATGCCAAAGTCCAACAACTTTGGAACGCCATCCGGGCCAACAATCACATTGGCTGGCTTTAAATCCCGATGCACAATTCCAAGAGAGTGCGCGTGGGCAACCGCCGAGCACACTTGGCGAAATATTGCAAGACGCTCAGAAACGCTTAGATTTTGGCGCTTACACCATATATCCAGCGTTAAGCCCTCAACAAATTCCATGATGAAATAAGAACGCCCATCCTCTGTCATGCCCGCGCCAAGAAGCCGTGAAATATTTTGATGATTGAGCGTGGAGAGCACCTTGCGCTCAAGATCGAATCTGCGCAACACGGATTCAGAATCCATTCCGCGCTTCAGTAATTTAATGGCCACGCGCCGCTTCAGCAGATCGCTTTCCTGAGTGGCAAGCCACACTTCACCAAAGCCGCCAACGCCCAATCTTTTTTCTATTTTGCAATCACCAATGCGTTCCAACCGCGGCGCGAAAGATTGAACCGCCTCGTTCCTTTGATCGTCCGCAGAAGCGCCACGCGTTGCGGGAGCAATTGTTGCATCGATGTCGCTGTCGCTGTCGGGCTTCGCTGTTGCTTTGGGTTGGGATGCTCCACTTCCACTGGGCGCAATGGTGGCGTCTAAATCCACGGGGTCGCGATTTTTGTCTGGCGGAGATGGGTCTGGTTCTAAGGTCATCCGTTGAATTGATCTTTCAAGCAAAAGGCTACCAAGCAGGCCTCTATCAGCAAAGTTATAAGACAATGCTTCAAGTAATTGAGGCATTTCATCAGCAATTTGAGATTTCATTTTGACATATAAAATCCTGGTCTATTGTGTAATTACGTTCGCCATCATCTGGTTTGATTTGTCATATGGGAAAAAATGTATGCCTTTGACCTTCAATTCATTTTTAACTGTTGTTGTGGCTTTGCCTTGCATTGCGTGCTCAGTTGCGCAGGCTGGTGAAGTGCAATCCGAAATTGACGCCCCGTTGATCTGGTCGGATGTCGCCATCAACGCCTCATCTGGAATTCAGCAAGGCTCACCCACTGAGGAAACTCTCGCGTGGTACTCCATGGTTCAAGCGCCAAACGCGAATTGGCTTCGCCTTGAATTTAGCGATGATTCCACATTGGCCTTGGCCGCCAACGACACTGAAACAGATAGCTACATTCGCATCACAAGTTTATTTGATGGCGCGGAGCAAATTCTTAACGCGCAAAGTTTGGCGCAGTGGCACAACACCAGCGCCTACTTCAATGGTGACATGGTGATCATTGAGTTGATCTCGGGCAAGAATAATTCCACCAGCAGTATTTCCATCAAGAGCACGCAAGTGGGCGAAGACATTGTGATCAGCAAATCCCAATGCGGCAACACCGACGATCGAATCGCATCGATTGATCCACGTGTTTGCAGACTCACCCCAGTGGGTTGCACGGGTTGGATGATCAACGATGCAAACCACATGTTTCTTAGCGCGGGCCACTGTGTCGGAACTTCTATGTCCGTGGCTCAATTCAATGTGCCGCTTTCGCAAAGTTCTGGAACAATCGTGAATCCCCCGCCAGAAGATCAATATCCCATCGACAGCACAAGCATTCAATATTCCAACGGTGGAATTGGCAATGACTGGTGCTACTTTGGAGTGTTTCCAAATTCAAACACCGGACTCACGCCGTATCAAAAACAACAAGCCGCTTTCACCTTGGCGGCCCCGCCAGCGGCCAGCGGAAAAACCATTCGCATCACCGGCTTTGGCGTTGACACCGGCACCGCAAGCCAGACCAATCAAACACATACCGGTGCGTTCACCAGCAACTCAGGAACCACACTGCGATACACCGCCGACACAACCGGAGGCAATTCGGGCTCTCCAGTTATTGTTGAAGGCTTAGGCGTTGCAGTTGGAATTCACACCAACGGTGGTTGCACCACAAGTGGTGGATCCAACTCTGGAACCAGTTACAACCAAACCGCGCTCAAAAACGCCCTGGCCAATCCCACTGGCGCTTGCAAGTCAATCACCTTCACCTATCCAAATGGATTGCCAACACAATTCAACACGGCGGGTGGTGATCAAATTACGGTGACATTCACATCTTCGGGTAGCGCCGCGGCCCTGCCAAAAATGATTTGGAAATACGAGAACGCCAGCACCACTTCATCCATGAGCGGTGTTCTTGTTTCTGGAAACACATACACATTCACCACGCCAGCATTCGCCTGTGGCTCGCGCGTTCTCTTTGGCTTCTCAGCAAGAATGGGCTCAACTGGCGGCCTTTGCACTTCTCCATCCGCGCTACCACAACAGTGGCATGCCGCTGTCGCCACATCCATCAACCTTGTCCTGTGGTCCGACTCATTTGAAACCGATCAATCATGGACCACAAGTTCTTCGGCAACCACAACGGGTCTGTGGACTCGCGCCGCGCCAAATGCAGGTGGCTTCAATGGTGATCCATTGGTCGACTCGGATGGCAGTGGAAAATGCTTTGTCACAGGAAATATCGAAGGCAACAGCGTGCGCTCTGGAAATGTAACGCTGACAAGTCCCGTGATGGATGCCACAAACGCGTTCACGCCTTATTTGAGTTACTCAAGATGGGCCGTGAACAAGTCCACAACTTTGCCAACGCAAGCCGTGATGAAAGTGCAATTGTCTGATGACAACGGACTCAATTGGGTTGATGTGGAGAGTGTTCAATCCGATGGAACAAACACTGGATGGGTGAGCCGCCAGATTGCCGTACAAAATTTCGTGAATGCCACCAACCAACTACGCGTTCGCTTTATCGCTAGCGACACTACGGGCAATAGCGTTGTTGAGGCGGGTGTTGATGGTGTTCGCTTGCTGGCGGACGACGGCTTGGGTTGGTGCGGTCCGCGAGGCGATTTCAATAATGACTATGAAATTAATGCGGCCGATCTTGGCGTAATGTTGGTTCGCTATGGCCAAGGCGGCATCACCGATCTTGATAGCGATGGTGATACAAATTCCACCGACCTTGGATTGTGGTTGTTGCTTCTTCCCGAATAAATGAACGCTTTGATCCTGAATGGCTGATGCGCCAAGAGGTTTCGTGGAATGTCTTTGCACCACAGCAATCTTTTGCGCGCGCCGAAATGGTCTCGCACGCACAATGAATTTCGGCGAAGATAAAGGTGTGTTCGTAGACATCATGTTCAATTCATGCACTGCCTGCTTGTGTATGCCCTGCTCGATAAAGGCGCTATCGTGAAAAGTGGCACAGTTCAATCTTCCGCAATCCAAGCTCGGCGCGAGGCCTGCGAACTACTTTGTATTGGAATCGCTGGCACTGAATTGCTTGAGCAAGAGGCTGTGTTGCTCGCGGGCGGTGTACGCAACGTCATCCTGTTCGCGCGCAATTACCGGGACAGTTCGCAACTTACTCAACTTGCCGCGGACATTCGCGCCGCGGCACAAGGTCCCGTGCTGATCAGCGTTGATCAAGAAGGCGGGCGTGTGCAACGATTTTGCGGCGCGCCGTTTCCAGATCAACCCGCCGCGCGTGACTTGGGTCATCAAGGCGAGAACGCGGTTACAAAGTGGACTTGCGAAACCGCGTTGGCATTGCGCGCATGCGGCGTGAATATGAACTTGGCTCCGGTGCTTGATGTGGACAGCAATCCCAAGAATCCTGTGATTGGCGATCGGTCATTTAGCCGCGACGCGAATGTTGTGGCCCAACTTGGCGCGGCGTGCGTGCAAGCAATGCAGGGTTGCGGCGTGGCGGCGTGCGGGAAACATTTTCCTGGCCATGGCGATACCGATGTTGACAGCCATTTTGATTTGCCAAAACTAACGCACTCACTCACGCGCTTGGACCAACTTGAATTTGTTCCATTTCGCGCGGCAATCAAAGCCAATATCGCGGCGATCATGTCGGCGCATGTCGTGTTTGAAGCCATCGATCCACACGTGCCTGCAACACTGAGCGCGCGCGTGATCACAGGATTACTGCGCGACGCGCTTGGATTTGATGGATTGATTTTGACCGACGATTTGGAAATGAAAGCTGTCGCTGACCGCTTTGAAATTGGCGATGCCGCCGTGCGAGCCGTGGAGGCTGGATGCGACATACTTCTTGTGTGCAAGAATCTACCCGTGCAAATCCAGGCGATTGATGGTCTTTCGCGGGCCATTGCCAGTGGCCGCATTTCACAGGAGCGACTGGCGCAATCAAGGCGGCGTCTTGAATTGGTTTTAAACACGCACACCAAAACTTAATTTCGCTTGTGCAAGTTATGAAAAAATATTTTTCCAAGGCGCGCGAACTCGTTCACGCTTGAGTTACGCCGTTCGCCGCGGCGGAACAAACACGTTCGCCGCCAGAAGTCCTGCGACTAACGATCCAGCGACAACAAGCGCCGCAATGGCCCAACTCGCTCCGCTTGCCGCGTCATTGTGAAACAAGGCCGACGCTCCGCGCATTCCCAACGAACCTGGCACCAATGGAATCAATCCGGGCGCGATCACCATGTTGGGGGAGCGCTTGGTGACATGGCTGAAAATATTTCCAGTTAAACTTACAAGAAACGCGCCAATGCACACGCCAAGTTGCGGGCCAACCAACACCGCGCCAAACCTTGCGCCGTACAAGCCCAACAACACCGCGCACAAAATAATAAAACTGTCTCTAATTTTTGCCTGAAGCAAAATCAACATTGCAAACGCGATTGAAAATGCGGCGGGAAGAATGGTCCAAGGCAACAGCGGTTCGCTGACAATGTTTTGAATGGCGGGCAAATGCTCGACAATTTTGTCGCCAATAGCCACGCCAAATCCAAGTGCTAGCAAGGTCATGGCGGCGCCAACAAATCTACTTCCGCCGCTGGCTAAATTGCGCGTGGCCACCTCGGTCAGCGATGTGGTGAGCGTGTACCCCGGCAGTAGCGACACAATGCTGGCAAGCACAACAATGTTTGTGCCTATTGGCGGAACGATCCACGCGATCATCCACGCGCCCATGGTGGCCAGAATTCCCGCGATGAACTCGGTGACCGCGGCGCGGTCCCTTCGCATGTTCAATAGAACAACCAAAGTTCCAATCATCATTCCCAAAATCGCGCTTGCCATAATTTCACGGATGCCCCCGGAGAAAAATCGCGCGGCGGCCGCGGCGGACAAACCGTACGCCAGCATTTGCCACAGCAATCCAAAATCATTTGGACGCAAATGCAATTCACGGAATGCGCGCGTTCCTTGGGCGCATGTCAAATCACCCTCCAGCACTTGGCGTTGAATCGCGTGCATTGTGTCGCGGCTACTTAATTGAATGAAGCCAGGATCCACCCGCAAATGAAAGGTGCGCTGACGATCCAGTGGTCCAATGGATATGGCCAGATACGTGGGCAGACTAAAAATTTGCACAGCCAGACCAAGGCGCGATCCGGTGCGCATCAACTCCGCCTCTAGAACATGCGCCGGCGCGCCAAATCGGTGCAATGTTCTGGCGCACTCCACCAAAAAAATTTCCGCGTCGGCCTTGTTGTCCGTGGGTGGCTTTGGCTCATCGACTCGTATGACACCTTGCGTCATTGCTTGGCCTGCGCCGCTGGCATTAAAAATCCTTGGCTTGCCGCCGATTGCCGCACATCAATTGGACCAAGTGGATCCACTTTCATCGCTCAACACCATCCATACGCGGTTGATGTACACCAACGTAGGCGAGGCGCAATAGAACGATTTTAATTTGATTGAACATGGCGCATTCTTGAATAGTTGCGAGTGTAGCCAAGGCGTGGCTTTGACCGATATGTCAGCATGACTCGATGGTGGCTTATCGTAAACGCACTCGCTGGCGCATGGTTGCTTGCAATGGGCGCGTATCAATTTGGCATTCTCACACAAGTATGGATCACCGACGCGGATGGATGGCTACGTCCAAGTTGTTGTTGCGTGGCTGGCGTTAGCGCGTTTTTAGCCGCGCGCAATCAAAGCCCACTTTGGTGCGGCATATTCGCCGCGCTTCTGATTTTGCTTAACCCATTAGCGACAACTCAATGGCCCAAGGGATGGGAGAAGCCATTTGCCGTGATTGGCGGCGCGCTCTTTCTTGCATTCACCGTGCGTTGGTGGAAATAAATCGATTTAATTTGGATCAGATTGCGCGCCCGCGGCCGATCCATCTTGTTGTGGCGCGCGCTCCTCTAATTTGTAAAGCAACGCTCCGCCTGGCTCAATTCCAAGCCGCTCACTACGCGTTCTGCCAACCGCCAGCCATGGCCAGTGAAACGCGATGGTGTTTCCAAATGAATTTGGCGATACAAAAACTTTCGGCGCAAGTCGCCATTCTTCCTGCCAACCCTTGTCGGTTTTTTCAAACACATAGACGCGTCCATTGCTGTCCGATCCCTCCACTGTCATCGCGTCGCTCACAATAATGCGATCGTGATCGATGGCCAACGCGTAGCCATATGCCTTGCTTTTCATCACGCCTTGCGCGGGAGTGAGCGAGCCCTCTGGTATCCATTGTCCGTTCACGCGGCGCAACACACCCACGTCAACTTCGGCTTCTCGGTCGTACGGATTCATCGATCGCACCACAAGCAAGTCGCCCTTCAAAGCGATGTTCATTCCAAATCCATGCCACGGACTTAATCCACTGTTATTAATTTCCTGCTCAAGTTTCCAGCCTTCGGGCGTGCGTCTGTATATGCACACCATGGCGGGCGCTAGGCTGGAACGAATTTTTTCCGTTGTAAATGGAATCAACGCCTTTGGATTTCCCACGGCCAATGTGTCGCCGTCCATGGCCAAAGAAATTCCAAACCACCAAGGCTCGTACCTTGCATCACGCTGGATCACGCCTTGGGCTTTCCAACCTTCAACGGTGCGTTGAAAAATAAACACGCGCGGATTTGTTGGAAAGTCCTGGTCTTTCTGATTGGGTCGGACACTGACTTCGCTGACGGCCAGCAACGTGTCGCTGAGCGCCATGGCCGACGAAAAATTTAATACAGTTTCATTTTGCGGTGGCTTGATTGAACCCGATTGCTTCCACGCCTCGCGTCCTTCGGTTGGCGCGAAGGAAATAATCTCGCTTGATTTTCCTTTTCGGGAAATGTTTGTGAGTAGAAATTCCGGGTCGGCCAGAATGCGCTGAATGGCGACCTCATCTGGAGCCAATCCCTGCACCTGCACCATCTCCGATACCGATGTCCATGTATTATTTTTCAACTCAAAGGTGAAAATTTGTCCATCGGCGCCAATTCGCCGCGAGATTACCGCGCCGCTGATGATCAAGCGGTCTCCAGAAAATGCCAGCACGTTGCCGAACGCCATCGACACTGTGGGACCAGGCGCCTCCACAACTTGCGTTTCGTAAGTCACAGCAATGGGCGGACCGCGAAATCCAACAGTCGGTCGACTTGGCGCAACAGCGTCGTTGGATAAAGAAGGAGTGGGCTTTGGGGACTTGGTTGGCGCGGGAGTGGGTGGAAGGGCTTGCGCAAAAACAAACGAGATCAGTATCGAACAAATCATTTTAAAATTCCTTTCGGTGTGAACAAAGAGTGCCAACCATACTTGCAAACTTGAAATGCGATGGAATTATCCGCGACGCAATCGTAATGCAGACACGGCATTGCATACTTCCGAGACCAAGGTGGACTCATCGGGTAAATTATGTTTTCCATACGCGTCGCGCGGAGGAATGATTCGCACGCCAATATCGTTGAGTTCGCCGAGCGCCTTGACTAAAATAGAATTGTGCATGGTGCCGTGCATGGTTGGAGCCACCAAAACTTTCGCCCTGCCCTGCTCCATTCTTCCAATCGCGCAGGCAAGCGTGGCGCCGACCGCGCCCTCGGCAATGCCATGCGCCATGCGACCAATGCTTGCGGCGGTGGCGGGCGCGACCAAGTACACATCAAACGGCGCGTCGTCGCTGAGGTGCTCGGCGCTGGCGGAAAGTTTGGTGATCACGGGTGAATTCGTGCTCCACGCCAAGGCGTCCTGCGCCACATAGCGCAGAGCTTCTTCAGTGCAAAATGCGGTCACGCTGGCTCCATGGCGGCGAAGCGCGCGCGCCACAAACGGAGTCTTCATGGCGGCAATTCCACCCGTGACAAGCAAGGCAACGCGAACGCCATCGAGCGCGTCGCTTTCACGGACAATTTCTTTGTCGCCCAAATCGCTAGGCGTTGGTGGTGGAAATTCAAATTCATCCATGCGGATCATTCTAACAATGTCCGCGTGTTCTTCACGGCGCCGCGCATGCGTCTGAACGCAATTTTTGTGGCGACCAATTTCAATACAAGCCAATGCACGCCCGCGTCTTTCTTACAAAGTTTGCATGATCAAGTCTGTTGGGTGAAACAATCGCCGCTATCTTCACGCCATGTGCGGCGTGCAAAATTCTCACGGCGGAGAAATGAATTCCAATGAAGCGTCACCCGCATGGTGGCGCAATGATTTGTGGATTCCATGTGTCGCTGGAATTTTTCTTGCGCTTGCATGGTGCTTGCAACGCGATTGGATTGTGGTGAATGACAACGCGTTCCTGCAATGGGGCCTGCCAAGCGGATGGGTGGTCACCAATCGCGGATTTTTTCTGGCGTGCTTGACGGTGGTGTATGTGGTGGCGGGTTGGAACGCATTTTTAGTTGGCCTGCGCTTGGCGTTAAGGGCGCGGCTTGATGTTGATTTTCTCATGGTTGTCGCCGCGATCGCGGCGGCGTGGATTGGCGAAGGTATTGACGGCGGATTACTGCTGTTTTTGTTTTCGCTAGGAAACGCGCTGGAACATTACGCCATGGGCCAGTCGCGTAAAGCCATACGCGCGCTGGGAAAGTTGGCGCCCAAATTTGCAAAGGTGAAACGCGACGCGCAAGAAATTGATATCGCCGTGGAGCAACTTGTTGTGGGCGATGTCGTGGTTGTGCGCCCTGGCGAGCGCCTGCCCGCCGACGGAATTATTTTGGCGGGCAGTGGTGACATTGATCAAAGTCCAATCACTGGCGAAAGCGTGCCCGTTGAAAAAGATGTGAACGACGAAGTTTTCGCCGGCACCGTGAATGGCGATGGCAGTCTTGAGATTCGAGTATCGCGTCCAAGTTCGCAATCCACCATGTCACGCATGATTCTTTTGGTGGAGGACGCGCAACAACAGAAGGGGCAAACCCAACGCGCCGCGGAAGCGTTCACGCGCGTGTATGTGCCTTGCGTTGTTGTGGGCACAGTGTTGGCGCTTGTCATTCCAACATATTTTGGATGGCTTCCCTTTGATGAATCATTGCTACGCGCCATTGCCATGCTTGTTGGAGCAAGTCCATGCGCGCTTGCCATTAGCACGCCCGCCGCGGTTCTTTCTGGCGTGGCACGCGCCGCGCGATCTGGCGTGTTGATCAAAGGCGGTTTGCATTTGGAGGGTCTGGCCATTCTGCGCGCCATTGCGCTTGATAAAACTGGCACACTAACCAATGGTCGTCCGCAAATTGTGGGCCTGTTCACCGCAGATGGCGTGAGTGAGCGTGAACTTTTAGAAATAGCCAGCGCTATTGAGCAACGTAGCGAGCACCCCATTGCGCGCGCCATTGTGCGCGCCGCGGAGGCGAAAGATATTCGTGTTGCCGCCGCCGAAAATGTAAGCGCCATTAAAGGCAAGGGCGTAACGGGAACTGTGGCGGGAAAAATAATTGAAGTGGGTTCCGCGCGGCTTATGCGCGAAAGCGGCGCGACGCTGAGTGACTCCATGAATAGCGCGTTAGCTCAGAATGATGCCAGCGGCCACACCGTGGTTGTGTTGAGTTGTGGTGACAAGGTTTTGGGTTTCATTGCGCTTGCGGATCGTCCGCGCGCAGAAGCCGCGCAAGCCATTCGCATGTTGCACGCCTTGAATGTTCGTCCCGTGATCATGCTCACAGGCGATCGCAAAGGAGTGGCGCAATCCATTGCCAACGAAATTGGCGTTGACGAAATCGAAGCGGAACTTTTGCCCGAGGACAAGATCAACCGCGTGAAAGCCTTGCTGGAAAAATATCACGCCATTGGCATGGTGGGCGACGGCGTGAATGACGCGCCCGCGCTGGCCATGGCCACGGTTGGAATTGCCATGGGCCGCGGCGGCACGGATGTGGCGCTTGAGGCCGCGGACATTGCGCTGATGGCCGATGATTTACAGCGCATTCCATTTGCGATCGGCCTGGCGCGTTTCGCGCGCACAGTGATCCGCCAAAATGTGGCGGTGAGCATGGGCATGGTTTTTATTCTGATTCCGCTGACTTTAAGCGGCCTGATTGGCACCACTCTGGCCGTGATCATGCACGAAGGAAGCACTGTGGCGGTGGTCATCAACGGCTTGCGACTGCTGGCATTTCGAGAACCAAAAAAATAAATCGATTCTCTCCATGCCGCTTCGTGTTCTAGCACATTGATAGTGAGTGAATTGCACAGAGCCTACGCGCGAGACATGCCAGCCAATCAATTGCGCAAGACTATTTCAATATGTGGGATTGTAAATCTTGCCGCGCACAAACGCGTCAATGTCATTGGGTCGCGCAACGCCGGCAAGACCCTGATCAAAAATTAAAGTCGCAACATCTACCGCCTCCTTGATCAGCGTTGGATGAATTTCCGCCACGGGTGGATAGATCAAACCAACTTGCAAATCTTCCTCGGTAACCTGCGCCGCCAAACTTTCCGCGGCCCGCAGGAACATGTCGTCGGTCACGCGCTTGGCTTCGGTGGCGTACACCGCTAAACCAACCGCGGGATAAATGTAAACATTATTTCCCTGCCCCGGCACAAAAAGTTTGCCTTGATAATGCAGTGGCGGAAATGGACTGCCCGCGGCAAAAATGGCGCGGCCTTGTGAATGCTCAATGGCGTCCTTGGCCGTGCACTCGCTCTTGCTGGTGGGATTGGAATACGGAAACAAAATCGGCCGCGGATTTAATGTTGCCATGGCGGCAATGACGGCCGGCGTGAACGCGCCGGCTATTGTGCTAACGCCAATCAACGCGGTGGGCTTGACCATTTCAACCACGTGCAACAACTCTTTTGTTGGCGTGTTGGCATGCGCGTAGCGACGTTGTTGATCACTTAAACCAACGGATTCCGCGGTCACAAGGCCCTTTGAGTTCATCAAGAAACAGCGCTTCAGCGCCTCCGCCTCTGGCAAACCTTCGCGTGTCATTTGCAACACGCATAAATCCGCAATACCAATCGCCGCGCTACCGGCGCCATAAAACAGCACGCGTTGGTCGCGCACTTTGTTTTTCATAATGCGACACGCGCCAAATAATCCAGCCACCGCCACCGCGGCTGTGCCTTGAATGTCGTCGTTGAAACAACACACGCGCTTGCGATGGCGCTCCAGCAACGGAATGGCGGTCTTGTTGGTGAAGTCCTCGAATTGAATACAGCAATGTGGAAAAACTTCCTGCACCGCGTCCACAAATTCATCCACGAAGGATGTGTACTCATCACCCGTAATTCTTCGCTGGCGCATGCCTGGATAGAGCGGGTCTTCTAGAAACACTTCGTTGTTAGTTCCAACATCAAGCGTCACTGGCAGTGTGACACTTGGCGGCACGCCACCTAGGCCGGCGTACAGCGCCAACTTTCCAATTGGAATTCCCATGCCGCAGACACCCTGATCGCCCAAACCAAGAATGCGCTCGCCGTCGGTCACCACAATAAAGCGCACATCTTTTTCCGGCCAGTTGCGTAGCACATCTTTTATTTTTCCACGGCGCTTCAAACTTACATACAAGCCACGCGGTCGGCGCATGATGTGCCCAAATTGCTGACACGCTTCGCCCACTGTTGGCGTGTACACAATCGGCATCAACATTTCTGGTTCCGCGCGCAAGAGCATGTAGAACAAACGCTCATTGCGGTCGGCCAACTCGCTTAAATACACATATTTTTCCAACTGCGAGGTGCAATGACTCAGTTGCGTGTTCACCCTGTGAATGTGAGTTTGACTGGTCTCAATTCCGTCGGGAAGCAAACCGATCAATCCTAATTTTTCACGCTCAGCCTCCGTGAATGCCGTGGCTTTGTTCAGTCGTGGATCCAGTAAAAGTGTGCGGCCTTGCATGACGGCAAGTCTATACCCTGAATTGGACAAGCGACAGTAATTTGAACGATGAAAAATAAATGCCAATCATCATCGCCGTCCATTGAAACAAGACACACAATAATTGATCACGGAGAAATGACGCGAGCCAAATAAATTATTGCGCTGGCGATGACACCGCCGTCGCGTTCACGCGCGTCCACGAGTGATCCATTTGCTTTTCACGCAACGGGCAAAAGTCTTTCACTTTGCGCGCGATCAACAACGAGCCATCAATCTTAATTTCATAGACGCCAGTTTCATCCACGCACAATTTGGTCTCTGGCCGATTACGAAAGGTGAGGATTTTCCCATCAAAGGTGTAGTCGCCCACAATTGGCCTGGTCTTTGGCCCCGTGAAAGTGAGCGTGAACAAGCCCGTGTCTTCGCAGGTGAGCGTGGTGGAGTCAAAATCACTTTTCCAAGAGCCAATTAAATTGAGGCTGGAAACCTTTTCGGGCTTCGCGGCGCAACTGGCCAACAAAAGTATCGCCACGATTTGAAGAATGCGCTTCACGCTAGAACTGTATAACAAGTTCGACCGCGAAGAGGTTTTGTCCTGGATCAATTGTGCCCGCCTCCTCCGTGTAGCTGTACTGCACCTTGAATTGCGTGAAGCGATTGATCTTGAAACCAAGACACGCGTCCGCACGCCACAAATTGTTGTACCAAGGAGTTTCAGACCCAGCTCCCGGACCCGTTGCGGGAGTGACATTGGAATACATCTGCTGATTCCAGCGCCCCGAAAGCCAAAATTGCGGCATGAACTTCCACTTGCTCTCTATGAAATAACTGTAAGCGCCAATGTTGCCAACCGCCTTGCCAGTTCTCGCATCTGGAACCTCATATTGACTCCACGCAAATTCGCTCCAGAGTTCAATCGGACCATGCGCGTAGGAAATATCCGTGCCCACCACATTTTGACGCGACTCGCCAATGGAAGAACCCGCTTTGCTTGTGGTTGAAAAACGATCGTACGCCGCCTGACTTATATATGAACCACTGCTTCCACTCACTCCAATATTCCACGCGGCATCGGGTCGATATCCCGCGCGCCCTGTGAACGTTGGGTAGTTGAAACCGCGGTTCCACAAGTCCCACTCACTAGGCCGGCTTGAAAGCGAGGCGTTCTTCATTTCAAATGCCCAATCAAGTTGTTGCAGCGTTCCCACCGTGCCGTTCAGTTGAAAGCCACTGGCGTAACTGGGTCCCCACACGATTGGAATCCATTTTGTGACTGGTGGAGAAGCACTATTTTTTCTGTTCACCAAGGATGTTGTGTTGGGCGCGATGCCCGCGCCAGCGTTGCCATCCGTAACAGAAGTCATTTGCCCATACATCATGGGCGCGTTAATAAGCGAGTTCTGCGTGGAGAAATGCCTGTTGGTCCATTGACCAAATGCGGTCTGGAACTTTCCGCCTTTAAAATTTAACACCGGCGTGTCAAACGGCGTGAGCTGTGTGTAATACTCCGCCGGTTGCGATTGCACGGAAGTTTCAGTGGGATCAAAGCCGCGATTCACCAATCCCAAGAACACAAATTCAAGGTGCTTGGAAATATCCAATGTGAACAAGCCACTTAATGTTGGCGCAAAGATTTGTCCGTTGGTGGTTTGAATAAATCCAGGCGGCGGCGTGCTGAACACCATGTAATCCAATGTCAACCACACATCGGCGTTGAAACTTATTTGTCCATCTTCGGTGCCAAAGGATTGAAAATCGCGCAAGCGTTCAAGAAATGATTCCATTGGATCCGCCGCATCCGTGGTGGTGGTGATTTGCTCAACCGCCGACTCCGCGGCCACAACTTGCGCGATCGTTGCAGGCGTGCCCGCCGAAGTCGTTGGCGCATCGGCAGTTTGCGCGCTGGCGGTCTGCGAATTTGTTGTCGCGGGAACAACAGGCGCAACTTGCGCGGCGCGCACGGAACTTGCGCACAGAAGCAACGCGAGCATTGTCTGGTTCATATTGGCGCTCCCACTGATTGATTTTTATCAACGCTCAATTCAAACGCTTGCACTGGATCGTGAAAACCTTTGACTTTCAACGGCGGCAAATCCGCGACAATAAATGTGCTATCTAAATATTGCCGCACACCTTGATCAATATAAAGCGTATTCGCTGGCGCCATGGAACACAATCGCGCCGCAAGATTCACGCGCTCGCCAAGCACCGTGTAATTCAAGCGCTTCTTGGAACCCATGCAACCCACAATGATCACGCCAAAGGCCACGCCAATTCCAATTTCAAATGGATTTTTGGCGTCCTTGTTTAACTGTTGTCGCACTCGCAACATATCCAGGGCGCACGCGGCGGCGCGCGCGGCGTCATCGGGTTTGCCATTTGGAGCGCCAAAGATGGCCATGACCATGTCGCCCACAAATTTGTCCACCACTCCGCCGTGGCTATAAATCACATCGGTCATGGCGCTCATGTGGTCGTTCAACACCGCCACAATTTCGTGCGGCGTAAGGCGATTGGTGAGCGGCGTGAAGCCACGAATATCGGCGAACAACACGGCAATTGGCGCCGCCGTTCCGCTGACATCAAGCGCGCCAGAAAGCAATTGATCCGTTACCGTGCGATCCGTGACCGCGTCAAGCACGCCGCGATACTTGTCGCGCAACGCAAGGCCCTCACACATAGTGTTAAAGCGCTCGCCCAATACACCAAGTTCATCGCGCCGAGTCACGGTCACTCGCCCCGTATAGTCGCCGCCGGCAACCTTGCTTGATAACAGCGACAGTTGCTTGATTGGTTTGGCTAACCCAATCCCCAGCAAGAACGCCAATACAATGGCGCAGAATGCACCAACAAGCACGGCGACCAGATATTTAAAGCCAAGTTGTTGTATTTCTTTCTGCAGAGGCGCCAAACTTGCGGACACCACAAAATACGCTGGCGGAACTTGCTCGTTCAAAACATACGTATGGGTTAACCAATCCGTGTTCTCTATAGATATTTCTAATTCCATTTGTGACGCTTGTTCAACACCTCTGTCGTCAGCGGGCTGTCCCTGCTTTAGCGAATTCGCGTCACTTGTTGCATGCGTCTCGCCGATGCGATTGGCATTTGCAACAGCAATGGCGGCAACCAATTTGGCGGCGACCTTGTTCGACTCCAAAATTTGCCCGCCATACAACTGCGCTCCCAGCAACAACCCATTTTTCATTTCTCCGCCATCCGCCATACGCATTGGCTTGGTTGCGGCGTTTTCAAAAATCAAGGCAAGTGTTCCTAAAAAACCTTCGCCGTCCACATCGTCAATGGGCGTGCAGATCATTTCATAGGCTTTCTCCTCAAAGGCGATATACACAATGCGTTGGGTTGGAGCGCCAGGTTGCAACTTCAACTGCTTCACGGCCACAATCACCGCGTCGTCAAGTTTGGGCAACCCAGTTCCTGGTGCAATCACTTCATTGCTGGCGTTAAGAAATAAATATGAATTCGCCTGTCGCTTACCAACCGCGGTTTCGCCTTGCGCCGCGAAGAATTCTCGAAGCTCGTCGTCTGCAACGCCATACAGTAAGCCGCGATCACTTTGTTGCAGTGCCGCAAAAATTCTTGTGGATCGCGCAAGTCTTGCGCACCTGGCTTGAATCAGTCCAAGTTCTGCTTCACGAATTCTAATCACGCCTTGAAAAGTGGAACGAAATAAATCATTCATTTTCTGTATATACAAATCCCGCGCCGAAACAATGCTATGCACAGAAACAATCGATGTTGAAATCAACATGATGGTCAACATGGCCAAGACAATGCGCGTGGAAAATTTCACGCGTTTTCACCTGGTAGTGTTGGTCGCAATCGAATTAACATTCTTTCATTCCTTGCAAACACAATTGGGCGCACGACACGCCGCTACACTGAAAATTAATTTTTGCAACACGGTTTCGCGTGTTGCCATGTGGTTTATAAAAGCGCTGATGCTTGTGACTTTTGTTGGTTGTTGCTTGGACACGCGAATATTTATTTTGGTTTCGCGCCTCCTGGCGCTTGATTGGACCAATCCACTTTTGCGGTGGCCCCTTCCTTTAAGTCGACCGTCATTTCAAAAGATTCCTTGGGGCCAAGCCACACGTGGAATGTGTGCGATCCCGAGGGCAATTTTGGCAATGTGAAATTGCCTTTGGCGTCGGTCAATACAAAGTACGGCGTATCAACCACCACAATTTGCGCGCGCATGTGCTCGTGAATTTCACAAAACAAACTCACCGTGCCTGGCTTGTCAAACACCACGGCGTCAGGCTCCTCGCCTGCGCGGTAGCGCCCCAAATCAAATTTGCGCGCCGCGGAATAACTAAATACCGAGTGGTACATGGGGTCCTTGTTTGGAAACGAAACAGGCGTTCCTATTTGCACCGCCATCACACAGGGACGAAATTGAAATCCGCGCTGATCCATGGCTGGCGCTTTCGCTATTGGCACGGACTTGGAATCAAGCGGCGGGAAAGAACCCACCATCCACACCACGCTTGTTGGCGGATCTGGTGGGTCGACAACCGTTGTAGTGCGCGCGCCGTATTTTTCTTTGGTACTGGGCGCAACTTTCAGAGGTCGCACGGGTACAACGCCTTCAAGAGTGGCCGTGCCCGCGGGCTTTACAGCACTGACCGCGGGCGCAGTTGGCGTGCTTGTTGTTGCTGACGTTGCAGTTGCTGGCGCCGCAGTTGTTGTTGCTGACGTTGCAGTTGCTGGCGCCGCCGTTGTTGTTGCTGAAGTTGAAGTTACTGGCGCCGTCTGCGCCGCGGATTTTTGCTCTGGAGATTGTTGATTTATTTCTTGCGATTGCCGCCGTCCTTCGACACTTGCAATTGCGCCGTTGAACAAGGTATTTGAGGCATTCGGGCCATCCGCCACAACATTTTTTGCGGCAAATAGAAACGCCGCAATAATTCCTAGCCTGCCTATGAATAGACACTTATGAATCATTGTGCAGAAAGCCTACACAATTTTTACCCAAATAACTTGGGTTTTACACTTGTGTGCTTGCATTTTGTTTTTTGAATTAGATAGTCAATGTGTTGAGTGAGTCACTCAACCTTGGCTTGGCGATGCAAAGTATTTCAACGCATCCAACCGAGCCTGAAGGATCCAGCTCGAGGTGAGCTGGATCCTTTCATTTTTATTCTGCCTCTTTCATTTCGCCACCTTCTGGTTTGGGCAAGAAGCGATCACGATCCACTTTCTTGCCGCTTTCAGTTGCATTTCCTTCATCGTGCGTCCGTGCCGCGCCACCAAGCAAGTCAATGAATTCGCTCACGCCTTCGGTTGGTGGCAAATCACGTACGGGCTCCGTCAAGATTTCGTGAAACAGTCTGGAATATAATTCACGATCGCTCAAACCGTCCGTATGCAAAAGGAACACGCCCAAGTCACCAAGCGACTCCACCACCTCCCACAATTTCTCATGCAACTCGCGCTCATCAAGATCATCAGGCGCGGGTACCGCCAACCCCAGATCCATAAGTTGCTTCAAGTTGCTAGTCATGGGCGCCATTTCCAGGTCGTACACCAGCATCCAGTAAAATCGATCCACGCAATCGCCGCGCTCCGTTGCGTCGACCACCAATTGATCAATCGCCTTCTCGCGCAACTTTGAAACATCCAAGCGCAACCCACGCTTGCGCGGCCGCGTTGGCGGCGCCACTTCACCAGCATCTTGCGCGCCATCTTCGCCAGCATTCATTTGATGCGCCAATGCGCCTGGTTGGTTCACTTGGTCATGCGCCTGAACCTCACCCACCTTGCCAAATTTGCCGCGCCCCCCCGCGCTTTGTGCGCGCGCGCGCTTCTGCTGCTCTGTGCCATTTGCGCCCTCTTGCATTGCTGCCTCCGTGCCCCCATGTAAAGATTTAATCGCGACCATTTTTTGGCCTCCTTTCAAAGAAGTCGCACCATAAATGGATTCACAACGATAAAAAAATTTGCTCCCTTTTTTCCGCAACTAATTTTTGCGCGTGCGAAAGCGTGCGCGACTGCACTTTATGACCCGCCACCTCTGGTTTCATTGAAATATGCTTGAATGCAAGACCGTTAGCGGATACTAAACTATGTCCAAGACAGAGTTTGGCGCACGCGTCGTACTAGAAGTCCTATAACAATATTTCCCGCGACTGCCTCGCCGCTGAATATAAAAATTAAAAATGTACTATTTTCGGACAATTTATTTGCCTCACCACATTCTTAAGGCAAGTTACTAGTGAATCGTTCACTTTCACTACGCTTCAATTTCATTTCCTTTTTCACTCACTAAATTAAGGATTACACAATGATCAAATCAAGTCTATTTGCCTTTGGATTAGCTTCAATCGTGGCTTCAGTTGCCTCGGCTGACATGATTGCCCAATGGGACTTTCAAACAACCACAAATGGCGGAACTGCTATTGCAGCCTCGCCATCGACACCAAAATTGTTTGTGGCCAACTTTGGAACTGGATCTTTGTATCTGAACGGAACCAATGGTTCTAGCGATTTCTATGCGCCACCCACTGGTTCAACCAACACTGAAATCAACGCATTCGGTGGAACAACCCTGAATGCGACAGGCAGCATGTCAACCGTAACATCTGGTCCAGCGGCCCTTGCGATCGTGGGTGGCGCAGCGAGTGATCCAGCAGGAACTTTCGGAGCCAACGGAAAGTCCATGGTATTTGCCTTCAGCATGAGCGGATATTCAAATTTGGCTGTTTCCTACGCTGTGCAACGAACTTCGACAGGTTTCTCAACCCAACAATGGGATTACAGCAGCGACGGAACAAATTGGAGCTCAGCGGCGACTATCACAGGAATCCAAGCCAGCTTTTTTAATAATGGAACCAATGTTGTCACAAGCCTTGGAGTTGCTTCTGGTTTAGACAATGCAGCTACTGCCTACATGCGCGTCACCTTTACAGGTGCTACCTCCTCAACGGGTAATAATCGCGTGGACAACTTCCAATTCAATGCCACTGCGCTTCCAGCCCCAGGCGCCATCGCCTTGATCGGCTTGGCTGGCTTGATCGCGCGTCGTCGACGCTAAAAACAATAGTTTGACAATATTCGCTTACTGATATGACCTAATGACAACGCCGCCTTCAACAGGCGGCGTTGTTGTTTTTACGCCACGGTATCGGCTACCTTCTTTGGCATGTCCATAACCGCGATTGCTTTCACCTTTGTCAGCATGGGCGCCTTTGCGTTTTTAATGTGGACAATTGTGCAAAAGCAGGAAAAGAACGATCCAAAGTTTGAGGAGAAATTGGCCGCCGATGACCGCCGCGCCAAGGCGAATAGGCAGGCGGCTGGGATGGAATCCGCGCAAACAATTGGGCAAGTAGGGAAAGCGTCTAAGCAAGTGCAGGATCAATCGACGCAAGAACCGCCAAAACACGCGCCGTAACGTTTGCGACCAGTTTAAAGCGCTCTTAAGGGGCTTACGCCAGGGTCGCCGCGTTGCCATCACGCAAAGTAAGGCGCTTCATGCGCATTTGACGCATTTCCGCCTGCAAACTGCGACCGGGACACGCGGTGTGCGCTGGCGCCCATTCCTGATGCGTCTTCACGCGCGAAACGGACACGCCGTACTTGTTCATCAAGACATTCAGCAGTTTTTCAAGCGCCGCAACTTGCTCGTCGCTTGGGCTTTGCTCGTCAAAATTGCCAAGACAGCAAATGCCTAAATTATTTTCGTTGCACTCTTTCACGTGAGCGCCTTGGTACTTAATGTCGCGGGCTTCCCACACGCGCCCGCCACGATCAACCACATAGTGGTAGCCAATATCGCCCCAACCCTTGCCGCGGTGACCCGTGCGAATTAGCTCCACACGAGCCGCGCTTGAGCGCTCATCCTTGGCAAGAAACGGGCTCATTCCGTCGTGATGCACGGTGATGTATTTCACCGGAAGCATGGGATTAAGACGCGGAACCGATGGGGAACCAGAACTTGGGCACCAACTATCGCGGTCAACAACAAAGGCCAGATCTTTGGATTTAGGCGTTTTCACTGCGGCAATTGCTGGCTTTGGCTGGTTGGTTGTTGGCGGGGCATCTTTCAGCTCGGGCCACACGGGATCGGGCATGCGCGCGGACTTGGTGTTGGACACGCAACCCGCGGCGAACAGCAAGGTAAGTGAAAGAAAGCCGCGGCGATTTTTGATCGCTGATTCAGGCGCGCACTTAGGCTGGTTTTGGCCAGAGGTATTTGCGGACGTGGAAGTGTTGGCGTGGTCGCTCATAAAGAAATGCTTGCTTTCAATCGGTTGAAAGTAAACAAAGGCAATAGACTTTACGCCACAAAGTTGCGTTGGTGAAATCCAAGTGCAAACTTTCCGTAAATTGATGCCGAAAAAGACCATGTATATGGGACGATTTGTTTGACTATTTTTTCAAGTTTTTGGCGAGAAAATTTCAATAAATTTCGACGCATTTGCGCAAGAAAAACCGCCGATTTTCTTACCTTGAAGTGGCGTTTAGCGTAGAATAAACCATCACAAAAAAGACGGCGTTGCGGGTGAAATTTTTCCTCCGACACGTGTCGCGCTTGATGTGCAAATGAAAGCCTTTTTCATCGTGCCAAGTATGACCAAACAAGACAAGACGCCAACAATTTCAGACGCCGCCAACGGCTCCTACAACTCCGATTCCATTCAAGTGCTTGAGGGGCTTGACGCTATTCGCAAGCGACCTGGCATGTATGTGGGCGGCACGGGCTTGGAAGGCCTGCACCATTTGGTGTACGAGTGCGTGGACAACGCCATTGATGAAGCCATGGCGGGCTACGCAAGCAATGTCACTGTTCTGCTAAGCGTGGACGGCAGTTGCACGGTTGGCGATGACGGCCGCGGAATGCCCGTGGACGCGATGAAGCATGAAAATCCCGCGATTAATGGCCGCCCCGCGGTGGAAGTGATTTTGACGGAGGTGCATGCGGGCGGAAAGTTTGACAGCGGTGCGTACAAGGTGTCCGGCGGCTTGCACGGCGTGGGCGTGAAGTGCGTGAACGCGTTAAGCGAGTGGACGGAAGTTGAAGTCTCCAAAGACATTGGTCTTTACAAAATTACATTCGCCCGCGGTGAATTGGCGGAGCCGCTGCATGTGGTTGAGAAGCGCACGGGTGGCAGCACGGGCACGCGTATTTCGTTCAAGCCCGATCCAACTATTTTTGCTGACACCACATTGCGCTACGAACTTTTGCAACATCGTTTGCGCGAGTTGGCGTTTCTAAATCCAGGCGTGCATATTCGCCTGATCGACGAGCGCGTGGACGCGCAGGGCCAGCAACGCGATGAAACATTCCACGACGGAACCGGTATTGGCGGATATGTGAAGTTCATCAACACCAGCAAGACCACCATGAGTTCGGTGATGGTGGTGCGCCGCGAGGACGCGGAAAGTGGAATGAGCTGCGAATTGGCCCTGCAGTACACCGATGGAATTCCCGAGATTTTGCTGGCATTTGGCAACAATATTCCAAACCGCGACGGCGGCACGCATGTCACGGCGTTTCGCAAATCACTGACTACCGTGATCAATAATTATGGACGACGCATGGGCTTGTTCAAGGAAAAAGATTTCATTCCAACCGGCGAGGATTTGCGCGAAGGTTTGACGGCCGTGGTCAGCGTGAAGTTGCCCAATCCAACGTTCAACAATCAGACCAAGGAAAAATTGTTGAATCCAGAGGTGGAGACATTTGTCAGCGCCGCGGTGACGGAGCAACTTGGCGCGTGGCTGGAAGAGAACCCCGCCGAAGCCAAGGTGATTGTGAACCGCGCGAAGTTGGCGGCCGAGGCGCGCGAGGCGGCGCGCAAGGCGCGTGATTTAATCAAACGCAAAGGCGCGCTGGATTCTGGCGGCATGCCGCACAAGTTGTCCGATTGCTCAAGCAACGATGTGGAACGCACCGAGTTGTTCATCGTGGAAGGTGACTCCGCCGGTGGAAGCGCCAAGGGTGGGCGCGATCACGTGTTGCAGGCCATTCTTCCACTGCGTGGAAAGTTGCTCAACGTGGAGAAGGCGCGCTTGGACAAGGTGTTGGGCTTTGAGGAAATTCGCACGCTGATTCAGGCCCTGCAATGCGGCATTCGCGAGGACTTTGACGCGTCCAAAATTCGCTACGGGCGCATCATCATCATGACGGACGCCGATGTGGACGGAAGCCATATTCGCACGCTTTTGCTCACGTTTTTCTTCCGCCAAATTCCGGAGTTGGTGCGCCTTGGAAGAATTTACATCGCGCAGCCGCCGCTGTATCAAGTGGCGCGTGGCAAGAGCGTTGAATATGTGTTGAACGATCACCGCATGAACGAAGTGCTTGTGAGTTTGGCCATGCGCAGTAACGCCGCGCTGATTATTCGCGATAGCAAAGGCAAGGAAACCAGCCGCATTGACGGCGACGCGCTGAAACGCGTGATCCGCGAGTTGACGCGCTTGGAAGAATTATGCCTGGTCAGTCAATATCGCGGTCTGCAATTTGCGCGCCTGCTTGAGACGCGCGCCAAAGATCCCGAAAGCAAGAATCGTTTGCCAAGTTTCATACTTGCGTGGCGAGGTCACGACGCGCTGTTTCATCGCGAGGCCGACGCAATGGCGGAGTTGGTCAACCAAAAACTAAAGTTGATCGCGGTTGGCGCAAGCACCGAAGGCGAGGACTTGGCGAAGTTGGCCACGTTGCGTCCACTGCATGAGAACCGCGAGATCGACAAGATTTTTGAGTCGCTTGAAAAGTCCGGCATGGACATGAATCACTGGACGCTTGTGCAAGAGGAAGGCGTGACCGGCGAGCGCTTGCCCACGCGCTACGGCTGGCTTGTGCAGAACGAGAAATCCAAGGAAACCGAAATGGTTGAAGTGGCAAATATCCCTTCAATCTTGCAGAAATTGCATGAAGTTGGTCGCCGCGGCATTGAAGTGAAACGCTTCAAAGGTCTGGGCGAAATGGAGGCCATTCAACTGTGGGACACCACTATGGATCCCGCGCGGCGCACTCTGCTGAAGGTGACTTGGGATCAGGCCAGCAATGCCGACAATTTGTTTTCCATTCTGATGGGTGAGGATGTTGAGCAGAGGCGCAACTACATTGAGAAGCACGCGCTTGAAGTGAAGAACTTGGATATATAAATTTGGATATTTAAACGCGCGGATCAAGCACGCCGGCTTCGCCAAAACCTTTGGCGCGCAGGCGACATGAATCGCATAGTCCACATGGTTTTGCGTTCACACCTGGGTCGTAGCAACTTGTTGTCAGCGCAAAGTCCACGCCAAGTTTTTTTCCCAGCAACACAATCTGCGCCTTGCTCATGCGCAGTAATGGTGCGTGCACTTTAAACCATGCCTGCCCCGCCGCGGCGGCTTGCACGCCATCACGCGTGGCAACATTGGCAAGGCGCTCAAAGGCTTCAATAAAATCCGGCCGACAATCTGGATAGCCCGAATAATCCAAAGCGTTGGCGCCGAAAGCGATGTGACGCGCGCCCACGGATTCGGCGAAGCCCAGCGCAACGGAAAGGAAAATCGTATTGCGCGCCGGAACGTAGGTCACTGGAATATCAACACCCGCAAGGTCGCGGTCCTTTGGAACGGCAATGTCCGCGGTGAGCGCGCTTCCACCAAGCGTGCGTAAATCAACCGTGACTTGGCGGTGCTCGCTCGCGCCAAGAGCGCGCGAAACACGCTGGGCAAATTCCAATTCCACCCGGTGGCGCTGGCCGTAATCAATGGCAAGCGTGGCGCATGTGAAACCATCCGCGTGCAGGGCCGCAAGCGTGACCGCGCTATCAAGACCGCCGGAAAGCAGGACAATTGCCTTGCGATTGTCGGATTTTTTATCTGTGGCACTGCGCATACAAGAATAAGTATAACTTTCAACTTCATGCCCACGCTTGCAACACATGTTCGCTGTGATCGTTGCAAATATGATTTGCACGGGTGTGATCTTTTTAATGTGTGTCCCGAATGCGGACTTGCCGTGGCCACGACATTGGCGGGACATTCTGATTTACAAATACGCGCGCTGGTGGCGTTGCAACGGCCCGCTCGCGTGGCGACCTTCTTGGTGGCCATTCCCCTGGCGTGCATGTTGTGCGCCGTCTTGCAATCGGCGGGACCAATGATTGCGTTCTTTGATTCCATGTCGGGACAATCCACTAAAATTGCAGAGCAAATTCGGGCTTTTGGATGGAGGGCTTCGTGCGTGTTGATGGTCGTCGCGCTTGTGATAGCGTGTATGGGATTGCTTGCAAGCGAATTTTCACTGCGTGCGGAAATGCGCAAGTGGCGCGTGTGGCTCAATGGCGGCTTGTTGTTGTGGGTGGCAACACTGATTGTGATCATCGTGAGCGCCATCAAATTACAGCCGCAAGAATGGGTGATGGATTGGCTGAAGATGTCCGCCCCCGCTTTGCAACTTCCAGCGTTTGCGATGGTGTTGATCAGCTATCGAAGATTGTTGTTGGTGTGCGGCCGTCGCTCGCAAGCGTTTCGCGAAGCTGGATCAGCGCGCCAAAATATAAATTTACTGATTTATACTTTGGGATTGGTTGCGCTTGGCGCATTTGCGTCGCCCATTCTTATTCACAAATTGGGATGGGAGGTTGCCGCCATGGTGTCCGACAGTTTGGTGGCCGTAGAAAGCGCCGTGCTTATTTTTGGGCTGGCTTATTTAGTCGCCAACGCATGGTGGATCGCCAGAAGTTTGCTGTTACCGCCCATGAAATTTGAAGTGTGAAATGTAGATTTGCGCCATGCGCCAGCCCGGCGTGGAGTGCTTGAACCCTACTGCGAGGACCTTGCAATTTGAAACTGCACGGACTTGTGCCAACCATGGTCCAATCTGTGCGTTTTGGTGCTGTCAGGTTGGCAGACCGACTTGAATAAGTGCGGTATTGGAATCAATTCAAAATTTGTGGCCGGATCATGTACGGGCTTTTAGCGCTAATTTTTGACCTAAACACGGCGAGAATTGCGCTGATTTAACGGCTTAAACTCATGTTTTGCAATTACTTAGGTGTGGATTTGCCATCATTTGCACTCAGCCAGCCTATCCGATGCGCTTTGGCATCCCATTTGTATCTACAGAAAGGCTCCCTCATTTTTGAGGATTTCGAGCGTCAAGACACTTCACCAACTTTCCAACACTCTCACGGAGAAAAAATCCAATGTCCGTCAAGCAACTCTCCTTCGATATTGAAGCCCGCAAATCACTTTTGGCTGGCGTAGAAAAACTCTCCGCCGCCGTCAAGAGCACGCTTGGTCCACGCGGACGCAACGCGGTGCTGGATAAAAGTTGGGGCGGACCAACCGTGACCAAGGACGGCGTAAGCGTTGCCGAAGAAATTGAACTTTCAAACAAGGCAGAGAACATGGGCGCCAAGCTTGTGAAGGAAGCCGCGAGCAAGACCAGCGATGATGCCGGCGACGGAACAACCACCGCCACCGTTCTTGCCGAGGCGATTTTCCGCAGTGGTCTGAAGTTCATTGCCAGCGGCGCCGAAGCCAATGCGTTGGTGCGCGGCATTCGTAAGGCCGTTGCAGTTGTCACAAAGAACATTGAGTCGCTGGCCAAGCCAGTGGCAAGCGTGAACGGTGGCATTGCCGCCGTCGCCAGTATTTCCGCCAACAATGACGAGGAAGTTGGCGCCATGATGGCCAAGGCTTTCGAGAAAGTTGGCAAGGACGGCGTGATCACGGTTGAAGAAGGCAAGGGCCTGGAAACAATTGTTGATGTGGTTGAGGGAATGCAATTTGATCGCGGCTACCTCAGCGCGAACTTCATCACAGACACCGACGAGATGACGGTTGAATTCAGCAAGGCGCTGGTTCTGATTTACGAGGACAAGATTGATTCCATCACAAAACTAGTGCCTTTCCTTGAGAAAGTGATGGACGTGAAGAAGCCATTGCTGATTATCGCGGAGGATGTTTCCGGCGAGGCACTGAGCACGTTGGTTATTAACAAGATGCGCGGCGTGTTGAATGTGTGCGCGGTCAAGGCGCCTGGTTACGGCGATCGCCGCAAGGCCATGCTTGAAGATCTGGCCATTCTGACTGGTGGCCAAGCCATCATGAAGGATCTTGGTATTGATTTGGACAAGATCACCATCGCGCAACTTGGTCAAGTGAAGAAGATCACCATTGACGCCGACAACACAACGATTGTTGAAGGCGCCGGTAGCACCAAGAGCATCAAGGATCGTTGTGAACAAATTCGCGGCGAGATGGACAAGACTGATAGCGACTACGACCGCGAGAAGTTGCAAGAGCGTTTGGCCAAACTGGCCGGCGGCGTGGCGCAAATTAAAGTTGGCGCCAGCAGCGAAACGGAACTGAAAGAAAAGAAGAGCCGCGTTGAAGACGCGCTTCATGCGACGCGCGCGGCCGTGGCCGAAGGCGTGGTCGCTGGTGGCGGCGTGAGTTTTGTGCGCAGTATTGCCGCCGTGAAAAAAGCGCGCGCCAGTGTTGAAGGCGACGAGGCCTTTGGCTTTGATGTGATCGCCGAGGCGCTTACTGTTCCACTGCGCGTTATCGCTGAAAATGCGGGCGAAAAGGGCACCGTTGTGGTGTCCAAAGTCGCGGCCATGACTGGCAACAACGGCTTCAACGCTCTCACTCGCACCTACGGCGACTTGATCAAGGACGGCGTGATCACGCCAGCCAAGGTTGATCGTTGCGCTTTGCAAAATGCGGCCAGCGTGGCTGGTCTACTGTTGAGCGCTGACTGCGTGATCACCGAGGCTCCAAAGGCCAAGGACGGGACAGCGGCCCATGATCATTCACACGCCCACTAAATTATTTTAATTCATCCAACCTACAAAAACTTTTACGGAGAAAACACCATGTCAAACATTCGTCCTCTTGAAGATCGCATTCTTGTGAAGCCACTCGACGCTGAAACCAAAACCGCATCCGGACTTTTTCTGCCCGAGAGCGCCAAGGAAAAACCAATGCAAGGCAAAGTGGTCGCCACTGGTCCAGGCAAGTTGCTAGATAACGGCACGCGCCAAACACCGCTTGTAAAAAAGGGTGACACCGTTGTGTACGGAAAATATTCTGGCACCGAAATTGAAATCAAAAACACCAAGCACCTCATTGTTCGTGAGAGTGAACTTCTAGGAATCATTGAAGGCTAAGTCGCACACATAAAGGAAACAAAAATGAGCAATAAACAAATGAAATTCAAGGCTTTGGCGCACGCGGAACTGAAGCGTGGCGTGGATCAAATCGCGCGCGCGGTCGCCGTGACCATGGGCCCAACTGGCCGCAATGTGATCGTGCAAAAATCATTCGGCAATCCAAGCGTGACCAAGGACGGCGTCAGCGTTGCCAAGGAAGTTGAGTTGCCATGTCCTTTCGAGAACATGGGCGCGAAGCTTGTGCATCAAGTGGCCAAGAAAACCGCCGACGTCGCTGGTGATGGAACCACCGCCGCCACGGTTCTTGCCGCGGCCATCTTTAATGGTGGTTTGAAATTTGTCGCGGGCGCGGTGAATGCCGTCGCTTTGCAACGCGGAATTAATCTTGCGGCGACCGCCGCCAGCAACGCGCTGATTGAAATGGCGCAGAAGTGCAAGGGTCGCGCTGATCTGGAAAAGATTGCGACCGTGAGCGCCAACCATGACGCGCACCTGGGCAAGCTGATCGCGGAGGCCATTGACCGAGTTGGCGCAGATGGCGTTGTCGAAGTTGAGGAAGGCAAGACCGCCGACACCACTCTTGAATATGTCGAGGGCATGAGCTTTGATAAGGGCTATCTGTCGCCGTACTTCATGACGGATCCAAAGAAGGCCGAGTGCGTTCTTGAAAATCCGCAAATTCTGATCCATGAGAAAAAGATCTCAAATTTGGCTGATTTACTGCCTCTTTTGAACAAGATCGCGCAATCGGGCAAGCCCCTGCTGATCATCGCGGAAGAAGTTGAGAACGAGGCGCTGGCCGCTCTTGTGGTGAATCGCTTGCGCGGCGTGTTGCAAGTGTGCGCCGTGAAGGCTCCTGGTTTTGGTGATCGCCGCAAGGCCATGCTTGGCGACATCGCCACGCTGACTGGCGGAACATTTATCGCTGAAGATCTTGGACGCAACTTAGAAGATGTTGCGCTGAGTGAACTTGGCAGTGCCAAGCGCATTGTGATTAGCAAGGAAGAAACTGTCATCGTTCAAGGCGCGGGCAAGAAGAGCGATGTCACCGCGCGCGCCGAGCAAATCAAGGCGATGCATGACAAGAGCACCAGCGAATACGACCGTGAGAAGTTGATGGAGCGTTACGCCAAGCTCACCAGTGGCGTGGCGGTGATCAATGTTGGCGCGGCTACGGAGATCGCGCTGAAGGAAACCAAGGATCGTGTTGATGACGCCATTCACGCAACACGCGCGGCGGCCAAGGAAGGCTATGTTCCTGGCGGCGGCGTGGCGTATCTGCGCGCCATTGATGCCGTGACCAAGGCGCGCGGCAAGGCCGAAGGCGATGAGAAGTTTGGCTTTGATATTGTCATCAGCGCCATGCGCATGCCTTGCTGGCAAATCGCCCAGAATTCGGGCGTGGACGGCGATGTCACCGTTGAGAACATTCTTGAAGGCAAGGGTGGTTACGGCTACAACGCGGGCATTGGCGAGTACCAAGATTTGGTGAAGGCGGGAATTATTGATCCCGTCTTGGTCACGCGCACCGCGTTGCAAAATGCGGCCAGCATTGCCGGTCTTATGCTCACCACTGATGTGTTGGTGACGGACTTGAAGGACGACACTGATCCTGTAGAGGACAGCATTCACTAATAATCCATGCGTGATGCAATTGGCAAAATGCAAATGGATTTGATTCGGTCTTGACCCAGGGACCGAGTCGGCAATAAAAACCGGCTCGGTCCCTTTTTCTTTCTTAACAACAGCGGAGCCACAGTGGCGCAACCACGCGACTATTACGAACTATTGGGAATCGCAAAAGATGCTTCCACCGAAGACATCAAGCGCGCTTATCGCCGTCAAGCAATGAAGTACCACCCCGACCGCAATCCCGGCGATGCCGCGGCGGAGACGGAATTCAAAGCGTGCGCCGAGGCCTATGAAGTTTTGTGCGACAGCGAGAAGCGCCAGTTGTATGACCGACATGGCCACGCGGGCTTGCGCGGCAATCCGCACCATGATTTTCGCTCGATGCATGTGGAGGATATTTTCTCCATGTTCAACGATATTTTTGGTGGCTCTGGTGGTGGCGGTGGCGGCGCGCGTCAACGCGGTCCGGCGCGCGGCTATGACTTGGAAACTGAAATAGAGCTTGAATTAAAGGAAGTTCTTGATGGCTGTGACCGCGATGTGGAATTCTCGCGCCAAGATGTGTGCACCGCGTGCGCTGGAAGCGGCGCGCGCCCAGGATCATCGCCTGTGTCGTGCCCCACATGCCAAGGACGCGGACAAGTGCAACAGAATGGCCTTGGCGGAATGTTTCGCATGGTCACAACATGCCCCAATTGCCAAGGCGCGGGAAAAATTGTCATTGACAAATGCACCGCATGTCGCGGGGCGGGACGCATGCGCACCAACAAACGATTGCGCGTGAAGGTGCCAGCGGGAATCGCAGACGGGCAAGTGATTCGCGTGGCCGGCGAAGGCGAACCGCCACGGCGCGAACTAAGCATGGACGGCAGTGGCGTGCGCGGAGATTTGCACGCCGTGGTGCGCGTGAAAGAGCACAAAGATTTCGAGCGCGACGGCGACGACTTGGTCATGGCGCTCACGATTGGTTTCTCGCGCGCGGCCCTTGGCGGCGTGGTGGAAGTGAAATCAATTGATGGACCAGTTGCAATTGAAATTCCAAACGGCTCGCAACAAGGTGACACGGTGCGCGTGGATGGCCGCGGCATTCCAAATTTGCGCTCCAAGAAACGCGGCGACTTGGTGGCTGTATTGCTGTTGCAAGTGCCGCACAAACTCACTGATCGTCAGCGACAATTGCTGGAAGAATTTGCCAAGACGGAAAAGATCGAGCCACGTAAAGGCGCTTCAAAAGGCGGCTTTTGGGACAAAATGAAGGACTTGAAAGATTCAATTACTGGTGGATGACATTCGATTGATTTGAAAGAAGGAGCCACACAATGAACAATGAACAAACCAACAATACGCAAGACCCGGACATGGACGGCAACAAGCAAGACGCCGCGCTGACCGTGGAAGATGTGATCGCCAAACTTGAGCGCGAGATCACGGAGTTGAAAGATTCCAGATTGCGCGCGGTGGCCGACTTGCAGAACACGGCGCGACGTGGCGTGGAGAATGAAGCGCGCGCCCGCACGCAAGGCATCATGGGCGTGGCCCGCGGCGTGGTTCCTGTGCTTGATCAATTTGAGTTGGCACTGGCGCAAAAAGGCTTGACCGCGGAGCAAGCGGCGCAAGGATTGCAATTGTTGCAAAGCGAACTTTGGAAATCACTGGCGCGCGTGGGCGTTGAAATGATCGAGCCAAATATTGGCGACGCGTTTGAGCCAGGCAAGCATGAGGCGGTTATGCAACAGCCAGTCGATGGCGTGGAGGCCGGCGCGATCAGCATGAAGATGCAAAACGGATATCGCATTGGCGACACGGTGTTGCGCCCCGCGAAAGTGGCTATTCAACCCAACGCCTAAGCGCGCCACGTGGCGCGCGCGATTCGCGCTGATATTTATTTCACAACCACCATGCCAACCTACGAATACATCTGCGACGCTTGCGCCAAGGAATACGAAAAGTTCCAGTCGATCATGTCCAAGCCTGATCGCGTCTGTCCCAGTTGCAAAGCGCGCAAAGTGCGCAGAAAAATTGGTATTGGCTCCGCGGTTATTTTTAAGGGCAGTGGATTTTATGAAACTGATTATCGCAGTGAGGGCTACACCAAGGCCGCCGAGGCGGACCGGCAGTCTTCACAAAAAGCCTCACAAGAGGCTTCGGGCGCAAGCGCGGGAACAGGCGATTCAAAACCGACAGCGGCTGGACCGGCGAAGTCGGATTCAAAGTCAGATTCAAAGTCGGGCGCAATAAGCGGCGCGGTTGGCGCAAGCAGTGATGGAAAATCAAGCGCGTCAACTTCAAATTCAAGCGGCGAATCTAGTGCATCAACCAAACGCGGCGCGGCTTCGGCCAGCGAATCTGGCGCATCAACTCAGGGCGGAAATTCCAACGCACATTCTGCTGGCGGAAATTCTGCTGGCGCCACAACAGGGTCAAATTCCGCGGCATCTGGCGTAAAATCATCATCCGCTTCCAGCGAAAGTTCTTCAAGCAATGCGCCGCGATCCGCGGCTTCAAACAAACAACATATGGCTTCCAAAGCCGTGCATCCATCACGCGTTGGCCGCGGCAAAGGCAACTTGCGCCGCAAGAAAAAGTGACCGCGCTGACAACGCCGCTCGCAACCACGCCCACCATTACCCCACTCACAACCTCAATCATCATCACACTCACACCCCTCATCCACAAACCATTTCACAGATAGACTCATCCAATGCCACGCAGATTTACTGACCGAATTATTCAACACCTGTCCCATGACGGCGAACGCGCCCTTGAAGCCGATGTGGTTGCGCACCGCTTGCGCATTGATGACAACGAGCGCGTGGCGTTTCACAAAGCCGTGACCTTGCTCACCGAAGATGGTCGCATTGAACTTGACGCCAAGGGTCGTCTGCGCCTTCCAACCCATGAGGATGAAATTTGCGGACGCCTGTTTGTCACGCAGAAAGGCCATGGATTTGTGCGGCCAGACCGCATCACGCGCGATGGCGATTTATTTCTGCCCGCGGGAAATCTGGGCGACGCCATGAGTGGCGATCGCGTTCGTTGCTCGGTCAGCCGCAAGCAACGCGGCTGGACTCCGCCTGTTCGCGGCGGCGCCAGCGACTCTGGAATGACGGGCCGCGTGATTGAAGTGATCGAACGCGGTCGCACGCGCTTCACTGGAACTTTGGTGCAAGAAGGCAAGCGATGGATTGTGCAACCCGATGGCAAAGCGTTTCGCGGCGAGCCCATCATGGTGCGCGATCCGCACGCCAAAGATGCCAAGGCCGGCGACAAGGTCACGCTTGATCTTGTGCGCTTTCCATCCGAAGGCGTGTATGCCGAAGGCGCGATTGTTGAAGTGCTTGGCATTGCCGGTCAGCCCGCCGTTGAAACCGCCGCGGTCATGCACACATATCAATTGCGCGAAGGCTTCAGTGAAAAAGTTTCTTCGGAAGCGGCGCTTGCCGCAATTTCTTTCGAGGGCGAAAGTTCTGGTCCGTGGGATAGGACTGAGCGACTGGACCTTACAAAAACTTTGACGTGGACCATTGATCCACCCGACGCGCGCGATTATGACGACGCCTGCTCGGTCAGTTTCGATCCCACCAACAGCACCTTTGAACTGATGGTGCACATCGCCGACGTCAGCCACTTTGTCACGCAAGGATCCGAGCTTGATCAAGAGGCCGCCGCCCGCGGAAACAGCACGTATTTGCCGCGTCGCGTGGTGCCCATGCTTCCTGAAACTCTTTCCAACGGCGTGTGTAGTTTGCAAGAGGGCGTTCCGCGATTTTGCAAAACTTCCATCATGCGATTTGATTCGCGCGGCAAACCGCTTGAGTCGCGCTTTGCCAGCACCGTGATTCAAAGTTCCAAGCGCCTCACTTATTTAGAGGCGCAACATCTCATCGATGGCCGCACCGAAGAAGCCAAGACGTACGCGCGCAACATCACGGAACCAACTGACGCGCTTGTGGCCAATCTTCGCCTGGCCGATCAGCTTGCAAAAATTCTGAAGAAGCGCCGCGTTGCGCAAGGCCAACTTGTTCTTGATCTTCCAGTTTCAGTTTTGGTTTTTGACGAGGCCGGCCATGTGATTGACGCTGTTCCAGAAGACAACGCCTTCACACACACGCTGATTGAAATGTTCATGGTCGAGGCCAACGAATCCGTGGCGCGCCTATTCGCTGAACTTTCTATTCCGCTTATTCGCCGCATCCATCCGCCTCCAGCGTTTAAGACCATGGAGGAGTTGCGCACATTCGCGCGCAGTGTTGGCTTTCGCTTGCCCGATGAACCGGAGCGTGAGGATTTACTCACACTGCTGGAGAAAACCCGCGGCACCGATTCCGCGCGCGCCGTTCACATGGCGGTGCTCAAGACGCTTTCCAAGGCCACGTATTCGCCAGCGCTGATTGGCCATTACGCGCTGGCCAGCGAGCAATACACGCATTTCACAAGCCCAATTCGCCGCTATCCAGATTTGCTTGTGCACCGCGCGTTGCAAGCGTGGCTTGATCTTTCGTCCAATGGCACCAACCTGCCTGGCGGAAAAAAGTTCAAGGAATTTATTCACAAACTTGAAGGCGACACGCGTTGCTTGGGCGAGGTCGCGCTTGCGGAAGCCGGTCGACATTGTTCCGAAACAGAAGTGAACAGCGAAGGCGCCGAGCGCGATTTGCGCGCGTTCTTGGTGTTGCAATTCTTGAAGGAAAACCATCTGAGCGACGAACTGGACGCGGTGGTGACCAACTTGGCCACGCAAGGCGTGTGGGTGAGCATCAATAGATATCTCGCCGATGGTTTGGTGAAATTCAACGCACTGCCTTCAAGCCGCGACCGCGCTGATCGCTGGTTGCTGAATGAGCGCACTGGCCGTTTGGTCAGCGCGCGCAGTGGCGCCACAATTGGTCTTGGCGATCCGGTGAAAGTGAAGATATTGTCGATCAATTTGGCCAGTCGCTCAATGGACCTTGCCATCACGCAACTTGGCCGCAAGAAAGATGCGACCGCTTCAAAAATCACCATGCAAGATGTTCAGCGCGCCGAGGGCGGTCGTGATTCGCGGCGCGATTTGTTCACGCGCGATGACGTTGCCAATGTGAAGGGACACAAGCGCGGATTCAAGCGTGGGCGGCGAAGTCAGCGGCCGTAACCCACTGATGCGTCTGATCACTCACCGTTGAATTGATTGATGGCGCGCGCGGACCCGTTTGAACACCACACGTTGGATTGATTCATGACACGCGAATGCGCTTGAAATCAGCGGCGCACTGCGGTTACAAATATTTTATTTCGGCGTTCACGCCGGCGTTTGACACGCGCCCATTTTTGCTGAAGGCGTGCTATTGAAATGCGTTTGAAATAAACGGCGCACTGCGGCTACAAATAATTCGTTTCGACGTTCACGCCGGCGTTGGACATGCGCCCATTTTTGCTGAAGGCGCGCCGGATAATTTTTCTTGCAATGTCTCGTGTAAAAAATCTTCCATGGCCGCATAGGCGCGGCGGTTGGCCAACTCGCAAAATTGCATTCCATTGGCCGCTTCGGCGGCTTGTGGATTTGTGAACGCATGGCCGCGGTGGCCAAATGCTTCAAGCGTCCAATCACAACCAGCGGCGGTAAGTTCATTCGCCCATGCCACAACATCGGCGGGCTTGGCCATTGGATCATTCCAACCATGCAACGCCAAAATTTTTGTATGCAAAGGTTTTGCGCCGCCGGGAACGCCAACAGGCGCGCCAAGCAGACCATGAAAACTGACCGCGGCGCGAACGCCTTCAAGACCCGCGCGCGCCACATCCATAGCGCACAAACCGCCAAAGCAAAAACCGATCGCGCCAATGCGGTGGCGATCCACTTGCGGATGATGTTGCAGTGTGTTCAAGGCACACTTGGCACGCGCCAACAACATGGCGCGGTCATTCATGAATGGTTGCATGAGCGCGTTATTTTCCTGCGCGGAATTTCCGCGCTGGCCCTTGCCATACATATCAACCGCAAAACCCACATAGCCAAGCGCCGCCAGTTTTTCCGCCTGCACGCGCGCGAAATCATCTTGACCGGCCCACGCGTGAAAAACCAACACTCCAGGACGCCGCGTTGTCACGGCACCGTCAAAAGCCGCGTAGCCCTCATATTCCATTTGCGAATCGGCGTACGAAATAAAATCTGTTTGCATTTATTTCATATTAACGCAAGAAAAAAGGCAACACATTTTAAATACGCCCCGCTTCAACGATACGTTGCTCATGGATCAAGGACGAGCCGCGCGCGCGGCGCATAGATGCCGCGACACGGTTAAGGAGGTAGCCATGGAAGGCTTCAGGGTCATTGTGAATTGCATTGTTGTTGGCGCATCCGCGCTGATTCCCGCGCAGTTCAACCACATTTCATATTTTGGCAACAACAACCTGGGCGGAGGAATCCCCATGGCACCGCTGGTTCATGGCGGCCCGGCGCCCACGGATATTTCCTCCGCCTTCATGCCAGACAGGCAATCACCGAGCGCGGTCATGCCAACCACGCATATAGAGAGAGCGCGCGCCACACCTGCGTGGCGCTGGCAATCCACCATAGAACCGGATGCGAATAATTTCCAATGGAAGTTTGGCGCCGCGGTTTCAATCCATGAACGCAGTATTGCGATTGGTCCCGCGCGCGATTGGGATCTTTGCGTTGATCAAACCGGAGTTCGCACCTACACGCTAGCGGGTCGACAGTGGCTTTGCGATGGCGCAATTTCACATCCATCTGGCGATGTGCACGCGCAATTTGGAGTGTGTGTGGCTCTTAAAAATAAAATGCTGTTGATTGGTTCACCGCGCGATAGTGACGGTGCGTTTGAAACCGGCGCGGCGTTTCTATATATAAGAGTTGGCCAACGCTGGGATCTGCAAGCCACGCTGAAGCGATCTGTTTGCAACGCCGCCGATCAATTTGGCGCGGCGATTGCCTGCGACGAGCACACGTTGGTGATTGGCGCGCCCAAAGCTGATGAAGGCGTGATCGACTCCGGCGCAGTTGAAGTTTTTGAGCGCGATCAAAATGGTTGGCGCAATGTGGCCACGTTGGTTTCCAATCCACCAAGAGCGGGCGCGTTGTTTGGATTGTCGGTGGCGCTTGATTCAGGCCGAATTATTGTTGGAGCGCCCGGCGACAAATCCGACGGAAACTTTTCAGGCCGCGCATTTATTTACACCCGCGGCGCAACAGGTTGGGTTCTGGATACGGAACTATCTTGCCCATCTGGAACGCGTGGATGGTTTGGAAGCGCTGTTGCCGGCGATCAAAGCCGTGTTCTGATTGGAGCGCCGCGCCTCGTTCGCCCAAATCAAACGGACCTTGATGCCAGGGGAATGGCATTTGAGTATCGACGTTCCAGCGATGGTTGGCACGTTGCGGCAACTATTATGCCTGCAAATGTGCGCGAAGCGGATTCGTTTGGCTGTTCTCTTGCGCTACATCAACATCATGCGGTGTTTGGCGCCAGTATTGATTCACTGGCGGGCCGAATGTCTGGCGCCGCTTTCGCTGGCGTCAGAAATTCTCTTGATCAATGGTCGGTGGAAAGACTTGTGGCGCCCGATGCGGCGCCGGATCAACTTGCGGGCCACATGGTGGGCATCTTTGGATCGCGAATTATTGTGGGGCGCATGGGAAATCCAGAGGAAGATCCCGCTCTAGGAGCCGTGTCCGTGTTTGTAATTGCCCCGCCTCGAATCGCTCAAGAAGATGGAAGCGACACTTCATCAACCCGAGTGCTTGTGAAACCATAAAATTGCTCGATCACAACACGCCACTGCTCCATGGTTTCACACTGAATGAATCCATTCTTCACCTCATGTTGCTTGGGGTGATGCGCCGCGAACTTGATTCCAAATTTTCGCATTCGTCTGCCGGCGTTTCGCTCGCCATGAATTGTTTCCGCGAACATGCAATGTTTCAGCAAAGCGTCTCGTTGCTCTTGAATTGTGGGCGCGCGCGGAGTGCGACCCGCCATTAAATCCCGGGCTTGCGTGAAAATCCAAGGATTGCCAATACAGCCGCGGGCCACGCTGACCGCGTTCACTCCACACACGCGCAACATGTGAAAAATATCCGCCGCACTCCAAATATCGCCAGATCCCATGATGATTCGATCGGGACGCCGCGCCACAAGATCCGTGAGCACTTCCCATTTGGCGAAGCCTTGATATTTTTGCAGAACCGTGCGCGCGTGCACTACCGCCCAAGCGAAACCAATTTCATACGCGGCGTCGAACACGGTTTCAAAATTGCGCGCCATTTCAGAAGTGTCATCCCAAGCGCGCCGCATCTTCACGGTGCACGGAATACTTGCGGGCACCGCGGCGCGAACCGCCTTCAAGACCGCGATGGCCTCTTGCGGATGCGCCAGAAAATGTCCGCCACGATTCGACTTCTGAATTTTCTTCACGGGACACGCCAGATTCACATCGATCACGTCGTAGCCCATCTTCACCAAAATCAACGCGGCCTTGGCCATCTCATCGGGAAGCGTTCCCATCACTTGGCCCGCGATTGGATGATCATCCAAACCGGCGACGCGATTTTCTTCCACCTCGCCAAGCCCGCATTCACTGGCGATCAAATCCGGATCTTCCTTGCGCCTGCCTTTGCCGCCGTTAATCAGCGTGCGATCAAGCAACGCCTCCGTGATGCAAAACGGCGCACCGTGCTGGCGCGCGATCAAGCGCATGGCTCCATCGCTATAGCCCGCAAGTCCCGCCTGAAAAAACGGCGCATTAAAACCAGGAACCGTGGCGGAAATGCGCGGATCCAGTTGATAATTGCGCGCAACTTGCGCCGCTGATTCGAGCGAACCCCTAGGCGCATGATGCGCTGGATCTTCTGGTTCAAGTGAAACACTCACGCCGCCAAGCATATTCCAGCCGCTATCCTTTGCGATGTGATGATTGAAACTTTTTTAGGAAAGTATCTCGGCTTCAGTTTGGTTCTTGTGGCCGCATGCGTGTTGCCAACCGCCTGCACCATGGTTCCATATGAGCCGCAAAAAGCCACACGCCCCTACCCATTTGAACTGACCCAGGGCAGTATTGCGCAAATACAAGTTATTCCCGACGCAAGCTCATTGAAGATCATCAACGCCACGGCAGTGAACTACAAAGATTTTGATCTGTGGCTGAATCAACGCTATGTGGTGCGAATGCCGCAATTGCTGGCTGGTGAAACCGTGGAAGTTCCACTGGACTCCATGTGGGATCAAGCGGGCGGAACACCTTTTGCCGGCGGCTTGTTGCGATATTTTCAACCCACGCCTTTGGTGTTGGTGCAAATTCAAACCGACGACAAGTCGCCCTTGATTGGCTTGGTGGCAACATTGCCTGAATTGGTGCGCGAACGCTGAGCAGATTGCGCGCGGATTTAAATTTAAACTAGTAAACACCGCCCAAGCGCTCAAGCGATCCGTGAACTTTATTTGCGAGCGCGCTACGAAAGTCCCTTCACGCTCCAACCGTTTCGATACTTCGTCTTTAAATATTGCGCGCCCAAGGGCTCGTTCACGAACGTGAAGTTCTTAGGGTCATATTGCAAATCACGATTGGCGAAGTGGCTAGCCGCCGCGCCCACGCTCAAGCTTTCGCACATCAAACCCGCGAACGCAAAATTGGCCTGCGGAGTGGTCTTTCCAAAACATCCATCCACCCAATGAAAATAATGGTTGCGCGTTTCCAATGTGGGCAAATTTAGTTTCACGGGTGATTTTGCATTGTCCCACACCAATGGCTCATCTGACAAAGTCACTTTGCCAGTGTCTTTGTCGTGTTCTGGATCAAGCGGACAGAGCATCACGCCCTTCTCGCCGATCACCACCGAGGCGTTGCCGCGAATATCCACGCCATCGGGAATTCCAAGCAAGCCGTTGCTTGGCCGCAGACCCCCGTCGTACCACATCACCGTCACTCCTTCGGCAACGGTGCGATCGGTGGCCGCGTATTTCAGCGTGATGGTTTCCTTGGTTGGAAATTCGTCCTCGGTGGCGTCGGTGCAATCGCACCGCACCGAAATGGGCAAGCCAAGCTTCGCGGCCATGAATGGATAATCCAAAATGTGGCAACCCATGTCACCCAGCGCGCCGCAACCAAAGTCGTAGGTGCCGCGCCACATGAACGGTGCGTAGGCCTTGTCAACATATGGCCGCGTTGGCGCAACGCCCAACCACAAATCCCACGCCAACCATTTGGGCGGAGTCTCGCCGCCAGTTGGCATTGGATTTCCTTGCGGCCACCAACCCATCGGTCGATCGCTCCATGCGTGAATGGATTTGATCTTGCCAATCACGTTGTCGTTGAGCAATTCCAATTGCTGTCTGCGGCCGATCATTGCAGAGCGTTGCGTTCCCATTTGCGTGACAATTTTGGAATGCCCCTTGGCAAAATCCGCCAGCATTCTATTTTCATACGCCGAGTGCGCCAATGGTTTCTGGCAATACACATGCTTGCCCATATTCATGGCGCTCATGGAGATTGGCGCATGCATGTGATCTGGCGTGGACACCGACACCGCGTCAAATTTATTTCCCAGCTTGTCAAACATCTCGCGCCAATCGTTAAACCACTGCGCCTTGGGAAATTTCGTCGCGTATTTTTCTTTTCCACGTCCATCCACATCGCACAGAGCGACAATGTCAACATTTGGGTGCTTGGATAATTCCTCAAGATCCGATTCACCCATTCCGCCCACGGCCACCTTGGCAAGTTGAAGGCGTTGATTTGGCCCCAGTTGAAATCGCGGTAGTGCGCGCGCTGAAAATCCTGGAAGCATTGGAAACGTTGCGAAGGCGGCGGCACTGCGAATAAATGTGCGGCGCGACGGATTCATGTTTGCAAATGCAAGGTGATCATTTACGTTTGCATTGACCGGTGGCTTAGATGAATTGCTCATGCGAGAATGCTACATACAAGACAACTTGCGCCGTTGCCTTTGCGCACAACGCGTCTGAAATTTTTAGAATGCAGGGGCAAATCTAATTCGCGTTTCAGTGGATGTATGACTGACATCACGCATGGTCACGGCCGAAGGCTTAGTCAATACGTCAAATAAAAAACGGCGCAAACAAAGCGCCGCATTTTTGCATATCGATGATTATGCCCCCTTAGCCTCCAGTATTTGCAGGCGCCGCCGCACCCTGATTGCCGCCGCGCTGACGACCTCCACTATTGCCGCCGGTTTGACCGCCACCGTTTGCTCCACCATTGCCGCCACCATTGCCGCCAGCATCGGCTGGTCTCATTGAGCGGAACAATTCACGGCGCTCATCGCCCTCAATAATTCCATTGCCGTCTTTGTCAACGGCCTTGGCCATGGCGCGATTTTCCTCGGGCATGTCGGAGATTGTCCACGAACCAAATGGTCCTTGATTGCGCCCGTCATCACGGCTAGTTCCCTTTGGAAGCATTGCAATCTGCTCCGTGGTCAACAAGGACTTCAAACGCTCGACATATTTGTCGGTCATATCGCCGCGCTTGGACAGCATTTCGTCGGCGATATCAGGATCATTTCTGCCAAACATGCGCGACGCGCCACCGTTGAGCAAACCTGCGGAGCGCACTGCTTCTTCCTGCAAACGAGCGGGCTCGCCTTTGCGAATTGTTTGCGCGATTTTTTCATTCATGGCAACAAGCTCCAACAACATCGCGGCTCGCATTTCGGTGATTGCGGTCTGAATTTCAGAAGTCAAACCCTCAATGGCCACCGCTTTTTCAAAGGCGCGCTCCGCACGTGTTGGCCGATAGACGCGGGCAAACCCAGACGCAAGGGCCGCTTGCGTGAATCGCTTGGCTTCATCAACTGGAAGAACTCCGGCAATCGCCGTGCGATATTGCTCGTTCACATTTCGCACGCCATTTCTCAAATCAATTCCCTTTGTGGCAAGGATCTCGATGGCTTTGGCATCGCTGTTCTGAATGGCTGTGAACACCTTGGATTCATTTTGACCCAAGAAGTCACTGCGCTTCTTCAGCGCCTCATCAAGGCGCAACTCATATTCATCCAGCGTGGGAGTGACAAGTGTGATTTGATCTTTGGTCAAACCGGCCTCATCAATCACCATGAATAAATTCACATTTTCGCCACTCAAGCGACCGCGCCCGAGCAATTTTTCGCGGCGCATAAACCGCTCAAATGATTCCCACTTGGTTGCTTGATCAGTTTGAAGGGCGGTCTTGATCTCATCCATAACCTGTCGATCCAAGACCGCGCGTTCCTTGCGCCACTTTTCAGACCCGGCATTCATTTCACCCACAATCCTGCGGGTTTCCGCGGCTTCCCCGCTGGTTTCGCGCTCGGCGGCAATTTGCTGGGACATCTTGTCCATTTGATCGCGAAAGTATTGAGAGCGTTGTTCAGGTGACATTTCTGTGCCTGAATCTTTTTCAATTTGCTCGATATCTTTTTGCATGTTCTCGCCAAAGCTCTGGTATCGCTCACGCATATTTCCACCCATGAAACTTTGGAACATGGAGCGCATCAAATCTTGTTGGGCCTGCGAAGCCTTGTCGCTGGCGGCGGTGAAGTTTGTATCGTAATCGGTGACAAATGTTTCCACCACGGAAACTTGTCCATCATCAAGTTTCAATTGCTCTTTGATCAGCGGAACATCTCGCTTGACAAGGTACGGTTGAAATTGCTCGCGCATTTCCGTGACCGCGCCAAGGGAGCGCCCAATGCCTCCGCCCATTCCACCACCACCCATTCCAAAGCCACGACCGCCTTGACGATTGCCGCCGCGATTTTGCTGATTGCTTGTGGAATCTTTTGCAGTAGCGTCAGTTGGGGCCGCGGCTGGTTGCGTTGGCGGAGCGCCGCTTGGAGTTGCGGAGGAAGCGTTGGGCGTGGTTTGCGCCAACACAACACAAGCCATTGCAAGAGGAGCGGTGACGAATAGGAATTTGTTCATGGGAAAGGAAACGTTCATAGGATGTGTATATTGGCGTGAATCAAAGAGATTTGTATGAAAGCACGCATATATTTTCGCGCATCCGTTGGCGCAGGGACTGCATTTCAAAGTGCATTGCGCCTTCATTTTGAAGTCTTATAACC
>CALFOZ010000142.1 GCA_937919205.1 uncultured Planctomycetia bacterium
AAGGTGGCGGCGAGCTACAAGCCCTTGGCGCACGCACGCCGGGGGCTTGTTATTTTTGGTCATTATTTGATTTGGCGGCGCAAAACGGTGTACGATTTAATCATACATGACAAATCACGACCTTTCGCCACAGCAAATCAGAGCAGCGCTTGCACATTTGGGCTCGTTGCTTCACACAAAAAGATGTGAATCAACTGCTTGATTTGTTCCCAACAATTCAAGGTCGCGGGATATCGCCACATGCGTACGCCGCAGCATTGGAAACCCTAAACGCCATAAGTGGTCGCCATGACTGCTGAGGCATTGAATCCAATTATTGAATCGTGGCGCGAACTTGGCGTGGGTTTTACCGGCGCGCAGCTGCAAGAAAGCAGTGTTCCCATTGATCTTGAGCGCTTGGTCATTCGCACCATCGCTGGTTCAATTGGCATGGCGCGGCTCTTTGGCATGACGAATACCTGGCTGCATCTTTATGGGGATTTAGTGGCAAAACATCGCTTACGGCGCCTGATTCAAGATGAACTTGATCCAGAGTTTCACCCCGTGCTTGGATTGTTGTTGGACACCGCACAGCAAGGCCAACACCCGCAGGAATTCCGCAGCGTGATTGCGGATCTGCGCCCAGCGAAGATTGCGCGGCCGCTCTTTGCCGTTGAGCGACGCAACGCCGCATTGATCGAGCGCGCAAGCCGCACGGCCAGTCCAATTGCGCGCCGCTGGAGACTGTGGACCGTGGACCAGCCGTTCAAGTTCAAAGCGCTGCATAGCGCGCAGTGGATCATGCAACGTCACCCCGACTTTGTAGTGCGCGCCGATATGCGCGGCGACCTGCGCGTGTCCGTGCTTGCCGCGCTTCGCTTTGACACCGGCGCCGGCGACAGCGAAATGGCGCTTGCGCGCGCCGCTGGCGGAAGTAGAGCGCAAGTTCGCAACGCACTTGAAAATTTAGAAATGACTGGCAGGGTCCGCCGCGTGAGCGCGTTGAGCAAATCACAAGTGACTGGCGCCCAAGCTGATAGCTCCGGCGGCATCCGCAACCGCAACGCCACGCGCATTGAATTACTGCGCTTTCGCTAAATCCTTGCAAAGGCGGCGGCGAGCTACAAGCACCTGACATACGCACGTTGGGGGCTTGTTATTTACAAACAACAATCAGCGCGAATGTAATTGTGATTCAGATTGTGATTGCGATTCTTAAGGACAAGTTCCAAAGTTGCTCAGCATCTGTCCCAAGTCGGCGGAGTTCACTTTATTATCCGCATTCAGATCCGCAGAGCAGGGCACGGAACACA
>CALFOZ010000143.1 GCA_937919205.1 uncultured Planctomycetia bacterium
GGTGGGGCTTCAAGAGACATGGGATTTCAAGTGTAGCGAGCTCACACTTGGTCGGCGACGGCGTTGGGACCAACGGTTGCATTGCTCATGGTGGCGCGCCACGTGGCGGACATTCTGCGCTGAATGACATCGTTCACGCGCTCCAAAGTCCAACCTTCCAAGGTTGCCGTGAGTTGGGCCAGTGTTCGCGCTTTGCCAATGCGATACAGATCGCTGGTGATTGTGCTGGCGCGCGCCATTGCGCTTTCGCCCTGCATCACCATGCGACTTTTAAAGCCAACTTTGGCGCGGTCAAATTCAATTTGATTCACTCCACTTTCAAAGCGAGCGAGTTCGTCCAAAATGCATTGAGCCGTGGTGGCGGCGCGTTGGGGGGTGCTTCCCGCATAAATGTGCAATACGCCTCGGTCGCGACCAGTGGCCGCGCTTGCTCCAACGCTGTAACACAGTCCGCGTTTTTCACGAACCTCCGTGAATAAACGACTGCTGGCTTCGCCTCCCAAAATCAGCGCGGCAATTCGAAATCCAAATGAATCAGGATCACTTTCGTGTGGCGCGTCAAAGGCAAAGGCCATATGTGTTTGCGAACTTTCCAAAGAGTAATGATCCACCCCACCGACGCGCGCGCCGGAGGGTTTTGCCTCCACATTGCTTCCACTCCAAGAGCCAAACAATTCATTCACTTTGGCAATCACCGAAGCAGTATCAATCGCGCCAGCGATGGAGAGAATGGATCCGTGCGCCACAGCGCGGCGCTTCCAAACCGATCGCAAATGATCCGTGGTCAAAGATTTTAATCCCGCCTCGTCGCCATATCCAGTGCGATTGAACGGCGGTGGAAAATGCAACTTGGCAAGACGCAACATCACAAGGTGTTGCGGATCATCCGGTAACGCGTGCAACGCTTGCAATGAAAGTTGACGAACGGGCTCAAGATGTTCCGGGTCAATGCGCGGGCGCAACGCCATGTCCGCGATCAAGTCCAGCGACGCGTTCAAGCGCGAGGCCAACATGGTTGCGGAAATTAAAACATGATTGGCGTTGACCGTGGTACTGCGATCGCACCCCAATGTGTCCAGCGCCTCGCTGAACGCGCGGCTGTCGCGCGAGCCAGATCCACGCACAATAAGCTCGGAAAGCAGGGTACTTTCGCCTTCTCCGGCGCTTCCTTCGGGATCGCCCGCGGTGCCCGCGGGAATGGCGAAGGACAACGATGTGGTGGACATTCCAGAAATCGGTTCAAGAGCCACGGTGAGTCCGTTGCTTAATTTTTCAACTGTGATGCTCATGGTGCGTCCTTGCGCAAGAGTAGATCAGAAAGCCATTCTTCGGCGGTGTGCATGCCGGCTGGTTGATGGCGAAGCCAATCCGCGATGCGAAGCGCGCCCACGGCAAAGAGATTTCGATTCAGAGCGCGGTGTTCAAGCGAAATAATTTCATTTTCCATGGCAAAAGTCACGCGATGATCGCCAACCACATCACCTTCGCGAAGACTATGAATAGTTGTGTTCGTAATGTCTGCGCCACTTGCGCGAACCGCGTCCGCCAACGCAATCGCGGTGCCAGAAGGTGAATCTTTTTTACCAGTGTGGTGCGTCTCTTGAATTGTGATTGAAGCCTGCGAACCCAAAATTGTGGTTGCAAGTGACGCCAAACGGGTCAAAATTACGATTCCAAATGAAGAATTTGAAATTTTTATTGTGGAAATCTTTTGCGAGGCATTTTGGATGGCCAAAACAGTTTTTTCACTTAATCCAGTCGTGCCAACAAGCAATGCGGCGTTGCATTGGGTGGCAATTTCAACCGCGCGACGCGCTCCATCATCGGATGAGAAATCCATCACAACATCCGTATTTTTCACTGATTCTTGCAATGCATCACCAGCGCACACAACAGTGATGCGCGCACTATTCACCGCCGCAAGTTGAATGGCTTGGCCCATGCGTCCATTGGCTCCAACAAGCACAAGGTGAAGAGGTTTTGATGGTTGAAATGGTGTCAAAGTGGTCCGATTTTAAAAAAGTTTCAGAAAGTTGTGTAAAGGTACTTCACAAGTCGTGTCGATAAAGGTACAAGTATGTGCGGAGACGCTACTGTTACGCAGCGCCTCCTCACTCCGACAACCTAGCGTAACGCATGGGAGCCACACAATGGCTAAGAAGAAGAAGAAGGCTGCTAAGAAGAAGGCTGCTAAGAAGACCTCAAAGAAGCGCTAATAGCGTTTTGGTCTGATTAGAACCTTACTGAACAGTTCCAAAAGAGTCGACTTCAAGTCGGCTCTTTTGGTTTTTATAAAAAACATGCGGCTTTGCTTGTTGCGGATATAATGGATTCGCTTGTAATGAACAATTTATTTTGGGTATCATCCCGCACCGCATGTTCGGAATGTGAAGAGTAGGAATGTTGAGAGATAAAATATGGCACACGTGATCGCTGAACCTTGTATCGCAACCAAAGACGCCTCCTGCGTTGAGGTCTGTCCCGTTGATTGCATCCATCCCGTGAAGGGCGCAACCACGTTCACCGACGCCACTCAACTTTATATCGATCCGGAAACTTGCATTGATTGCGGTCTCTGCGTTGATGAATGTCCAGTGCGGGCTATTTTCCCAAGCGAAGATTTGCCGGCCGAATGGCAGAAATACGTGCAAATCAATGCGGATTGGTTTAAGAAAAAATAAGTTTGGGCAAGGCGAGTGGCCAACTTTGCTTCTGCAGAACCATGGCGCGTTTGTAAATTAGCGACGCCACGAAAAAGGCCAAGAACTATTTTATTTCACGAAGCCGTTGGCGCGCTCAATCCTTTTGATCGTGCGCCAACCTGTTCACGCCAATCGCCGCGTCCGCATGCTCGGTCCAATCCACGGCGCGCGAACCTAGGGCAATTTCGCTTTTGAGCGTCTTGCGGTAGCCAAGCTTGCGAATGATCTCCAGCACATCGGTCCAGGTTGGAAATGCTTTGTGATTGACTCGCTTGAATGTGTCAATGGCAAGCAGGAATAAAAACTGCTCCTTGTTCATCTCGCCTTCCTCGGCGGTCTTCACAAAGTCAGTGAGTCGACGGCCAGGGCCACGACGGCGCTCCAGGTTGGAGGCCTTTGCAATTTCAATGTCACGGCGGTCAAGTCCAATGCGTCGGTCAGTGACATCATTGGAGAATTGTTTTTTTTTAGGATCAGGCGTGGGTGGTTGCGTTGTCATGGGCTTCCCTTAGTGTGAGCCAAATTCAATGGACGGTTTGCTAGATATACTGTACCACTCTGGACAGTTTGCCCCACAGGCAGGGGATGACACTGCGAATGCTTGGTAAAGCCATGAAGAATTGCAATGACAGAAGATTTTCAAGATAAACCTTTCAATATTGGCGCCGCCATTCTGGGGTGGGTGTTGCCAGGTCTGGGCCACATGAAAGTGGGCGAAATGGCTCGGGGAAGGCTGATTTTGTTGGGAGTTGGAGGCTTGTTTCTTCTTGGGGTATTGGTGGGCGGATTGGATTGCGTGGATCGACGTGAAGATGCGATGTGGTTCATAGCCCAGGGCGGAACGGGCGCGTTCGCGTTTGTCACGGACTTTCTCAACACAAATTTGTTGAAAAGCGGAAGCTTTGGGGAATTGATTCCTCTTGCCGTTCAAAACGGAACCGTGATGGTGAGCAGTTTTAAAAGCGCGGGTCCCGCCAACGAAGTTGGAACTCTTATGTGCGGCCTCGCGGGCATGATGAATGTGATCGCCGTGCTTGATGTGCTTCAGCGGCCAAGCCGTGGCGTACAGAAAGATACGCAGGCAAACCCATGATGATCGTGCTGGGATACATTCCGTTTTTGCAACCATTGCCAACCGTGGCGCATTGGTGGTGGTTGTTGCTTATCCCGGTGTGTGTGGCCATAAGCGTGACTTGGAAAGCGGTTCGCTTAGAAACGCTGGAGCATTTCTGGCGCGAATCAATCACCATGAGTGTGCATGCAGTCTTGGCAATGTCCGCGCTTGCCGCGGCGCTTATGGTGTTGGTGCGCTTGGTGATACCACTATTGTCAATGTCTTAATGCGCGGCTTGATCTGCGCGGCTTGGCCCAGAGTTTGACCTACATTTTGGTCTACATTTTGGTCTTGCGCTCGCCATGGCGGCGATACAGGCGCAGACCAGCGAAGAATAACGCGAACCACGGAATTGCATCAATTACCGCTGGAATTGGCATAAATACAAATTGGCGAGGCTCATCCCACAAGCGATCTTTTCCCATTTCAAGGCAGGCTCCACTCACATCAAACTCCGCGCTGGGCGGAAAAAGTTCGTCATTGCGCGTGGTCACCCAAATACGAACCACTTGCACCATTGGCCAACCGGCGCCAAGCACTGCGACCCGTGTGCTTCGTTGATATTGATCCATGGGCGCCATCGCGTTGACAGCCCACCACGGCGGCGCGCCTACTTCTTCAATTGGCGACACAAGTGGCGCGTACATTTTCGCACCATTGACCCAGCCCACGCCAAGAGCTTCGTGATGCGAAACAGTCCAAGGGTCGCGGCCGTTGGCCACCCATGTGTCGATGTCAACAAGGTGCACCCCAAAAACCATGTACACGCACCACGCCGCAACGCACAGCGACACCACGATCGCGATCATCAACGCCAGCACAGCATCGGCGATCAATCCGCGCGTCATCGCGCTCCTGGGTTTGACTTGATTCCCTTTCCAACATTTACTTTCGCGCCAATTGGTTTGTTGGATTGTTTTCCGCGCAGGCGGCCCTTTTGCGCCGCCGCATTTTCGCGCGCGGTCTTGGCCACTTTCAGTCGCCCACTGAGGGCCATAATCATTTTTGTACTGCGTCGAAGCGGGCGATTCACGCCCGTTGGCTCTGGCATGTGTCTTGTGGCCACGTCGCGTTTCTTTGGCGCCACACGCGCGGCTTCCGGGTCTGGCGTTAAAGCGTCTGGAATCTCAAGCGCAAGCGCCACGCGGCTCCATCGCGCGCGGTCCTTTACATCCACAAAGACAAATGATTCTGCGAAGTCACTGGCGTGGCCCGCGCGGCCAATACGATGAATCACATCGTCATCCATAGGGGGCAAATCATAATTCACCACGCAACGAATCGCTGGCACATGAAGCCCGCGCGCCGCGACATCAGTGGCAACAAGCACGCGGTTGGCGCCAGTGCGAAGTCCATCCAGCGCGGCCTCGCGTTGCTTTTGTGAGCGGTCGCCATGCAATAAACCGGTGGCGATATTGTGGCGCTTAAGCGCTCCCGCCACCCAACCCGCGCGCCTGCGCGTGCGCGCGAACACCAACACACCAGTGCGAGTGGGATCTTTCAACAAGTGCAGTAGCAAGGGAGTTTTCGCCGGGTCGCGGCAGTCATACGCGGTTGGAATTGTGCGCGCCGCCGTTGAATTGCCGCCATAACGAAATGGTTCGCGCACCACTTCATTGGCCAGATCCTCCACGGCGCGTCGCAGTGTGGCGGTGAATAAAAATGTTTGTCGCTCCGCGGGCATGCGCTCCATCAACGCGCGGACTTGCGGAGTGAAACCCATGTCAAGCATGCGGTCGGCCTCGTCGATCACAACCATGTTGATCCATGCCAACGAGCAGGCGTCCAGGTCCAGCAATTCACGCACGCGTCCGGGTGTTCCAACCAAAATATCCGCGCCCGCTTTCAGCGCCGCAACTTGCGTGGAGATGGCGCTTTTGCCCCACACCACCACGGATTTTAAAACCGTTCCGCCAAGAAGTTGCTCCGCCTCTTTACCGATTTGTTGCGCCAACTCGCGCGTGGGTGCCAACACAATCGCGCGAAGCCGCGCGCGCTGATCGGCAAAATGTTTATTGTCGGGGTTGGGTTTGTCGGCGCGCAAACGTGTGGCGATGGGCAACAAGTACGCCAAAGTTTTTCCAGTGCCAGTTGGCGCCACGGCGACAATGTCGCGGCCAGCCACCGCGGCGGTGATTGTTCCAGCCTGCACCTCGGTGGGCTTGGTGATATTGGATCGCGTTAGAAACGCGATGAACAGTGGATCTACGCCAAGGGACTTGAAGTCTTGCACAACCACAGGCTAGCGACTGATGGGCGCGGGGTTCTCTGGATTCACGCTGGTTTAAGAACTGGTTCAACCGGGGTCGTTGCGGCGGGCAACAAACCCATTCGCCGATATTTTTCGCGGTACTTCACATCCAGTCGCTTCTGGCGATCTCCAAAATCAACACGACGCCCTTCGGAGAAAATCACAACTGGCTCGGTTGTCATTTCCAAAGGTTCGCCCGATGAAATTTGCAGAGTGGCAAGTTTGCCTAGCGCCAGAGAGCCAACGCGATCGCCAATGCCGGCGATTTGCGCCGCGCCACTGGTCACGCTTTGCAACGCCATGTCGCGCGACAAGCCATACGCCACGGCGGTGGCCGCGTGATCGGGCAAATGACGCTCGTTGCTGGGATCGCTTCCTGTGGCGATGCAAAATGGAACGCCAGCGTCCGCCAATTTTTTGGGAAGCGCGTAAATAGAATCCACGGAATCTGCGCGGCGCGCGGGCAATCTATGAATGCCGGCGATCACCACCGGCGCTTTCATTTCCTTCAAAATGGCAATGCAACTCGCCGCGCCGGAGCCGCCCCAAATAATTGGTTTCAAGTTTTTACTTTTGGACCACAGCAGTGCGCTTTCAATTTGTCCCGGCGAATTCGCCACAAAATATACGGGCTCCTCGCCCTTGAGCGCGCCGATCATATTTTCAAATCGCAAATCGCCTTCGGTCTTGGGATCTTTCTCTCGCGCCAACATCCACGTCTTGGCGTTATCAAAAAACGTGTCGATCTCTTTAAGATTTTTCGCCGCGTCTTTCTTTTGGTCGTCCACGCTTTTGTCCATCCATGGCGCCACGATTGGCTCCGTCATTGGCCAACGCACAATCAGACCCGCGCGCGCAACCATGGTTTGATCCTCGCTGGTCCAACCATCAATACGCATCACGCTTGCGTGACCGGCGACAACGCCGCCTTGCGGAAACACAACCGTGTTCAACACGCCGCCCGAGCGCGCCACCGGAATTAAATCGCTGTCTGGATTCACCGCCACGCACGCGCGAATTTCCGGGTGATACGCGCCAAATTCGTCGCGGTCATCGGTGGCCGACACTTGTTGAACCTCCACAATTCCCAGTTGGCTTCCAACATGCACAAAGCCCGGAAGCACGGTGAGGCCAGCGCAATCAAATTTCTCGCAACCCACTGGCAATGACGGAGCATCGCCCGCGCCAACCGCGGTGATGATGCCCTTGTCAAAAATCACATAGCCGCGATCAATGGCTGTCTGGCCCGGCACCGCGGTGAACACGCGCGCGTTGAGCAACGCGATTGGTTTTTGCTGGGGCACCGCAGGAATCTGATCGCTTTGCGCGGCGGAAAAAGTAGCCATGCCCAATAAATTTGCCAGGCTAAAAATAATGCGTGTTGAGTGTTTCATCAGCGGCTCTCCTGTAAAAGAATTTTCCAACCTTCGCTTGAACCACCACAACCACAATCACCAGGGCCCATGCTTTCTGGATCGCGGCCGCGTCGCACTTGGTCCACCATCGCTTCGCGTCGAACATCAAGCATTCGCGTGAGCAATGTCTTAGCCGCGGGCTTGGCATCTTTTGCGGGCTCAACTTTTGGCGGCTCAATGGTTTTTAAATTACCGCTCTTCTCGCCCTCGGCAACCGCAAGTTCAAGCAAGCGCGCGCGCAACTTTGTATCGCGCTCTCGCATGGCGCGTTCTTGAGTGCGCTCGAAATAGCACGCGCCCTCAATCCAAGTGCTTTCTGCCAATGAAAAACTACTCAGTGGATCGCCAGACCAAATCACAAAGTCGCCGTCCTTGCCAACTTCAAGGCTGCCCACGCGGTTGTCAATGCGCAATTGCTTGGCGGGATTCAGCGTGACAAACTTCAACGCCTCATCTGGAGTGAGGTCACCGTACTTCACGGCCTTGGCGGCCTCCATGTTCATGCGCCGCGCCATCTCGTCGCTGTCGGAATTAAAACTCACCACCACGCCCACGTCGTGCATCATCGCGCCGTTAAAGGGAACCGCGTCCATCACTTCCATCTTGTAG
>CALFOZ010000144.1 GCA_937919205.1 uncultured Planctomycetia bacterium
TGGCGGCGCACAATGCGCGGGTCCTTCACAATGTCCGCGCCATCAAGCGTGACGGAACCAGAAGTTGGTTCAAGCAAACCCGCAAGCGTGTTCATAAGCGTGCTCTTGCCAGCTCCGTTGGGACCAAGCAAACCAAACAGACCCTCGCCAATATTCAACGACACGCCTTGCAGCGCGTTGACGGGACCGGGATAAATTTTTACAAGATTGTGAATTGAAAGCATGTTGATTCCTTAATGTTGCAAGAGTGATTGCGGTCGAACAACTTGAATTGCTTTGACCACCTGAGCGTAAACGAATGTGACGCATTGGCAAGTTTGCTTGCTATCCTTTGCGCATGAAATCTTTCAATCGATCAATCCTCGGTCTTGTCGTTGCAACTGGTCTATGTGCAAACATCTTCGCTCAAGGTGACGCTCCAACCAAGCCAGCATCGGGCGTGGTGGCTGGAACCCACGTTGAAATCAAGCAAGACGGCGCCGCGAATGGCGAAGTCCGCAAGGCCAAGGGCGTGATGGTGTTCAAAGAAGGATCGGGCACGCAAGCGGCCACGGCCGTCGCCAATCCCGCCGACACTATTGATCCAAAAGCAAAAGCTATTTATGACGCATCAGTTGCCGCCGCGAAAAAAGTGACCAGCTTTGACGGTGTCACGCAAATGAAAATGGAAATTCCGAAGGGTGAAGAATTGCCGCCAGGCTTTGGCGAACCCGCGCGCTTTGTCATGATGTTTGATGCAAATGACGGCAACGGCGTTAAAGGATTCCGTCTTGAAGTTCTCAAAGATGCAAAGCCCACGCGCATCATCACCAACACTGAAGACAACACTGCTGTGACGGATATCACTGCGAAAACATTTCTTGACCTGGGCAAGAACATGAACCCAGTCATGGAAGATGTCATTCAACATTTTCCGCGCTGGATCATGGAGCAAAAAATGGGCAGTGAAGAAGAGGACGCGCCCAAGCCTGTGTCATTCACGCTTGAGCCGGAAGAAACCGTGGACGGAACTCCGTGCGATGTTGTGCGCGTTGTGCGACAGATGACGCTTGAGCCTCAGCCAGATGGCGATGCGGAAGAAGGCGAAAAATTAACTCCGCAAACCGTGCGCTTCACGGAAACAATCGCTTTTGCGCGCTCCGACAACATGCCGCGGCGCCTGGCTGAATCAAACAATATGAGTGAAATGGGCGGCCCACCGCCAACCACGACAACGTATTCAAATGTGAAAATAAATTCCACGATTGATCCCGCGCTCTTCACGCAGAAAATGCCTGAAGGTTTCACCAAGGTCGATGCGCCGAAAGAGGAAGAGGACGAAAGCTCTCAGAGGACGCCCGCGCTCGCTTTCAAAGCTGGTGACAAGGCGCCTGGCTTTAAGTTGACCAGTCTTGCTGGTACCGAAGTCACGCTTGATTCGCTCAAAGGCAAAGTTGTGTTGCTTGATTTCTGGGCGACATGGTGCGGTCCATGCAAGCAAATCATGCCGGTCATTCAGAAACTCAGCGAAGAGTTCAAGGACAAAGATGTTGCGATATTTGGCGTGAACACCTGGGAGAAAAAAGACGGCGTCGCCAAGACATACATGGAGTCCAAGAAATACACCTACGGTTGCTTGTTGGCTGGCGAGGAACTTGCCAAGACATACGGCATCACCGGTATTCCAACGCTCATCCTTATTAATAAAGATGGAACCATTGCGTTTGCCGAAATGGGCGCGGGTGGCGACACAAAGAAAATGCTTCAAGAGGCAATCACCGCGGCGTTGGCGAAGTAAGTGTTAGCGCCTGAATATTCCATTATTGTTCCAGCGTGGAACGAAGAGGCTGTGTTGCCGCAAACACTGGCGCAGTTGCGCGCAGCGGCTGACGGCGTGGGCCGCGCCTATGAACTTATTGTTGTTGATGACGACAGCAGTGATCGCACGGCGGAAGTTTCACGCGCGGCCGGCGCGCGCGTTGTGCAAGTGAAGAAGCGGCAGATCGCCGCGGTTCGCAACGCCGGCGCGCACGCGTGCAATGCTCCGTACATTATTTTCTGCGACGCGGATACTTATGTTCCTGAGACCGTTATTCGCAATGCGCTTCTTGAAATGGATGAAGGCGCCGTGGGCGGCGGCGCGCGCGTGGCGTTTGACAGCCGCGGCTCGCTGCTGGCGGAGGTGTTCTTCGCCGTGTTCAAGGTGTACTGGTACATGAACAAATTAGCCGCGGGATGTTTTTTCTTCGCGCGCCGAAGCGACTTTGAAGCCGTGGGTGGCTTTGACGAAACTTGGTACGCCAGCGAGGAATATTGGCTCAGCATTGCTCTGAAAAAGCGCGGGCGCTTTGCCCTGCTGAACGAAGAAGTGATCAGCAGTGCGCGCAAACAACGCGCAAACAGCGGCTTGAAATTATTATTTTTGCTGGCGCGGTTTTTTATTGGCGGTCGCAATATGCTGCAAAAGCGCGAGCAACTTCCACTGTGGTACGACGGCGCGCGCGAAGGCAAGCGCGTGGATGTGTGAGCGGGGTCACTCAGCTTCTTCGGCCGCGTCATCCGCCACATCAACAAGTTGAATGCCCGGCTTTGTAAACACAATGCGCTGGTCGCGAAATAATTTTCCAAGCGCCTGCTTGAAGGCTTTCTTGCTCACGCCAAACTGTTCGCGAATTTGCTCGGGCTTGCTGTCATCGTCAAAGTTCATGCGGCCGCCGGCTTGTTGCAGGGCTTCCAGAATTTGCTCGGTCAACGGCTCCACGCGCTCGTAACCGGCGGCGTCCAGCGACAAATCTATTTTTCCGTCGGGGCGCACCAAGCGAACAAACGCGAACATGCGCGCGCCAATGGCCAGCGGCGCGGGCAAGTTGCTGTAAAACAAAAGTCCGCGGTGCGCGTTCTCAATAATCGCGTTGTAACCCAGCGGCGTTTCGCCCGTAATTAAAATATTCACCGGCTGATTCACCTCGTACACGGGCTCATCGCGGCTTAAGTGACGGTTCAAACGCGCGCTTGCAATCATGCGATCCGTGTTTGGATCCACGCACACCGCCACAACTATCAATTGCCCAACATCAACACTGCCGCCCTGCTCGCTGAAAGGCAGTAGCAAATCTTTTGACAAACCCCAATCCAAAAACGCGCCCATTTGCGGATGCAATTCCTTCACGCGCATGGCGGCAAACTCGCCAACAGCGGCGTGCGGTTTCTCGGTGGTAGCCACCAAACGGTCCTCCGAGTCGCGGTAAATAAACACATCAAGCATTGCGCCAGGCGCGGTGCCGCGCGGAACATAGCGGCCAGGCAAAAGAATTTCGCCCAGCTCCTCGCCGTCCATATAAACGCCGGAGTTAGTTTCGCGCACAACCTCAAGCAGATTTCTTTTACCGATGGTGGCCATGGGTCGCACAGAGTAGGGGCAAGTGAGAAAGCATGATCATTTGTGATCCCATGCATTCAAGCAACCGCAATACGCCCCTCCGCTAGACTGTTTACATGTCAGTCAAAATCGCATGCGAATATCTTGGTGATCTGCGCGTGCGCGCCGTTCACGGTCCGTCCGGAACCACTCTGATCACCGACGCCCCCACCGACAATCACGGCAAGGGCGAATCTTTTTCTCCAACTGATTTGGCGTGCACGGCGTTGGCCACTTGTGTCGCCACCATCATGGGCATTGCCGCAAAGCCGCTCAATCTGGATTTGAAAGGCATGAAGATTGACATTGAAAAGCACATGACCACTCAGCCGCCGCGGCGCATTGCAAAGTTGAACATGGACATTCGCATGCCCGCCGGAATTTCCGCCGAGCATCAAGCCAAACTCAAGGCCGCCGCCGCCTCATGTCCGGTGCATGCGTCGTTCCATCCAGAAGTCGCCGTGGAAATGGTTTGGAATTGGGGTTAATGCTTGCGGACGCGGCGCGCAGTTGATCGCCGTCATGCGCAACGCGTCTTGATGATTGAAGGTGCCATGATGCCTCAGCGCAATCCCGACATTCAGCCGCCACTTCCCACGCGCGACGGTGTTGGCGCAAGTTGCATTGCGCTTCCCAGTGTCAATGAGTTTGCGCGTGGCGCAACTTCTTCGCTCCCCACCAATTTAATCAACGCTGAAACTGACCAGCACAACGCGGAAAATATATTTCTAAATCCAACGTACGCGGGGAATTCACTCAACGCTGGTGCAGACCAACACAACGGCGCGAATGTGTTTTCACCGGGAACCATCGCGCATTTTCTTGCGCAACAATTCCCGGCAATTTCCGCGCACGAATGGTCGCATCGCATGGCCGCCGGTCTTGTTGTGGACGAACATGGCGTAGCGGTTACACCCACGCGCGCGTTTGAAGCGGGCTTAAGAATTTATTACTACCGCGCTCTTGAAACAGAGCCGCGCATTCCATTTGACGAAGTGATTCTGTTTCAAGATGAACAACTTGTGGTCGTGGACAAGCCACACTTTCTGCCGGTTATTCCATCGGGCCGCTACTTACAAGAGACATTGCTTGTGCGACTGAAGCGCAAACTGAGCATTGACACGCTTGTTCCCATTCATCGCATTGATCGCGGTACCGCGGGCGTGATTGTGTTCAGCGTGCAGGAAAGCACGCGCGGCAAATATCAGCAACTGTTCGCCACGCGTGACGTGCGCAAAACATACGAGGCCATTGCACCCATTAATCACGCGCTGAACTTTCCACTGACGCACGAAAGCTGCCTGGCGCCAGACGAGCATTTCATGCGCATGAAAGAAATCGCCGGCGAAGCGAATTCGCAGACGCATTTCGAAATGATCCGCGAGCTCACCGCGCCTTGTACGAACCAACTTGCGCCCACGGGTGCACGCACACTTGCATCCCCACTTGCGTCCACGCTTGCACCCTCATTCGCGCTGTATCGCCTTCGCCCAATCACCGGCCGCAAGCATCAACTTCGCGTGCACTGTGCCGCGCTTGAAATTCCGATTGTGAACGACCCTATGTATCCAACATTTCTGCCAAAGCCCGCGCGCGATGCGCCAGAAGATTTCAGCAAGCCACTGCAACTCATAGCGCGCACAATTGAGTTCACCGATCCCATCACTGGCGCGGCGCGCGCATTCACAAGCGCGCGGCAACTAGAATTGCTTGCGACACACTCATGAACAACCCCGCGCACCAATCCACGGCCGGCCGACTTGAGTTGATCTGCGGTCCCATGTTCGCCGGCAAAACCACCGAACTCATTCGCCGCCTTGAAGCCACGCGCGCCACGCAAGAAATCACTCTTGCCATTAAGCCCGCAAAAGACACGCGCTATGCCAATGAAGAATTGGTCACGCACGCAGGCGGCCGCACCCGCGCCATAGCCGTGGCAACCGCCGCCGACATTCTTGCCGCAGCCAGCGACGCGCGTGTGATTGGCATTGATGAAGCGCATTTTTTTGGCGCGCAACTTTCCGCGGTGTGCCTCACGCTTGTCGCTTCAGGCCGGCGCATGATTATTGTCGGCCTGGAATTTGACCACCGCGGCGACGGGTTCGAACCATTTCCAACATTGCTTGCGCACGCGCATGACACCATGCGAATCACTGGGGTGTGTTCTTCATGCGGCGGCGCGTCTATTCATAGTCAGCGCATGGTCACAAGTGCAGAACGCATTCATGTTGGTGGTGTTGGTGATTACGAACCGCGATGCGCGGCGTGCTTTATTCCAAGCGCGCGATGAAACGTTGTTGCCACGGGGGCTCAAACAACTCCAACACATAAATGAATTTGCTTTAGGCGTTTAACCAGCTCAGGCTTTATAGACGAAGTTGCTTTAGACGTTTAACCAGCTCGCGCTTCATAAAAGAAGTTGCCACAGGGGCTCAGACAACGCACCCCTCGCAAGCGGGGCTTGCGAGGTTGCTAAACTCGCCCCTTTTGTGGCAACTTCTTTTATTTCGCTGAACATATTTTTTAATGCTTTGTTTGTGGTAACTGTTTTTATTTTGCTGAACGCATTTTTAAATGCTCTGTTTGCGGCAACTTTTTTTATTTCGCTGAACACATTTTTAAATGCTCTTTTTGTGGCAACTTTGTTTGCTTCGTAAGCAATTACAAACTCGCGCCGCCATCATTCACAACAACAAATCGCGCCGCGGATTTATAACCGCCAGCGAAACGACCAAAGATGGGCTCGGCAAATTCATGAAAGAATGCGCGCGCCTGCTCCACGCCAAGTTGGCGCGCGCCGGAAAGTTCCAGCGCCTCCCAGCGGCTCCAGCGCACGGTGGAAGGCGCGTCAACATAAATAGAAATGTCCAAATGCGCCCGTGGAATTTCATGCAATGCGTGAATTCCTTCGCACACAACAATCGGCGCGCCTTGCACGCGTTGATAGCCCTCGCGCGAGTGCGACACAAATGACCACACCGGAATTGTCACATCCTCGCCGCGTCGAAGCGCCGCCAAATCACTGGCCAAACGTGGCAAATCAGAATATTCCGGTACGTCGCGCAAATGCTCGGGCGTGACGTCGTAGTTTGGAAAATAATGATCGGTGGCAATCACGCACGAAGAAAGTTGCGCGGCCAATGTGCTTTTGCCCGCGCCCACCGGACCCGTTATGCCAATCACCACGCGCTCCGTCACGCCTCCGTGTGTCGCATGAATGGGCGCTTTATTTCCAACGACATCCGCATTCTTGCGCGCAATATCTGTCACTAATTTCATGTCTTCGCGATTGCACCCTACTCGCCCAACAGCCAAGTTCTTTGCCGCCGCAATTTCCGCCACCGCATCAAGAATGCGCTGCCGCGCGCCGCTCCACTGCAACATTTCTTGTTCACGCATTGGCTCGCTCATACTGTCCTCATGAACTCAGAGTACTCATCAATTCACTATTCTGTGGTTCACATGCACCAACTCACCGGACTCATTGGCGTTGTCGTCATTCTTACAATTGGATTCTTGCTGTCCACCAACAAGCGCAGCATTAATGTGCGCACGATTGTCTCTGGTGTGGCCATTCAATTTCTAATCGCATTTCTCTTCTTACGATTTCCGCCAGTGGTGCGCGTGTTCGATTATTTCGCGGCCGGCGTGACGCGCGTCATTTCATTCGCCGACCAAGGCACTACGTTCATCTTTGGAAAAGTCGGGGACGCCAGCGGTCCGTGGGGATTTATTTTCGCCGTAAAAGTACTGCCCATTATTATTTTCTTCGCGTCATTCATGGCGGTGCTGTACCACCTTGGAATCATGCAACGCGTTGTAGCCGTATTGGCCTGGGTCATTCGCCGCGTGCTGAATGTCACCGGCGTCGAAGCGCTCTCCGCGGCCGCGAATATTTTCCTTGGCCAAACAGAGGCGCCGCTTACGGTGAAGCCGTTCATTGCCACCATGACGCGCTCGCAAATCATGGCCATCATGACGGTGGGCTTCGCAACAATTGCCGGCAGTGTGATGGCCGCGTACATAGTCATGCTTGGCGGCGATCAAGAAAGCGCGCGCATTCTTATGGCCAAACATTTAATGACCGCCAGCGTTATGTCCGCGCCAGCCGGCTTGGTCATGGCCAAACTCATGCTGCCTGAAACAGAAACTCCGCAGGCGGAATCACTAGATGCTCTGCGCAACTTGCCCAAGACCACGTGCAATATCATGGACGCCGCCGCCGAGGGCGCCACCGACGGTTTGCGCTTGGCGCTGAATGTTGCCGCCATGTTGATCGCGTTCGTGGCACTACTCGCCATGTTGAATTATCCACTCGCCGCGCTCAGTGAAATAAACTCCATCGCGTCATGGCGCGCCGCGCACGGAATTCCCGTGCTTACTTTCCAAAATATACTGGGTTATATATTCACACCGCTCGCCTGGTGCATGGGCGTAGGCAGTGACGACGCCCGCAAAATGGGCACCCTCATGGGCGAACAAATCATCGCCACGGAATTCGTGGCGTATGTTGACCTAAGCACTTCACTGCGCGACGGAACCATCAGCTCGCGCGCCGCGCAAATTGCAACGTACGCGCTGTGCGGCTTTGCAAACCTGCCATCCATTGCCATTCAAATTGGCGGCCTAAGCGCCATGGCCCCAAATCGCCGCAGTGATTTCGCGGCACTTGGCCTGCGCGCCATGGT
>CALFOZ010000145.1 GCA_937919205.1 uncultured Planctomycetia bacterium
ACAGCTGACACTTATTAAACCTTATCTCGCGCCACTGATTAAAACCAGTGCGGGCACCTCTTATGGTGGCGGCATTCAAGGCGAACGAGTTTTGGAGTCGCCTAGAAGCAGCTTGCTGGTGCGTGGAAACAGCCTTTCACAATCCGCTCTTCTAGGTGGCAAGGTGGAGTTCGCGCTCTCGCGTCTTCCAATGCCGGGCACCTTCGCGTGGAAGAATCCGTCGACCATTCCACCAGAAGGAATTTCAACACAGTTCGTGCGCTTCACGCCAGCCAACTCGGCGTTTCGATCCGTTCTTTTGCCAGTGCGAGTATCGGTTGCGCCAACTGCAACTCAAATTGATGGCTTTGGAGTCGAGGAGCTTGGTAAACCAACTGCTTCACAATTTGGGCCATTTTACGGCGTGAATTTGTGTGGTGCGGAATACTCACCAAACATTGTGCCAGGAACCAACGGCGTTAATTATGCTTTTCCAACTGAAGCGCAAACTTCCTACTACGTTGGCAAGGGAATGAACATTGTTCGTTTGCCTTTCTTGTGGGAACGATTGCAACCAACGCTCAACGGTTCGTTTGACAGCGGCTATCAAACATTGCTGGTGAATTCCGTCAATGCATTAAGAGCCACGGGCGCAACAGTATTAATTGATGTGCACAATTACAACCGGCGAAAAATTGAGGCCGGGGACACGGGCAGCACCGCTGGTATTGGAGCACTTGCATCTGGAGCAACAACAAGTAGTGTGCCAGTGGCATCGTTCTCCGACTTGTGGACCAGGTTGGCCAATCTTTTCAAAGGCGACCAAGGCGTTGTGTTTGGTTTAATGAATGAACCAACTGGCGGATATGACAGCTATGGACATCAGATGACAACCGCGCAGTGGGTGATTAATGCAAACGCTGCTATTACTGCTATTCGTGCAACGGGTGCCCAAAATTGGCTCACATGTCCGGGTAATTTTTATACTGGAGCGTGGTCTTGGTACAGCGATACGGATTCCGACGGGTCTGCATCCAGTACCAACGCGGTGGCCATGCTGAATGTCAAAGATTCTCTGAACAAGACCGTGATTGAGGTACATCAATACTTTGACAACAACTATTATCAGGGCAAATCTCAAGACTGCGTTACCAGTGACGGTGAATCGTTGCTTTCAAGTGTTACGGCTTGGGCAAGAACCAATGGCAAGAAGTTATTCTTGGGCGAGTTTGGTTCTGGCAACAATTCAACATGTGAGTCCGCAGTGGCAAGTTCAACAGAAGGCGTGTTGCAATACATGCAAAGCAATTCGGATGTCTGGGCCGGTTGGGCGTGGTGGTCATCTGTCGCGGACAACACCGCCAATGATCAAGGCGCGTTCGGCGCAACTGATTTCAGTCTTGCGCCAGTGAATGGTGTTGACAGTCCATACATGGCATGGCTCACTCCGTATATCACGGACGCATTCACCGCGGATTTGGATCGCGATGGTCGTGTCGATGTGGCGGACATGGGCGCAATCCTGATGAACTTTGGCAAGTGCGCTTCGCCAAGGTGCGTTGGCGACTTGAATAATGACGGTCAAGTTGATAACGCAGATTTAGGAATATTGCTGGGCGAATTGCACGATTAATTCGACTGAAAATTTCTACGGCTTGTGCGCAAAGCAAGTCGTCTTACACGGTGCTTCTTACACCAACGGCTTTAACGAGCCGTTGGTGTTTTTTCACCCAGGTCTTGTTCAATTTCTTCAAGGGTGCGACCCGCGGTTTCTGGCAAGAAGAACAGTACGAACAGCAACGTGAACATGGCGACGCTGGCGAAAATAAGAAACGTGTTGCTAGCACCTAGTTTGGTGAGCAAGGTTAGAAATGTGGCGCCCACAATGAAGTTTGCAAAATAATTTCCGCCGCACGCAATGGCGTTGCCAGATCCGCGCGCTTGCAGCGGAAACATTTCGCCAATAAGCACCCACACCAATGGACCCATGCTGAATGCAAAGCATGCGATGTACACAATCACGCACACCAAGGTCAGCCACGCCAAGGTTTCCGCGCCTTCGCTGGTGCTTGGCAAATCACGGGGTGACGCAACATCTGTGGGCGAGTCGGTCGAAGTTGCGGCGGCTAAATTGTGTGGCGGAGCGGGATCCGTTGCCAATCGCTGGGCTGTAATTTTTACGGTTTCGTTGGCGGATTGAGCATCGATTTGCTTTGCAGTTTGCGCGGCGGAAAGTGGCTCGGATTGTTGCGCATCTTGCTGGGAATAGTGTTGCGCGGATTTCTGCGCGTCGGCGTGATCAAATTGCTTGAACGCCAGGCCTAAAATACCAAGCGACGCGACCATGCCGCTTAATCCCCAAATCAACAATGTGCGGCGACCGGATTTATCGACCATGCCCATGGTGATAAATGTGGCAAGAACGTTCACCACGCCAACCACCAGCGTGGCCCACAGCGCGGCCTTGGCGTCGGCGAAACCCGCCTTCTGAAAAATGCGCGGCGCGTAATAAATAATCGCGTTAATGCCAATGAATTGTTGCAATACCGCAAGCGTTGTTGTAATCACCGACGCGCGGCGCGCGGCGCGCGTGCCAAACGCCAGCCACCAATGCGGCAAACCTTTTTGAGTTTCTAAATCATTCTTAATATCTTTCAGCGCGCGCTCCGCCATGGCGGGCTCCAGCGTGCGATCAAGCACTTTCTTGGCGTCGTCCATGCGACCGCGTGAGGCAAGCCAGCGCGGACTTGAAGGCATGAAACTCATTCCCACCGCAAGCACAACGCCAGGCACAGCGCCTAGACCAAACATAATTCTCCAGTGCGGCGCCGCGGCCAGATCAACTATGTAGCTGACCAAAATTCCAATGGTGATAAAAAGTTGATACAACGTGATCATTTGACCGCGGCGATCTGGGGGCGCAATTTCACCGATATACAGCGGCGCTGCAACCGCGGTTATACCAATGCCAAAACCCACTAAAAGCCTTGACATGGTCAGTGTTTCGGTGCTGTCAGAGGCGGCGCTAGCGAAAGCGCCCACCACAAAGATTGCGCCGGCCAACATGTTGGCGCTACGGCCACCAAAGCGGCGCGTGTACCAACCCGCGCCAAGCGCGCCCAGAAAACTTCCGACGAGAACGGCGCTTGTCACCACTTCCTGCCCCTGATCGCTTAACTCAAACTTTTTTTCCAAGAACAACAGCGCGCCGCTGATCACGCCTACGTCATAGCCAAACAATAATCCGCCACACGCGGTCATGACGGCGATCAACATGACATAGGTATTTTTATTCATACGCAAAGAGTAGTGGATGGATGATTGATTGTGGATCTTCCGAATTTCTTGCTAAACTAAATTTATGTTTAGTGCTGAACAACTTGTCGGCAGTGAATGGGCCGAGTGGTATCGGCTGACGCCAATTCAGCGTTGGCTAGAAAGCGAAAAACTGTGGATGACCTACATGGCGCTCGGGGGTTCGCTTGATCCCGAACCCGATACGCAAAGTCCTTTCTTCGATGCAAAAGAACCGCGTGCGCGCGCTGCTCATGGGCGGTCAGGCGTGCGTGTTTTACGGCGCGGCAGAGTTTAGCCGCGACACCGATCTTGCCATTCTGGCCGATGCCGAAAACTTGGCGCGATTGCGCCGTGCTCTTGATGATTTGCAAGCCAATGCGATTGCAGTTCCATCGTGCCAGTTGCAATTTCTGCGGCGTGGCCACGCGGTTCATTTTCGCTGCCAACACCCTGATGCACTGCGAATGCGCGTCGATGTCATGTCAAAAATGCGTGGCGTGGATGTGTTTTCTGCTCTGTGGAAGCGCCGTACTACGATTGCTCTTCCAGATGGAACACGCTGTGATTTAATGTCGTTGCCAGATTTGGTGCTGGCTAAAAAAACTCAGCGCGACAAAGATTGGCCAATGATTCGCAGACTTGTTGAAGCCAATTATTTTGAGAATTACAAAAAACCAAATAAATCCCAGATTACATTTTGGTTGCTTGAAATGCGCACCCCGCAATTGTTGATTGATATTGCCAAGCAACATCCGGCGGCATGCAAACGCGCGGCTTTGAAGCGGCCGCTCTTGTCGCTGGCCGTGGTTGGCTCCACAAAAGATTTGCAAAGAGCGCTTCAATCCGAAGAGACTGCCGAGCGCGAAATTGATCAGCGCTATTGGTCGCCACTTCGCAAAGAACTGGAAAAACTCCGCCACGCACGCTAATGCCGCGCGTTCAGAATTGCGTCTTCAGTCGAAGTGCCAACGACACCACCGGACTGCCGTCGCCACTTGCGGGATTGAAAGACACTTGTAAGTCTGGGGAAAGCTGCATGCTGTCGGTGATTTGCAGGCGATAGAAAGTTTCAAACATGCTGGCGCTTGCCGGATCACTGCCCGCGGGCTCATTGCCGTAGTTGTTGTTGGGCTTGGTCCACGCGTAGGCAATTCCAAAGTCGTCATCGGGCCGACCAAAGGGTTTCACAATGGAAACGCCCGCGCTGAATTCCTGCTGCGCCACCGCGCCCGTGCTTTGACCAAGTCCATACTCGGCGAACACGCCAAGCCAATCGCCAATTTGTTGTTGACCCAGAAATCCAATCATGGAATTGGTCTGCTTGATTCCGGTCACATTGCCGTAACCGGCGTAGGACTGGTTACCCGCATTGGTGGTTCCAACGGTCACGTTGTAGCGGGAAAATGTGTCAAGAAAATTCGGCGTCCATCCAACTTCAATACCGGCCCAATATAAACCGTCGTTTATATTTTGAAATGAGTTGCCGGGATAATCAGCGATGTCGAATATGCCAGCGTTGACATAGATGTTGTCGAATGGAACTAGTTGCGTGACAAAGCCAGGCGCATAGGTTCCTTGCGCTGGCTGAAAAACGCTGTTGCCGTCAAATGATCCATTGAGAAATTGGCGCGACTCGTCGTTGGCGTAAAAGTTAAGCATGAAATATTGATTGGGATGCATCTTGCCAACGTTGAATATCAACTTGTCGTCAATGAAGCCCTGCTGGTAACTGAGAATATTCAGCGTGCTGTTGTCGCCGTTCTGCAGTGAGTTCATGAAGAAGTACGTTCCTGAAGCGCCGCCTGGCGTCCAATTGGCGGGTTGGCCAATGACGTTGTGTTGGCGAAACAACATTTGAATGGCGCTGGTTCCAAGGCCCGGAGTTTTTGCCAGCACCGTGAGCAAGTTCACATCCAATCGGCCAATGCCCGCGATACTTCCCTGATCTGGCAACGTGCGCGAAACGCCCTGCACCACAAGCGTGTAATACATGTTGGTCATGGTGCTACATTGCTCATACAGCACATGCTCCAAGCCGCGCACGGGTCGCATTGCAAACTCAAGCGGGTCTGGAAATATGGGGGCGAGCGGCGTGAAGCCAAACGGCCTGTCCGTGTGCTTCATGTCAAACTGCGATTCCATTGGTCGCGGTTCAAACAGCGGCAGGAAAACGCGCGGTGTTAAAAAGTCGCCGCCAAATTGCGCGCGTCTTGTTCCATTCATGCTGTCCCACGGTTCATAAAAAATCGGCGGCTTCAAGCCGGAATGGTCGGGCAAAATGTAATCCTCGACCACGGTGGAGCGCTGAAATGCGGGACCAACTTGTGACTGCGCCATGACATACGCGCTCAGCAGTGCAGGCGTGGCGCATGCAAGAAATACGAAACGCGGTTGATTCGTAGTGAGCATGAATACAGACTACATATAAATTTGTTTTTACTCTTACGCGGGCAACGGAGTCCGCCGTTGCTACGCAATGAATCCAAACGTCATTATGTTTCTAGTCGCGGCGCTACTTGGCCGCCACCACAGGCAGTTCAATAAAACTTTGCGCGCCGGGCTCGTGATAAATGCGTTGCGTGGCCTTGACATAATCCGCTGGTTGCGCCAGAAAAATGTTGGGCACAAATGTTTGCGGGTTGCGGTCATACAGCGGAAACCAACTTGATTGCACTTACACCATCTTGCCGCCGCCAACATGAACCTGACAACCAAGGCGTTGCCTGGACCGCTGAAATAATTGCGCCGCGCGGCGCAAAGATAATTTAAAATAACTTGATCAAAACTACGCCGGCAATAATCAGTGCCACGCCGGCCAAGCGCCACGCGGTGATTGGTTGCTGCTGCGATACAAGAATGTCAAAATGTTCAAGCACCATGGAGATGATCATTTGGCCTGCAACGACAAGCGCGAATGTGAGACCTGGGCCCAATTTTGGAAATGTCAGAATAATTACGGTGACATAGAAGGCGCCAAGAATTCCGCCAAGCCATGCGTACGCCGGCGCGGTTCTGAGTCCGGCCAAGGAGACGCTTTGACGCGTTAGAAAAACATACAGCGCCACCGCCAGCGCGCCAATGATGAATGAAATCATGGAGGCGTGAACGGGGCTTTGTGCGGCGCTTCCCAATTTTGTATTCAGCGCGCCTTGCAAAGGCAAAAAAGTTCCTGCGACTAAAGCCAACACAATCCAAAATATATTTTCCATATGGAAAAGTTTACTTGTATTTGTCTACAACAGGCATATGTTCAGAGCAGCCCTTGCAAAGACTGCGGCACAGACTTGCCCTTCGGAAATTTCGCTTACATTCACGGCATGAACGAAATAATTCAATCCATTGACCCTGCCCACGGCGACATTGTTGGCGAAGTTGCCATGACTGCTGTTGAAGAAATTCCCGCCGTGGTTGCGCGAGCGCGCGCCGCGCAGGGCGCGTGGTCCGCCATGGGTGCGCGCGCTCGCGCCGCAATTATTCAATCCGCCATCGCGCAACTGCACGCGCACGCAACCGAAATTGGAACGCTGATTAGTCGCGAAATGGGTAAGCCATTGAACGAGGCGATTGGCGAAGCCAAGGGATGCGCGGATACGCTTTCGCACGAAGCCGACAGCATCGCGGCGGGACTTGAACCTGAAATTGTGGACGACTCCACCGTGCATTCCGAAATGCGCTTCGACGCGCTTGGAGTTGCCGCGTGCATTACGCCGTGGAATTTTCCCGTGTGGATGCCGCAAGATGTGGTCATACCAAGCCTGATCGCGGGCAATACGGTCATTCTGAAACCCAGCGAAAAGACGCCTCTTTGCGCGGCGGCGTGGGCCAAGCATTTGATCGCGGTTCTTCCGCCCGATGTGTTGCAAGTGATTCACGGTGATGAACGCCAAGGCAAAGCGCTTGTGAACGCCGACGTGAACTTGATCGCGTTTGTTGGAAGCCGCGCCGCGGGTAAAAACATTATGCGCGAGGCCGCCGGCGGATTAAAGCGCCTTGTGCTTGAGCTTGGCGGCAAAGATTCTTTGCTTGTGCTGGAAGACGCCGACATTGATGCGGCCGTGAAATATGCGGCGCTGAATTGTTTTCGAAACGCTGGCCAAGTATGCGTCAGCACCGAGCGAATATTTGTACACAACAAAGTTGCGGACGCGTTTGAAACAAAACTCGCCAAAAGCGCGGACGCGCTTGTGCAAGGCGATCCCAAAAATGCCGCGACGCAAATTGGACCAATGGTTGATGCCGCGCAGAAGGTGCATGTACTTGCACTTCTGAAAGACGCTTTGCATGACGGCGCTAAACAAGTCGCCGGTAGCAACGCGTCTGGAAATGACGCGCCGGGAAATTACATACGCCCCACTGTTCTCACTGGCGTGAACCCAAAAATGCGAATCATGCAAGAGGAAACCTTCGGGCCCATCGCGTGCATCACGCGCGTGGCCAGCGACGCCGAGGCGATCGCATTATCCAACGCAAGTCCATTTGGTCTTGGCGGCTCCGTCTTTGGTGAAACACAGCACGCAGAAAAAGTGGCGCGCGCGCTTGACTCTGGCATGATTGGTGTAAATAAAGATTGCACCGGAGCCCACGGAACTCCGTGGATTGGCGCCAAGCAATCTGGCTTTGGTTTCTACCGCGGCAAAGCGGGCCACAGACAATTCACGCAGACGCATGTTGTCAGTCGCGCAAAATAAATCACAACCATTATTTTGTGACATGAAAACTAATTGACCAATGGACAAGATGACACACGGGCCGTCCCGTGTATCGCGACAAGCGCGCCGAAGCCACGCTTAGTCTTGCACAGTGATTGAAAC
>CALFOZ010000146.1 GCA_937919205.1 uncultured Planctomycetia bacterium
CACGGCCAACAATCCATCCACGCGATTTCTATGGGTTTCACTGTCCACCACAAGTGATTTTTGCAAGTGCGTCACCATGCGCTCGCTGTCGGTCAATGAATGAGCACGATCATTCAAGCGATTTTGAAGCACCGTGATTTCGGATTCAGCCATGCGCTCCCTGGAATGCGCCATACCTAATTTTCCCAAGGTGCGAATTCGCGATCGAACTTCCTCGGGCTCACTTAACTTGGAAATAAATTCCTCGGCACTGGCCGCAAACGCCGCGGCGCGGACCAAGGGATCGGGCAACGCCGCCATGGCCACGCAGGGAATTTCCCGTGTGGTTTCATTCAGCGCAAACGCGCGCAATAAATCAAAGCCTTCTGCTCCAGGGCCGGAAATTTCAACAGCCAAAACCGAAGGCGCCAAACGAATGGCTCTTTCAAGCGAATTCTGATCGCGCGGAATAATTTCCAGTTGGGCCCAATCGCCGCCGCATGCGCTCCTTAAAAGATCCGTGGCCCACAATTCATTGGTGGCAAGAACCACCAAGGGTACATCCAAAGAATTCCGACTTGGCGCAGGGCTCAAATGCTTTGGTTCATCCATCGTCATTGATCTTACAGAAATGCATCATAAAAACAGAGTGTTTCTAAAAATTATTTAAGTAAATAAAGTGGGACCGGTGGGAGTTGCACCCACACGTCAATTTCTTGACTGCGGATTTTAAGTCCGCTGCGTCTGCTGTTCCGCCACGATCCCATCATGAAATGCGCTGAAAGATATTAATGGTAATCAATGTCATGCACGCGCCCAGCATGTCTAAAGATTACCCAGGCTTGACCGTCTCTGAAAGTTGCGGCGAATGCCACCCGCCAGCGGGCATCAAGATTTCATTGGCTGGTTCCGGTCCCCATGTGCCTGGCTTGTATTTCATCACGGGCACGGCGTTGTCAAGAATATTTTCAACAATGCGCCAGCCTTCTTCAACCACATCTTGGCGGGCGAACAACGCTTGATCCCCGCGAATGGCGTCGCCAATCAAACGCTCGTATGGCGTCATTTCGTCGGGTTGCGCGTCCACGGCCATCAATTCAATGGGCATTCCACCCATGACTTCGCCGTCAATCTTGGCTTGCATGTTGATGCCAATCTCAATGCGCGGCGTGAACAGGAAGCGCACAAAATTATGCGGTCCTGGTGGCGCCTCTGGAAAAACAACATTCGGTGGGCGATGAAATTCAACGCGCACCTCCGTGGCGGAAAGTGGCATGCACTTGCCAGCGCGGATAAAAATCGGAACGCCGTCCCAGCGCCAATTGTCAATCATCAAGCGAATGGCGCCCCAAGTTTCCGTCTGACTATTCTCCGCCACGCCGGGCTCCTTCAGGAAGCCATCAAATTGGCCGCGCACCACGTCGCGCGTGGTCAAGGTTCGCACCGCGCGGAACAATTTCACTTGCTCGTCGCGCACGCGCTCCATGTCGCTCCACAATGGCGGCTCCATGCACAAAAATCCAACCACTTGCATGAGATGGTTCTCGATCACATCGCGAATGCAACCGGTCTCGTCGTAAAATTTACCGCGGCCTTGCACGCCAAAACTTTCCGCCATGGTGATTTGAATTTGCTTGATGTACTGGCGATTCCAAATCGGCTCCAAGAAAGCGTTGGCAAAGCGGGTGAACAAAATATTCTGGGTCGCCTCTTTGCCCAGGTAATGGTCGATGCGGAAAATATGTTTCTCATCAAACACCTCGTGCAAAGTCTCGTTCAGTTGCTTGGCCGTGGCACTGTTGTGACCGAATGGTTTTTCTACCACCACGCGCGCACCTTGCACGCAACCGGCCGTCTCTAACTGCTTGGTCACGGCCCCAAAAAGCACGGGCGGAATAGCCAAATAATGCAGTGGGCGCTGGGATTTACCCAGCGCTTTCTTCAGCGATGTGAACGTGGCAAGGTCAGCGTAATCGCCATTCACAAACTGAAAGTTGTCCGACAACTTTTTAAAAGAAGGCTCGTCAATGCCGCGACCATAGGTGGTAATTCCTTCACGCGCGCGCGCCAGCAATTGCTCGCGCGTCATGTCACTTTTGGCAACGCCAATAATGGGTCCGTCAAAAATATTGCGACGAATCAACGCCTGAATGGTGTCGAACAATTTCTTGTGCGCAAGATCTCCAGTGGCTCCAAAAAGAACCACGGCGTCGCAATGAGATTGGGTGCTCATGGATTACTTTCCCTTCGGCGCGGTCTGCTCAAGATGTCCGCCAAATTCATAGCGCATGGCGGAACACAACTTGTCGCCAAACAACGCCGCGCCACGGCTTGCAAATCGCGCGTACAGCGCGGCCGTTAACACATACGCGGGCACGCCCTCGTCAATCGCCGCGTCAATGGTCCAGCGACCTTCGCCCGAATCGCTCACGCGTCCGTCAAACTTGGTCAACTCCGGATCGGCGGCCAATGAATTGGCGGTCAAGTCAAGCAACCAACTGCTGATCACACTGCCGCGGCGCCACACTTCTGCCACATCGGGCAAGTTGAACTTGTACATGTAGGCCTCTGGTTCGCGCAGGGGAGTTGTCTCCGCATTCTTCTCGCGAACGTGCGTGCCCGCATCGGCGTTCTTGATAATGTTCAATCCCTCGGCGTACGCCGCCATAATTCCATATTCAATTCCGTTGTGAACCATCTTCACAAAGTGTCCGCCACCATTTGGACCGCAATGCAAATAGCCTTGCTCCGCGGTGCCTGGCATATTTTTACGCGCGGGAGTCACTGGAATTGTTCCCTTGCCTGGCGCCAGCGCGCTAAAGATTGGATCCAATCGCTGAACGCTTGCCACGGGCCCGCCAATCATCTGGCAGTAGCCACGATCAAGTCCCCACACGCCGCCAGAAGTTCCAACATCAACATAGTCAATGCCAGATTTGGCCAACTCCTTGGCGCGGCGAATGTCATCCTTGTAATAACTGTTTCCGCCATCAATCAGCGTGTCGCCCTTGGAAAGGTGCGGCGCAATTTTGGCGATGGTCTCGTCAACATACGCGGTTGGAATCATCATCCAAATACTGCGCGGCGCTGGAAGTTTGGCGATCATGTCCTCAATACTGCTTGCGGCAATGGCGCCTTGCGCGGCCAAAGCTTTCACGGAATCAGCCGACACATCAAAGGCCACAATTTCATGTCCAGCCTTCATTAAACGAACCGACATGTTGGCACCCATACGACCCAAACCAATCATTCCCATTCGCATTGCGTGGCTCCTAAAAGTTGTTGTTGCAAAAACTGTGCCCGTAAATGTAGCCGTTAACAAAACGTCTATCCAATTTCAATTCACAGAATTTCTATTCAGATAAAAAGTAATCAGGACGTAAGATTAGCCACCGCGGCACTTTTGTGCGATCGCCGGTGAGAGAGCCTGAACAATCCAGCGCGCCACAATGGATTTGGCTTCAAATTCGCTTGATTCGTTGTGGCTCTGCACTCGGCCATCGCCCCACACAATCTGAGCGTCGGAGTGCGTGGAGTCCAATGTTTCCAAT
>CALFOZ010000147.1 GCA_937919205.1 uncultured Planctomycetia bacterium
CGCTGGTTACTGGGTGGCCATCGCTGAAATGCGCCAGTGGATTGATGTGCGCGCGAATCCACAAACCATCGGGATCGATTTGCCAACCATCGGCCAGTTGCCCGACCATCTTCAACGTGCGCGGATCAAATGTTCCAAGACTTTCAAAGACGCGGTCGTTGACGCGCGTTGAATACACGTCGCTGGAAATATATGGCGTGAGCTTGGCGGGTTGCGCCTCGAATAATTCCGTGAACTCGCCGCCCACGGCGTAACCAGGAATCTTCGCGGGATCAGTTGCGGCGGTCGGCGCTTTCCATTGCTCCACTTTCACACCAGGGCGCGCCCACGCGTTGTCGCTTGTCGCCGCGGAATTGGCTGCGTTGGCATTGGCCACGGCGCTGGAAACTCCCATTGGCGCCACGCGAATTTGCTGGATTCGTTTCTCAAGTTCAAGCAACCGATCATCCACGCGCTGTAACAAAACCCATTGTCGATCGCGTTGCACCATCAACAGCCACATTGAAAGCGCGATACCAAGAAGAAGAACAAAAAACACGAAATCTTTGAAGCCGAATCCGTTTTTCATAAGGGTTGACAGCGTATCACCACATCAACACATTGGGCAACGCGCATTCATCCCGCGGACGCTGGATCAAGTCGATCACGCAGTCGATCCGCGGCGAAATTAAGTGTTAAAAGCGCGAACGCAACCACCGCGCACGGCGGAACCAACAACCACCAACGGCCCTTCACCAAATTTAATTCGGGCAACCCCGCGGCCGCCAAATTTCCAAGGCTTGGAAGTGGATCGCGAATTCCAATTCCAAGAAAGCTTAAAAAACTCTCGCTTAAAATTGCGCCAGGCACCGCAAGCGCCGCGTACGCCGCCACCGGTCCCGCCAAATTGGGAAGTAAGTGCCACCAGAAAATTCTGCCCGTACCCGCGCCGGCCGCGCGCGCCGCCTCCACATAAGGCCGCTCGCGAAGGGACAACACTTGACCGCGCACCACCCGTGACATGGTTAACCAACCCACGCCCGAAATCGCCACGAGCATGGTGAAAAAATTCAACACTTGGCGCGAAGTCGGCGCAAAATCTCCCAACGCGCGCTCGGCGAATCCATCCACCGCGACGCCAAGCAACGTGACCAACAACATGGATGGCAACGCGTACAACACATCCACCGAGCGCATAAGCACGCTGTCCACGCGCCCGCCAAACCACGCCGCCACCGATCCCCAAAATATGCCGACCGCCGTGGCCACCAACGCCGCGGAAATACCCAGCGACAAACTAATCACGCTTCCGGCGCACAAACGCGCGAACACGTCGCGGCCAAGTCGATCCGTTCCAAGAATCATGGCTGGAACATATTGATTCGCTTCGCGGGCTTTTTGCGCGCGCTCAATCGCCGCTTGGTCCGCCATCCAAATTGGTGGCATCAAACTTAATTGCAAATTGCCCGCGGCCCAGCGCGGCGCGGAGACATTGCCACTGAGCGCGACTTCTCCAAATGCCCACGGCGTTGACAACCCAACCAGCGCCAACAGCGTCAACAACAACCACAAGCCAACGCCCAATCGATTTTTATTTGCGCGTCCGCCCCGAGATGGCGCGGGTACTTGCATGGGTTCAATCAAATCTATTGGGCTCGCCGACACGTCCAAAGAATACGCTGATTCAATTTTGCCATGCGGCATGTGTCAAGATTTGCACGCTCAATGCGGCGCGCCCACGGCCACAAGCATTATGCAATCTCAATTCCCCAGGCGTCGCAACTTAAGGATTTGTCGAAGCGGGTTTGGATGCAGGCTCATTGTCATTTCCGCGCGAGCGCCCACCAAAACCGCCCATCGCAGAGCCCATGCCGCTGGGCCTTCGTCCAAACTTTGGATCCTCGCCTTTGCGGATGGCCTCAAGCATCTCCGTGATCAACTTTTCGCGATCACGAATGTCCTCCTGCAATCGCTTGCTGGCGTCTTTTAGGGATCGATCAAGCGCCACAAGTTCAAACCCCCGCGCCTGAATGTCCAGTTCAACCTGCTTACGAACATTGATTTCAATTTCCTTCATGGTCAATTCTTGGGCCGCAATATCGCCGTTCTTTTTGGCCGCATTCCAACTGTCGCTGGATTCGCGAATTTGATTTTGAACGCGCATGTCCTCAACACGAACCTTGTACAACTTTGGCTCGCGCTCTTTCATCATGGACAACCCCATAAGTTTGCGCGCCTCGCGCGATATTTTTTCGCGCAACGCGGCGGGATCGGTCTTGCGAAGTTTCTCAAGCGCATCGGCCCATTCTGGATTCACATCGCGAGCCGTAGCGATGACACGATCGATGTCCTCCTCCGCCAACTCGCGGCGCGCGCCTTCGCCCGCGCGCCAACCGCCTCCACGCAAAGAAGTCGCTGGCGCGTCCTGCGCCCGAGGCGATTGCGTTTGACCAGTGGGCTCAACTTGATTGCCAGCCAGATTCGCCCCGGATCCAACGCGAAATGTCGTGGCCGCAACCGCGGCGACAATCCCCATTCCAACCACCACTCCGGCCAAGAATTTTTTTGAACTCATCGACCCGCCCGCCCGGCTCGAAGGATGCTTCGCATTTCAAATTCCAAATCATCAAAGCCCGCGCCTTGCGCGGACGCCAGCCCTATGAAATTTTCATCCCCCGACGAACTCGCTGATGCTTCAAGCACCAATGCGAGCGAGCGATCATCGCAAGTGAATCGATCACGCGCTGAAGAAGTTTGCCAAGCTAAAATTGAGCCGCCGACCAAAATTAAAATCGCCGCGGCCGCCTTCCACTCAAAGGAGGTGCGCGATCCAATGCGACCCGCAATTTCCTGATTGGGCAAGTGAACAACACTGGCTTGAAATACGCGCGCGGAAAGTCCACTAGGAATCGAACCCGCGCTCGCGCTGAGCAAACCAAGCGTGCCGGCATATTCAAGATCTTCAGGCGTGTCCATATTTAATCTCCTGCGATCCACCCAACGGGGTGGAGGTTTTTTTGTTGCAACAATCACGTAAAAGAAAACATGTATCGGACTCATAATCAATCATGCGCTATCCCCCATGTGTCGCCGCATCAAATCACGCAATTTACGGATAGCGCGGTGATGGCGCGCCAAAAGCGTGCCCATTGGTTCTGTAAGCAGCACGGCGATTTGTTGAAATGTCATGCCGCCTTGGTGGCGCAAGTCGATGATTTGACGGTCCAAATCTGGAAGTTGATCCATGGCCTCTCGCAAAGCCTGCAACTCCTCGGGCGCGGCAGTCTCTTGGGCGACTTTTTGCGGGGCGATGTCCGCCATGATGTCGCTGTCCATTGGGCGCGCGTGCAATTTGCGCCGACGCATTTCGTCACGCAAGCGATTGATGGCGATGCGAAAAATCCACGATTCAAAGTGCCCCTGCTCCACATAGTCGGCGAGCTTGCGCGCGATGGTGCAGAACACGCTTTGCGTGATTTCCTCGGCAAGTTCCTCGTTGCGCGTGTTGGAGCGCAGATATCTAAAAATGCGCGGCGACCAATATTCAACCACCACGCGCCATGCCGCGGCATCGCCCTTTGCGGCGCGCGCCAAAAAGTCGCGGTCAAATTCTTCTTCGTCGGAATCCTGCACTGCGGGCAAGTCTACAACTCATCACTCGTGAAAGTTCAAGCGCAAATTGCGCATTCAACGCGTACCTTTCGCGGACGATCACATGGGCATGCCGTCAAAATCATCGCGCGCATTCGCGCCACGATCATTTGGCCGCACCAATCTTGGCGGCGCGTCCCAGGAAGTTGCCGCGGGATTGTCGGAGAAATCGCGGAAGCGCGTCACGCGGCTGTCCCATGTCAAACGCACAACGCCCGTTGGTCCGTTGCGCTGTTTGGCGATAATCAACTCCGCAAGTCCACGCTTGTCAGGATTCGCCTCGCTCCAATCGTCATCGCCTTGGTGGTAGTACTCCTCGCGGTGCAACATCATCACCACGTCGGCGTCCTGCTCAATGCTTCCCGACTCGCGCAAGTCGCTCATCTGCGGTCTATGTCCGGGTCGATCCTCCGACTTGCGGCTGAGCTGGCTGAGACAAATCACCGGCACCTCTAGTTCGCGCGCCATGGCTTTGATGCCGCGACTGATATCGCTCACTTCAACTTGGCGATTTTCGCTGCGTGTTCCCGCCGACATCAATTGCAAGTAGTCGATGAAAATTGCCTCAATGCCGTGCTGCTCGCGCAAACGCCGCGCCTTGCTGCGCATGGAAAGCATGGTGAGTCCAGGGGTGTCATCGATCCACACCTTGCTGCTCTTCATGGCTTCGCACGCGGCAAGCAACGCGCGATAATCCTCGTTGCGCAACATGTTGCGGCGCAGGCGCTGCGAATCAATTCCGCTTTTACTGCACAACAAGCGTTGCACCAATTGTTGCTTGCCCATTTCCAAACTGAACATGGCAACGGCATGGCCACCAGCCGCGGCATTTTCCATCATGTTCAAGGCGAACGCGGTCTTGCCCATGCTGGGCCGCGCCGCCAACACGATCATTTCGCCCTTCTGCATGCCGCTGGTGATCTCGTCAAATTCCGCGAAGCCGGTGGGCATTCCATTGAATGATTTTCCGTCGCTGGTGTCGATCACCTTGATGGCGTGATCAAGCAATTCCTGCAACGTGGAGAATTGCGCCGACTCGCGCCTCTGCGCGATTGCGAAGATGCGTTGCTCGGCGGCTTCCAAAACTTGTTGAGGAAGATCCGTTGAACTCTGCGCATCGGCAAGAATTTCGCCGGCCGCGCGGATTAATTCACGCAAGGTGGCCTTGTCGCGCACCAGTCGCGCGTACTCGCTGGCATGCGCCGCGGTGGGAACACTCTCCGCAAGCTCCACCAAATATTCGGTGCCGCCAACATCGTCAAGAATGCCGCGGTCAAGCAATTGTTGATTCAGTTGCACCACGTCAAGCGAAGCGGTGCGATCCCAAATTCCAACCATGGCCTCGAAGATCGCGCCGTGCGCGGGACGAAAAAAATCGCCACTGGTCCGCACCAACTGCACAACATCGCCAACCACTTTGGGATCGATCAAGATCGATCCCAGCAAACTCATTTCCGCTTCAATGGCGTGTGGTGGCGCCGCGTCCAAAAGACGCTGGGCATCCCGCATGTCCATGCGAGGCCGTCCGCGGTCGGACCCGCGATATGAAGGTTGCTTTGGTTCCATCTAAATCTGCCCAAAAATTTTGAAAAGTGCGAGACCCGCCGAAATTATCTGGCGGTCACAAGTTCTTGAGGCGCAACGCTTTGCTCACGCATTAAACGACCAGGCTTGAACCGCACCGAACGCTTGGCCGGCACCTTCACTTTTTCCATGGTCTTGGGATTCTGAGCCATGCGCGGGGCGCGCTGGCGCACTTCAAACACGCCAAAGTCGCGGAACTCAAGTCGGTTGCCACGGTTCAATTCCTGAACAACCGCGTCCAAAAATGCTTGCACAATTTTTCGCGTCTCGCCGCGATCCGCACCAGTGTGTTGCGCGACTTGTTCAACCAATTCTTTTTTAGTGATCGTGCTCATATTCAAAGTGTCTCCCACATTAATTTTTGCAAGTTCGGAAGTTCAATCGATTCAAGCAGTATGGTCAATGAGGTGGGTCCGCGTCAAGAGCGAATTTCATCCACGATTTATAAGCGAGTTGTCCCCGCGGGTTGTCCACGGATGCGATGAATGGCGTTTGTGGTGCTTAATCCCGCGCGCAAACCTAAAATGTGCAAAGTTGCGTTTATTTTCTTGACAACTCCCATTTCGGGTATTTGTTCCGGTTGATAGTCGCCGCCCTTGGCATACACGTGTGGCCGCGCCGCCAACAACGTGGCGTCGGCGGTGGCCTCGTCAAACCACGTGACAAAATCAACGCACTCAAGCGCCTCCACAACTTCAAGCCGTTGCTCCAGCGGAAACACTGGACGATCATCGCCTTTTAATGTGCGCACGCTCGCGTCGCCGTTGAGCGCCACCACCAAACAATCGCCCAAAGATTTTGCCTCGCGCAAACTGGCCACATGGCCCGCATGCAAAACATCAAAGCAACCATTTGTGAAAATAATTTTCTGCCCCGCACTGCGCCGCGCATCCATCTCAAGCGCAAGATCGGCGCGGTTGCGAATTTTGCCCGCCAAATGTCCGGCTTGAAACAAAACTTGCTTGCGAATTTGCGCCAGCGGAATTGGCTTGGCTCCAAACACCTCCACCTCAAGTCCAGCGGCCACATTGGCCAACTGAACTGATTCAAGCCAAGAGAATCCATTGCACAACGCGCCCGCGAGCGCCGCCAACACCATGTCGCCGGCGCCAGTCACGTCATACACCTTGCGCGCCAATGTCGGCACATGCACTGGTTGCGCAGTGGGCATTCCCAACAGCGCGCCGTGGCGATCAAGCGTTAACACAATCGCCTCAAGACCAAGTTGCTCAATCAACTGCTCGCTCATGGCGCGCAAAATCGGCTCGTCAAAACCAGAGGCCGCGCGCAGGCCAGTGGCTTGCTCGGCTTCACTGCGATTGGGCGTGATGGCGGTGGCGCCTTTGTACTTGGCGTAATCATTGATCGCGGCCGGGTCCACCAAAAGTTTTTTATTCGCCGCGCGGCAACGCTGGATTAATTGCGCGCACAACTGCGGCGTGCACACGCCCTTGGCGTAATCCTCCAAGCACACAATGTCGCAGTTGGGCAACGCCTCATCAATAGCCGCCAACAACTGCGCGGCAATCGCCTCGGAAATTGGCTCGCGGCTTTCCATATCAAGACGAAACATTTTTTGAGGATGGCGATGTTGTGCCAAACCGATCAAACTTTTTTTCACGGTGGTCGGTCGCGAAGAATCCTGCACAAGATGCTTTGAATCACAACCGCCGCTCTTCAATAATTCCCGCAATGAGCGCCCCTCGGCGTCCGCGCCAGTCACTCCAACGCACTGCACGGTTGCGCCCAAAGCCGCCGCGCACAACGCAACATTGCTGGCGCCGCCCGCGGTTTCCTCCAGGTCCTGCGCGCCGCGGCTTAACAACACCGGAACCGGAGCATCGGGGCTTAATCGCTCGGCGGCTCCAGAGAGCGCTTGATCAAGCATGAAATCCCCAACCACCAACACGCGGAATGATTTCCACGCCGCCATTTTCACGACCAAACCTTCGGTTGAGAAACTCATGCCGCGCAGTCTAACGATGACAACGGCTTTGCCCCACACGAATGGCGCGCGCCAATTGCTCCCGCACCTCGTGCTCGCCCTGTAGAAATTCAATGGCAAGGCGAGGCCGCACCAACGGCAGTGCGGTCTTCACGCCCAGCGGCGCGATCTTGATCCAATCTTTCGGCGTGACAAGGATCGCATCCGCGCCCGCCTGCTCCGCACGTTGCGCCAGGCGCGCCACCTTGGGCGCGTTCCAGCTCGCGTGATCCACCAAGCGCGCAACATCCACCACGGCCGCGGCCACCGATTCAGTTTGCTCAACAATGGCGCGCGGATTTCCAATGCCGGCCCACACCGCCACGCGTTTGCGTTTCAGCCAAGACACTTCATGCACCGCGCCATCTTCAATGCCCTCAAGACCAGTCCATGAATGTTGGCAGAATGCAAGCGGCGCTTGTCCATGCAATTTTGTAATTTGATCCGACAACTCATCATCCACTTTCAAGGCGCGCGTCACAATCACTGCAGTGGCGCGCCGCAGTGACAACGCCGGTTCACGCAACCAACCCAATGGAAGAAGATCGTCACTAAGCGCGGGTCGCGTGGAGTCGATCAACACTATGTCGCAGTCGCGGCGTAATTGCCTGTGTTGAAATCCATCATCAAGAACCACAACATCGCACGCTGAATTTTTCAACCGCATCGAGGCGATCCTTTGCGCGCGATCGGCGCCCACCGCCAACACAATTCCCGGCAGTCCCGCGCGATGCTCAAGAACTTCGTCGGCATTCTCGGCGCCTTTGTGGCCGCGCAATGCAATCATGGGAGAATGCCCGACTGCCTGAAGCGCGCGCACGATCCACTGCGTCAAAGGAGTTTTTCCAGTTCCACCCGCGGTGATGTTGCCCACGCTCACCACGGGCAATCCGCAATCCAGTGCAAGTCCATCTTCCAGGCGCCGAGAGCGCGCGCGAATTGCCACGCCATAGCCAACGCTTGCCGCGGTAGCCAATGGTCGCATCCAATTTGGCAATGGTCCACTCATTGAAACTCTTTCTCCACGCGCACAATTAATTCTTTCACCCGCAACCACGGAAGTCCGGCCACCGTGTCGGGATCACCTTCGCAATGTACCCGCCACCCATCGCGCAGTCGTTGCGAGATGTCATACCCACCCGCTCGACCGCGCCACAATTCACTCGCCAAATATTTTTCCAATTGCTCAGGCGACACCGCATCAATTGTCACAAGCGCTTGATCAAAAAATGTCCACTCTTTCCCTCGGTGCAACAGGCACACGCCAGTGACCACAGTGTGCGCGCCGGTAAACGCCAGTTCCAACATTGATCTGGCCTCGTGCACGCTTTGTGGCTTTCCCATGGCGCGTCCCGCCATTTCACACATTGTGTCGGCGGCTAAAATAATTTTTCCTTCACAGCGTTGCGCGAAAGCGTGGACAACCGAACGCGCCTTCAGCCGCGCGATATCCATCGCGTTCTGCTCAACAATTCCACTTGGAGCCTGCGCGGCGTCGTCCATTGGCGCTGAAATCGCCTCAAACGCCACCGCCTCCCTGCGTAAAATCGCTATTCGATTTGGCGAGCGACTGGCAAGAACAATTGAAATCATGAAATTAATTTCCTATACACGCCAAAGAATGGCGCGCGCGGCCACATTGAAAAGTGAATCCTTGCAAAAAACGCCGCACCGTAAACATATCGATGGGGAGCAAAGTCTCCCGGCAGTGCATTTGACTGCTCTGGCTTA
>CALFOZ010000148.1 GCA_937919205.1 uncultured Planctomycetia bacterium
CCTCGCGGGGATTTCGCGTGGTCACTCGAAGAGTGGCGTTGGCTTTGTCAAGTTTAAAATCTTCCACATGATGTTGACAGTTGGCGCAAAAATGCAGTGCACAAGTTTTATTTTGTCGTGAACTCCAACAAATGCAAGCCTTTGCGCGCGCCAGATTTTTTTCTTGTAAATAAGCGCTTGCACAACAAAAAACTCGCCCTATTCTCCCTTGACTTCGCAGGACGCGGAACAGTTTGAGGCCAACTTAAGTTGGTCGCAACCCTAGGAACGGATGACGCCATGCGCGATGGGGATCAACTGAGTTTGACTCGGTGCGGTTGTTCTATGCGCGCGTGGTTCCACTTGAATCGATTTGGTGCGTTTGGTTGCTCCAGTTTGCTGGTGTGGCAACGTCTGGATTTGTGGTTGCAGTATCCGTCAATTTGATTCAAAACTCTTGGAGTCGTTTGCTCAATGGTCACAGAACGCGCTTTGGAACTACCAAGTCGGATACGAAGCTTGCTGGGGGAGCGTTTAGGAAGCCGCCGCGCCGATATGTGGTTTGATTCCGCGTCCACGGTGAGCGTGGAGGGCGGAAAGTTGGCGGTGGAAGCTGAAAGTTCCTACGCCGCGGATTGGATTCGCAAGAACTTTGGCGGCGATTTGCGCGCCGTGTCCCAAGAGGCGTTGGGTCGCGACGACTTTGAACTGCGCGTGAAAGAAACCCCAGCCACAAACATCATCGATGCTCCCGCGCGCTCCACCGCCACCTCCGACCCATCGGACAATCCTCCACTGCGAGCGCCCTTACACACGCGCCACCGCACCACCGAGGCTTGGCGCCGCCTTGATGATTTTGTAGTGGGTCCAAGCAACAAGATGGCATTTGAATCGGCGCTGAATTTCGCCACCACGCATTCAATTGGAAATTGCCTTGTGATCCATGGAAGTTGCGGCGTTGGCAAAACACATCTTCTTCAAGGGCTTTGTCGACGAAGGCGCGAGTCGCGCACGCAACAGCGCGTTCGCTACGTCACGGCCGAGCAATTCACAAACGAATATATTCAATCGGTTCGCAATGGAACCATCGACGCCTTCCGCGCCCGCGTTCGCAGGGTGGATGTGCTTGCCATTGACGACGTGCATTTTCTCGCCGGCAAGACCGCCACGCAAAATGAATTTCTACACACGCTTGATGCGGTGCAACTTGCCGGTTCGCAAGTGGTGCTTGCCACGGATGAGCACCCGCACTTGGTACGTCGACTGAGTCAATCGCTTGTCAGCCGCATGCTGGCTGGCATGGTGGTGCGTGTGGACGCGCCGGATCTTTGCCTGCGAAACGCGCTGGTGAAGTCGATCGCGTTGCGGCAATCCATCGCCCTCGCGCCCGAAGCCATTGAAGCCATCGCGTTGCGTTGCGTTGGCGGCGCGCGCGAAATCTTGGGCGCTGTTTCCAGTTTGCAGGCCGTGCAATCCACGCAACAGCACTCCGGTGAAATTTCCCGCGCCATGGTGGATGCGCTCTTGCGACACGAACAAGCGGCAAGTGGCGGCTTGCCCATTCGAATCGGCGCCATCATGGATGCGGTATGCGCCAACACCGGCGTGCAGGCGGAGGAACTTGTGGGACAGGGCAAGCATCGACGCGTCGCATTGGCGCGGGCGTTGGTGGCGTGGCTTGCGCGCCAACACACTTCAATGAGTTTTCCAGAAATCGCGCGCACGCTTCGGCGAAATTCACATTCATCCGTTCACGCGAGCGTTGCAAAAATAGATTGCATGATCCAAGCCAATGAAAGCGTGGACGCTGGCGCCGTCGGCACGTGCTTGGTTGTTGAATTCACTTCTCGCCTGAGCCACTCCCTGCGCAACAACGCAAGCCATTGCCCAAATGCCGCCAAGCGCAACGCGGCCGGCGTGAATCGCCGTTAAGCAAGCGCCCACGCCCAGCGCTGTGGCAACGTGTCCACCAAACTGAAAGCGCTGTGGCTACACTCGCCGAATGAAATCTGCGGCCGCTGTGATTCTTGCCACATTCATGCTTTTCACGTTGCCAGCCCAGGCGCAATACGCGCGCGCGGATCCCTATGAAACCGCGGTGACGCAAATCAAAAAAGCCATGTCGCCCAATTCAAATGGGGTGCAACATTTTCGCTGGGTATCGCTTCGCCTGTTGGCGGATCCCGCCATGAATCCTTTGTTTGAATACTTGACCACGCATACCGATGTCGCGCTTCGCATTGATGGATTCATGGGAGTCGCCTTGGTGAGCGCGGAAAAAAGTCTTGACGCCGCGCGCGTGAATCAGCTGAAAGATCCATCGCTTCGAACTCTTTTGCTAACCGAGGCGTTGGGTCTTGAATTGATCAAACCCGTGGCGCTGAATGAATTTCTGCAATCGTCGGATCTACCCAATTATGAACGCACGCTTCTGGTCGCGGAATTAAACCGCCAAGGACAACCTTGGGATCCATCCTTGCTGGCGAGCGCGCCCGCGGATGACGGCGCCGAGGTCGCGGGCTTGGCGTGCATGTTGCTACTTGAACGTGGCGATCAAAACGCTTGGAAAAACCTACAGGGCAAAATCAAATCCCTTCCCGAACCCGATCAAGCCGATCTGTTGCGCCAACTTTCAAATGCGGCGCGGCAATATCGCATCGTGGCGGCGGTGGAGCCTCTTCTTGAAATAACAAAAGATTCCACGGGCGCCGATCGAATCGCCGCGATCACCACGGCCATGGCGCTCTCGCCAAAAGTCGTGGGCCGCGCGGCACTGCTTGAGAGAATCAAAAGCGATCGCTCGCAAAAAAATCTGGCGCAGATGGGCTTATTGATGTTGTCAAGCCAAGAGGGATTTCAGGCGGATGATTTTGCGCAATTGCGAAACGGTGATCCACTGCTTGAGGCCATGGCCACCGCGGGCGTGGCCATGCGAACTGCTAACGCCGACCAATTGGTGGCCTTGCTTGGATTGCTTGAAAATGGAAATAGATACACCACCGAATATGTGCTGAGCATCACGCCCACCCTGCCTCCAGCTCTTGCCAAGCAACTCTTGCTGACTCTGCTCAAGCGCCTCACGCAAGCCAAGGGAATCCGCAACGAGGATCAAATTTCCGCGTTGCTTGCGGTTCAGCAATTACTGCGCATGCCGCAAGCCCACGAAGAATTGCTCAACCTCACACTGCAAAATATCAACAACAATCTTGAGCTACTCGAGACCATCATGTCGGTGGTTGGGGACTCCTCCAATCAGGAAGCGGCGCAATTCGCCCGCATGATTCGCACCAAGCTTCCCCGACATGGTGATTCGTTGGCGCTGTTGGCTTTGGCCAAGGCCTCCACCCCACTCACCGCGGCCGAGGTGCAGGAACTTGGCTCCATCGCCTCGGGCGGTGGCAACGTGGATGATTCATCTCAAATCCAAGCGGCGTGGCTGTACCTGAAATATTGCAAACGCGAAAATGACGCCATCTCGCAACTCACTCGATAATTCATCATGCATCTCTACAACTTCATCACAAAGAACCCCTTCCACATGGAGCACGTCTCTTGATCCCACTTTACAAACCAGCCTTCCACCAAAAAGACTTTGATGCGGTGATGAATTCACTGCGCTCTGGTTGCGGAACGATGGGGCCGCAACTGCTGGAATTTGAGCGGCAAATGAGCCACCAAACCCGCCGAACGCACGCGATTGGCGTGAATTCTGGTTCATTGGCGATTGAAATTTCCCTGCGCGCTTTGGGCATCGGCGTGGGCGACGAGGTGCTTGTGAGCGCGTTCGGCTACAGCGCCAATGTGAATTCTATTTTGCATGTTGGCGCCACGCCAGTTTTTGTGGATATTGATCCGCGCACTATGAACATGGATCCGCTGGCCGCCGAGATCAAGTCCACGCCCAAGACACGCGCCATGCTTGTGGCGGAAACATTCGGCAACCCCGCGGGCTTCCGCGACTTGATCGCCTTGTGCACTCGTTTGGAAATTCCAATGATTGAAAATGGAACCGAGGCCCTGGGCGCCTCCTACGGCGTGGACAATGTCGGTCGCTTTGGGCGCATCGCCTGCTTTGGATTTTTCGCCAGCCGTCCAATCACCACGGGCGAGGGCGGAATGATTGTCACCCATGACGATCATCTTGCCGCGGCGTGCCGCGCGATTCGCCATCAAGGCCGGGTTGATCGTTTTTCTTTTCCAGATCAATCCAGCGAATTGGGAATGAAAATGGAGCACGTATCCGATGGATATGACGGACGGCTTCCAGAGATGAACGCCGCGTTGGGATTAAGTCAACTTTTGCGGCTTGATGAAACCATCGCGCGCCGCGCTGAAGTGGCGCAGAGCTACACACGCAAACTTGGTGGCGAATCCGATATTGTACTGCTCAATCCGCCGCTAGATTGCAAAATGAGCTGGTCTAATTTTGTGATTCGCCTATCGGATCGGTTCACCAAGGATGACCGCGATCAAATTATCGATGGCATGCATCGATTGGATATTGGCGCCGCCGATTGGTGGCCGTGCGCCGCCCTTCTTCCGCATGTTCGCAAAGTCACAGGGCATCAAGTGGGCGATTTCCCGCTGTCCGAGCGACTGAGCCATAGAACCATTGCGCTTCCTTTTTACGAGACAATTTCCGAGCGTGAAATTGATGATGTTTGCCAGACGTTAAAGACGCTCATGAATCGCATAGGCGCCAACCGAGAAGAGAAAAAAGATATCGGTTAATTCCAATCCATGCCTTCATGGATCACGTTCAGCGCGAAGGGCGCGTGGAAAAGAATTATTTCAGCGCGCGGCTTCATGTCGCGACCACGCGTTGCGCGCGGATCAGCCGCGCGAGATTTTTTTTGTGTCGTCCGATGAAACTCGCAACAACAACAATGCCAGCAACGTGGCGCGCTCGGACAAACTATCCAACTCCACAAACTCGTCACCGCGATGTAAATTTCCGCCGCGCACTCCCAAGCCATCCAGGCATGGGATGCCGGCGGCCTGGATTAAATTGGCGTCGCTTACGCCCCCGGTGCTTCCTGTGGCAAGATCAAATCCAAGATCCTTTGCGACAACCTGCGCCAACAACGCCAAAGCCAACACGTCTTGCGTGCATGGTTTAGCGGGGCGATTCACCGCCATTTCTATTGTGATCCGCGGCAAATGCGTGGCGTCGCCAGAAGCCATCGCTTGAATTTCCTGGCTGAATTTCTGGCCATCATCGGCGTTGGCAAATCGAATGTTTCCCCACGCGCGCGCGTGGTCAGCCACAATATTGGTGGCCGCTCCGCCTTGCAGTGGACCAATATTCACGATGCGATTTCGCTTGAGATCGCAAAGACCAGCCACCTGAAGAACGCATTGAGCAAGCGCGTTCACGGCGCTGATTCCGTTGGCAAAATCACGGCCGGAATGCGCGGCGCGTCCCAGCACATCGATCATAAATTGACCACTGCCAAGTCGCTCAACCACCAATCCGCCGTTGGGCAACGCGGGCTCCAAAACAAATCCCGCGTCGCATTCCTTGGCCACGCTGGCCAAATGCTCGCTGGATCTAAAACTTCCAGCCTCCTCATCGGCGTTGATGATAAAAATCCAGCGCACAGTGGGAGAGAATTTTTCCAACGCCTCCAAGGCGCTCAGCGCCACTTCAAGTCCACCCTTCATGTCCGCCGCGCCTGGACCCGTGGCGCGCCGTCGATCCAGTGGCGATAGTTTTTGAAATTGACCGGCGGGATCATGCACCGTGTCCATGTGGCCAGCGATCAACAGAGTGGGTCCGCCGCGCCCTTGCAAGTTTCGTGCGACCAACGTTGGCGAACCAACTTCACCGTGGTCGTTGGGAGTGATCCATGCTGGCCTTTGCGCCGCCGACATCTCCACAACTTGCGCGCCCATGCAACGCAGTCGCTCGGCAAGAACCAAGCGCATGGAATTCAAACCCCGCGAAAAATCATGTCCGGTGGGAATGGCGACCGTGTCGGCCAATCGGTTTTCCATTGCGGATTGCTGTGATTGAATGTGCTGGGCGATTTGTTTTTCGGTTTGATGCAAGCTCATTTAATTGGCTTTCTGGGCAAGTGCGTTGGACAAGGTTCCGCGGCACACTTCAACGGCTGGTCCCGTCATGATGACGGCGCGCCCCGCGCCTGCCCACTGCACTTGCAGGGCGCCGCCCGGCAGTAGCACTTGACATTCGTGGGACAACTTTTCTTCGAGCACTCCGGCCACCACTACCGCGCACGCGCCGGTTCCGCAGGCTTGCGTGATGCCACTGCCGCGCTCCCAAGTTCGCACTCTGACACACGAGTCGCTTTCACGTTGCGCAAAGTGCGCGTTGATCCTTTGCGGAAACGCGCCGTGATGTTCAATCAATGGTCCAACAATCTCAAGCGGAACTTTTGAAACATCATCGCACCAAAAAATAGCGTGTGGGTTTCCCATGCTGACCAGCGAAATCTTGAAGTTGTAGCCGCATAACTTTTTCCAATCTGATTGCGCCACACTGTCCCACCATGACTCGGGCAACTGCACGCCCACAACGTGCGCGTCCGCTGAAATACCGCTTATAATCGCGGGAATTTTCTGCATTTGTAAAATAGGCTCGCCCATGTCAACGGAAACTTCTTGCACCTTGGCGTTGGCGTCCAAGCGCCACGACAACGCAAGCGTTCCCCGTTGCGTTTGAATGCGCAGTGGATTGTTCTGGCTTCGCCCGCGCTCCACAACAAACTTGGCCACACAGCGAATTCCATTGCCGCACATTTGCGCCTCGCTTCCATCGGCGTTGAAAATGCGCATGCGCACGTCGGCCTGCGCACCCACGTCCGCGGCGCCCACCAAAATCAGCCCATCGCTTCCAATGCCAGTGTGGCGATCGCTCACCGCGCGCGCCAATTGGGCCGGGTTGGAAACCCGTTCTTGAAATGTGTCGATATAGATGTAATCATTTGCAAGCCCGTGCATCTTGGTGAATTCCATGGTCACGCGTCTTTCTTGGGGCGCGAAATGCAACCCAAATCAACCACCATCGGACCATGTCGGTAAAAATCCACATTCAATTCTTTGCGTGAAACAAAGCTAAAAACCAGGCAATTTGCGCGCGTGCTATCGGCGTAGGCAAAGTCCCCCAAGTGCGGCCCCGCGTATTGCATGTTGTCGTAACTCTGGCAATGCAAGTGAAAATGAAACAAACCCGTGTAGGCGTTGTCGAACATTTTTTGCGACGATTCATAGCGCAAATCATTTCCTCGAACGCGCGGAGTCATCTCCAGGATCTCAGGCTTTCCGGCCGCGCCAATTCGAATCACGCCGCCAAATTCCGTGTCGCGATCGGCCATGTCCCGATCGGCAAGATCGAACATTTGCTGGCGCAGACTTGCGGAGTCGAACATCTCCATGGCGATCACCATGGACGCCAGATCACCCCACGAAAGTTTGTTGCGCATCTCATACAAATTTTCCGTATGGTCCCCGCCGTAGCCCTCAAAACTGGGGCTGACAATGCGTGAGCCCTTGGCTTGGCGCCGCTCCTCCACAATTTGATACAACTGCAGTGGAGTGAGTTTCAATAATTCTGGTTTCAATTTTGAAACCGCCACCGCAACGGGCAACTCACGGATTTCCAATTTTACGCGCACTTCCTGCGGCAGTTGCATGGTGGCTTCCTTGGCTTGCCCCCAAAAAACCATATTTTTTGTTTCCAGCAACGCTTGCAACCACAAAATTTCCTCCTTGGTGGTGGGAACAATTCCCAGTTCACCCGCGCAACTGCGCAAATTGTCAAGCAAGCGATCGTCGGGCTTCACCGACGCGTCGGCAAGCAACTGCACAAGCCGCTCGCGCTCGCCAAGTTTCTGCAACATTTCCCAACAGCGCAAACGCAGGTTGGCCTCCGTGATTGGATTTGAATCCACCAACATCTTCACCAATAGATCAGTCAGTTTTTCTTTGCCATTCAGTTGCTCAATGGCAATTCGCTCAGGCCGATCCTTGTCATGCTCTATCCATGCCGCCATTGGAACGCTCCAAGCACGAACAAGCGTTGGAGTCATGTCAACCCACTGATGCTCGACAATCAGTTCACACAATTTTTGCCGCCAGGCCAGCGCCATCAACTTTGGCAATTGAAGCCGTAAAATTTCTTTCAGTCCTGGCTCGTCCAGTTTCACCAATCGAACAAACGCCTCCAATCTCGTGGACTCCGCGAAGCCTGGTTGCCACATCATGCGCTTTAATGCGGATATGTATTGCGGCGTTGGCGTCTGGTCTAGTATTTCCATGGCCGCCACCTGCACAACAGGCAAGGACTCTGGATTGGAGAGCGATTTCATTGGATCTTTCCCCGCAGAAACGGCGCACGCATGTAGCGCTCCCATGGACACCATCATGGACAGCGCGCACATCATTGGCGCGACCCGCTGAATCCGTATGACGCGATTCAAATTAAAAATCGCATGAGCCACACCAATGGCGAACATCCGAGGGACATCATCACGCGCAATCCAAGCTCTACCGTGTGTACGCAATTGCATGGCGCAAGTCTAACGCCGAACACTTGGCATCAACATGGCGCGGCTTACGCTTGCGGCTTGCGCACCAAAATTTTATTTACTGCTGAGCTTCGCCACCAGAAGCAGGACGAATTTTGCCGGCGATTGGGTCGCCGTCTTTTTCAGAGGCGTTGTGCTTGTCCGCAAGTTCACGCCGAAGAAGTTTCACTTCGTGTGGAAAATCAAAGGCGATTTTTACCCTGTCCCCTTTGATACTTGCGATACGAACAATGCCCAGCGGGGCGGCCGGGTCACCAATCACAACTTCTTCACCTTCTTTGCGGGTAATCACCAACATTGCGTAGACCTCATTGTCAAGACTCTTTCGCCGCGGTGCTCCAAGCCTCCACGAATCCATGCGATCAAGTCTGCCGTTACAGAATATTCCAGCGTTCAGTCTACCCCAAGCTCTACCCAAACCCCAATGCAAAGTCACGCGCTCAATACCCATAAAAACGCCCCCGTACCGAGTCACGGTACGGGGGCGACGACGGATAGAACCCCAAAAACAGGGTTCCAGAGTCCTTACCGCCATCCTTGGCGGATCAAACCCTTCTCAACGAGCCTTCCCTGGCTCGTTTGTTCTGTTCGAATGGTTCTCACTTCGCCGTCCTTGGCGCAGTGAGGTTGCCATTCGTTGCTCTCCCGCGTTGGGCCATCCTTGGCATCAACGCAAGTCTTGAATCAAACCGCCGCGCATTGCGACGGATTAAAAGTTTTTCCAAAGATCAACTCGAAGTTCTATTTCGAATTGCCTCGCGAGCACGTCGCCAAATATCCGCGGCGGCGGGCTCAAGTAATTCACGTTCTTCCTTCCACTTGTCCGTGGTGCACAACTCCAAATGATCTCGAACACCAAGAATCATTATGTTGCCCGACAATCCGTAGCGAGTCAGCATTCGATCTGGAATGCGCACGCGCCCCGCTTTGTCCAGTGGACAACGCGAAGATTGACTGAAGATCAAGCGCTCGAAATTCTGAACTCCCTCGTCGCCCAACAATGAACCGCCCAGGGCGTTGGACAAATCCTCGAATGTTTTTTCTGGCCACAACCACAGAAATCCGTTGGGGCCTGGCGCCGATACAAACACCGCATCGACGCCATCGCTGGGCAAACAGTTGCGAATTTCCGATGGAACAGCGAGTCGCTGTTTCGCATCGAGAGAATGTTCGAATTCGCCTAGGAAGAGCATTATGCACCTGAGCTGAGAATACATTCATTTCCCCACTTTGCAACACTTTGCCCCACTTCTTATCAAATTTCTTGAAATTTTTAGTCTTAGAACAAATATTAAACCCACCTAATAACGTCCTATATTTACACAAATGCTTGTAAATAATAGATTTACACTGGAAATATATTTATCTTGGGGTATTGTAAGTCATATGACATCTCG
>CALFOZ010000149.1 GCA_937919205.1 uncultured Planctomycetia bacterium
GTGCTAGGAGCACGATTGGCGTCGATAGTATTCATTCCACCACGGCCTGCGCCTTTGCCTCCGCCTTTGCCTCCGCCGCCATCGGTTGCGCCGCCGCCTTGACCGCCGCCGCTATCGGTTGCGCCGCCAGTTGTTGTATCGCCAGCGCCGCTTGCAGTCCCGTTCTCACCACCACTCGCTCCCGCCGCCGCGGCTTCGGCCTCGGCTTGGGCTAAAAGAGTTGCTTCATCTAGTTTAGGTTTGGCAACCCGGTCAATTGGAATTTCTGTTCGCATCACCGACAGCGATCGTGGATCCGCAAACGCATCTTCGCCTGGACGAACTCCGCTGGCGGTGACCGTGGCGCGAATGGACATTGGCAAGCCATCCACGTCGCTATCCCATTCTTGAACCCATGCTTGGCCGTCGTAGGCTTCAAAGCGCACGCCAATCACGCCGTCACCAACAGATTCTGCGATGCCGCCGGCGTCCTCAAATTCATCGGGCACGGCGTCGCGGCGTCGCCAAAGCGCGGTGCCAAAGCGGTCCTCTTCAATGCGATATTGCGTTTCGTATTCCGCGCCTTCGCCTGAATACTCAATCGATCGAATGGGACGCAATCTCAAGGCGAATAAAAGCATTTGATCGCGGTCCACTTCGCCATTGCTTAACCGCGCAACTTCTGGCGACAAGCGCAAGCGAGTATCAAATAAATCGTCACTGCGCAGAGTGCTTTGCACATCGCGTCGAATACTTTCAAGCGCGTCGGTGGCGCGGCGCGAGGCGGTCATGCGAATGCGTGAAATGTCCCGCGCTCGGCCAAGCTGACTCAGAGAGCTGGCCACGGCGCCGGAAATAATGGCGGCGATGATGATCGCCACAACCAATTCAATGATGGTGAAGCCGCGCTTAGCCATTTTTCATGGCCTCTTTTTTTCTCTCAAAGCGATCCTTGCGGTCGATCGGTTGCTCGGGCTTGCGTTCTGGCTCATCATTTACATTTCGCGCCGAAACTTTGGTGGCACAGCGATGTTCCACGCCGTTACTGTCTTGCACGCGGGCCACCACATCCCAGGCATCGCCTTCGCCGTTGGAGGAAAGATCAATGGCGAAACTCCAATCGTTCCATGGCGCCTCAAATTGTCCAGCTACCGCTCGGCGGCGCGAAAAATCAACCGGGCCTTCGGTCACAACTTGGCCAAGCAATTCATCCAACAGCGCGGAAGCCATCGCCTCGCGTTCTCCGCGTTGTAGCATTACCAGGCAACGCTGAGACAAAGTCACCACTGCGGCCAGGCCAAATGCCAGCAATAAACCGCCTAAAATTGCGTCAATGAGCGCAAATCCGCGGCGCGCGGCAAATGGTGGGCGCGTCACCATGGTTCACGGCTCATTCCGCGCGCGTCCAAATCTTGCGCCGCTCTTTGATCGTCCACAACTTTGCCATTGTCCACGCGGGTTGGCATTGACGCGCCGGGTTCCAACACCAACACGGCATCAAGGCCTTGGGCAAGCACGCGCATTTCAATGCGCGGGCGGTTGCCCGATGGCGATCCAGCAATGCGCCATTCATTTCCACCCATGCGTATTCCATCAGCCAACACTTCCGCCAACTCCACGCCTTCGGGCATACGCACGGGTTGCACAAATCGATCGGGCACCCATAAGGCTGATTCCGTGGGTCGCTTTGGATTTATTTCAAGTGTCCACAATTCAACAGCGCCCGAATCTGGATTCATATAAATAGCGCATTGTTGCGAGCCCGCGTTGTCGCGCCAAGCAAACAAACTCAGCAACTCGCTCAGGCGCTCAATGGCCACGTCGGCTTTGCCCTTGGAAAGCCCGCTTAAGCGTGGAACCACAATCGACGAAACAACCGCCAAGATGCAGATGACCACGATCAATTCGATCAGGGTGAAGCCGCGGCGCATCACTTCACGCCACGCCGTTTTACGGCGCTCCGTTGATGATGTCTTTGTTTGGACCTTCGCCACCAGGTTGTCCATCGGCGCCGTAACTCACAACATCAAAATCTTTGTTGTATGTGGGCGGATACACCAACACATATTGATGCCTCCAAGGATCATTCAGTTGATTGAGATTGCTGATCAATGGGTCGTCGCCTTCGCATAATTTGGAAAGTTCAAAGTCGTCACCCACGCGGTCCATTCCGTTTTGCACCATGTACATGCGCACTTGTTGCGACAAAGTGCTCACATCGGCCTTGGCCTTGTTTTGCTTTGCATCGCCCAGCAATTTAATCACGTTGGGCACAACCAGCATCGACAACAAGGCCACAATGGTGACGGCGATAATCACTTCAAGAAGCGTGAAGCCTTTTGCGTTGTGATGACGAGCGTGAATGCGGCGGCGGGATTTCATATGGTTTTTCTCAATCATGTCTGTAAGAGTTCGGCGTGGCGCGTGACTTCATTCACAACGAAGGTTGGGTCAATTTACTGCCAAACCTGTATAAAAGATTTCGTCATTTTACGGCTTCGTCCGATAGCGTAGCCGCGATCCACGCGGGATTTATCCGCCCAAAGCGGATTGCAATTGCAGAAGCGGCATGAGAATTCCCGCCAGCACAAAGCCCGCGATAATGGCCATAAACACCAGCAGAATTGGGGGCAATGCCTTGGTGAAAATTTTAATACTGGAATTCACTTGTCTGTCAAAGGCGGTGGCGGCGTGTAGCAACATGCTTTCTAGGCGGCCTGATTTTTCACCAATATTCACAATCTGAATAAGAAGCGGTGGAAAAAATCCACAGCGCTCCAATGGCTCGGCCAGGGATTGTCCCGTGGTGACTTTCTCCTCCACCTCTTCGATGGCCCGCATGAGCACTGCGTTGCCAAGCGTGTCTTTGGTAATTCGCAGTGATTGCAAAATAGGCAAGCCCGCGCTCACCAAAGTTCCCAACGTTCGTGTGAAGCGCGCCACAGCCACATCACGCAGTAACCGGCCAAGCAGTGGAGTTTTCAGCAAGGCGTAATCCTTCATGTGTCTGTGCTCGGCGTCTTTGAGCCAACCGCGCGCGACGATGTAGCCACCAAATCCAAGGAGCAACAGAAGCCACCAAAAATGAGCCATAAACCAAGCGAATCCAAGCAGAATTCGTGTGGGCAACGGCAACACCATTCCAGGTTGGGCCGCAAGCGGAATCATAAGTTGCGGCAGAATCACGGTGACCAACAATGTGACGCTGGCCAAAATAAGACCGGCCACTATCACTGGATACACCGTGGCGCCAATCAATTCGCGTTTTAATTCAACCGCGCGGTCGAGCAAATCTGCAAGTTGATGCAGGACTTCCGGCATGCGCCCACTGGCGTCCGCGGCGCGTGCCATGCCAATCACCATGTCATCAAATGGCTCCCCGAACGCTTTCATCGCCTCGTAGAGCGGTTGACCCGCCTCCACTTTTGCGATCAAGGCGTCTAGAATCACGGGCTGAGATTTTCCTGGCGCTTGCTTTCGCACAATTTTCAACGCTTGCATTAAAGGCAAGCCCGCTTCAATTGCGGTTGCCAGTTCGCGCACCAAGTTTGACATTTCAGAGCGCGAAAGAGTTGCTCGGCGCGCTCCCAATGTCATCCAATTGGGCAATATCATTTGGGTGGAGGCCAGGGAATATTCAGCAGTTTTTACAGGCTTATTTGCCTGTGTGCGGGGTCGCGGGGGCGCACTTGACGCCTCATCCGACTCAACTTTTAAAGGCGTAAGACCGCGGCTTTGCACTAGACGCAAAGCCGAGGCGCGATCAGCGGCCACAACAACACCGCTTGATTCCACACCGCCACGATCCAAGCCGTCATAACGCCAAGACGCCATTGATTATTCCCCGTCCACATCTTGCGTGGCGCGCAGAACTTCCGCCATGGTGGTTTCGCCACCTATGGCTTTTGTCATGCCGTCTTCACGCATGGAAATAAAACCTTCATCCACCAACCTTCGAAGCTCCATTACGGATTGATTTTCCGCCACCGCCGCGCGCAAGATGGGATTCATTCGCACCAATTCAAAGAAACCTAAACGGCCGCGGAAACCGCTTCCAGAGCAAACTTCACACCCAGCGCCAACCGTGACCATGCCACCAAACCGCTCGGATTCCGCCGGCGAAACGCGTGAATAATCATTCTCTGGCATCGGCACTTTTTGGGCGCAAGCCTTGCACACCTTGCGACCTAGTCGTTGCGCCAACACGCCTTCCAACACGCTGGCAATGAGATATGGCTCCGCGCCCATGTCCACAATTCGACCCACGCTGGAGAGCGCGTCGTTGGTGTGCAACGTGCTTAAAATTAAGTGGCCGGTGAGCGCGCTTCGAATAGCAATGTCAACAGTTTCAGCGTCGCGGATTTCGCCCACCAAAATCACATCGGGGTCTTGGCGCAAAATACTGCGCAGACCGCTTGCGAAGGTGAGCCCACGTTTTGGATTCACGGGAATTTGATTGATGCCCGCAAGTTCATATTCAACTGGGTCTTCAATGGTCAAAATCTTTTTGCGGGGGTCGTACAACTTGCTCAGCGCCGCGTAAAGCGTGGTGGTTTTTCCACTACCGGTTGGTCCGGTGACCAACACAAGGCCGTGCGGTTTGGAAATCAGTTTGTCCATCATCAACACTTGCCCCTCATGCATTCCCAAACTTTTAAGATCCAGTGGCAGAGATGACTTGTCCAAAATACGCATGACCACGCTCTCGCCATAAATTGTGGGAACGGTGGACACGCGCAAGTCGACCTTGCGGCCTTCAAATCGCAACGAGATGTGTCCGTCTTGCGGAACATAGCGCTCGGCGATGTTCATCATGGACATAATTTTGATGCGCCCAATGATGGCGGGCTGTAAATGTTTTGGCGGTCCTTGTTGCTCAACCAACACGCCGTCAATGCGATATTTCACCTTTAATTCGCCTTCAAATGGCTCAATATGAATATCGCTGGTGCGCTTTTGAATGGCCTCAAGAATGAGCAAGTTGACCAAATTGACCAACGTGGGTTGCTCCGCCATGCGGTGCACGTCGTCGGTTTGAATGGAGTCAAGATTTTGCTCCACCTCATCCGTGCCCTCGCTGTTGCCGGCCAAACTTTCAGCCATGCGCGACGCGGTCACGCCATACGATTGCCGCATCAGCTCACCGAAAGCTTCGGGCGCCACACCAACGCGCTCGATGGGCATGTTGGCAATGGTGGCCGCTTCGTCAACAGCGTGAAGATCAAATGGATCCGCCATGGCGGCGCGCAAGTTGCCCGCGGTAATTGACAGCGGAACAATGCGCAGTCTCACGGCCACCTCGGAGGGAATCAACCGAACCGCGTCCGCATCGGATGCGATTGGCTTGGCAAGCCAAGTGAAACCAGCCGCGGTGCAACGCTCTTGCGCAGTGGTGGCGGTTGCGGCTCGCAACATAGAAGCGACCGACGCTACTCGGGCACTCACGTCACGACTAGGAATATCTTCATGCACTATGTATTGGGTGGATTACTCCACCGCCTTGGAGTCGTTGGGCGCGTTGGAATTCGTGTCTTTCGTATCGCCAGCCTTATTTGTAGCGCCAGGTGCTTGTCCCTTGGAGAAGGAAGGAGGCGGTGGCGGACGCAATCCAGGGGTGCCCGCAGACAATCGATCAATTTGATCCTCGGCCAGTAATTTCAACACGCTTTCCCGAGTTTCTTGCACTAATTTATTTTTTTCATTTCGCAGTGGCACCATTAAATCAGGTGGCACCTCTGGGGCGACCCCGCCGGATTTTTCCGCACGTTTCGCCGCCAGGGCAAGAATTTTTCTTTGGGCTTTTTTAGGTTCTTCCACGCGGATGGTTTCAAGCATGCGAGTTTGCAGAGCCATGAATGCATTCTCCCAGGTGACTTGGATCGCTTGAACTTGCGAGCGTTGTTCGCTGGTGAGATCGTTGAGATTTAGAACCGCCGCGAAGAAGGAGCCAAGCGCATCCGGTTGAAATGCCTCGCGATATCCCTGAGCCAAAGCGCGTGAGCGAAAGTCTTGTCCGTGGGGAGCGGGAAGTTGCGCCGCAATTGTTTCAATGGAATCATCTTGCACTTGCCGCACTTGAATGCGGGTGGCAATAATTTGATCTTGCAAGTTTCCACCGGTGTTTATATCCATGGTCGTCATTGCCTCGGTGAACTGCGGCATTAAAGATGTGATCTTGGCGTCGCGGGCTTTCAGCGCAACGTCAAGTGAAATTTCATATTGATCCAACAATGGTTCGACCACCGCCACAACGTCGGGTGGCAACTGCATTTGACGAATGACAAAGATCAAATCCACGCCTTCGCCTGCCAAATCTGAGTCATCCAAGGACTTCGAGCGACGAACGGCGCGCTCAAATTTTGGCCATCGTTCTTGTTGATTTTCTGAAAGTTGACTCTTGATGCTGGCCATGAGGTCTTCGTAGAGGCGTTCCTTTTCAGGCGCCCACGCTTCAATCGGAGCAAGCAACAAACGCACGTCATTCATGGCGCCTTTTTGCTTGCGCGCATTGTCCTGCATCTTTTGTTGTAGCGCATCCGTTCCAGTTTTAAATGAGATTTGATAGTCCTCCAACAAACTTTGCACAATGGGTCGTTGCCATTCCTCAAGTTTGAGCGTTTCAACAATCATCGTCATGTCGCGGGGAAGTAAGTCTGGTTTCAATGCCTCGCTAAAGCCGGCCCTGCCCCCAAATTGAGCCATCGCGACCGGGGCAATTGGAGCAAATAAAAGCAGGGATGCTGTGACGACTGTGGCATGTAAGCGATTCATGAGGAGCTCCATCAATTGTGTTCTAAGTGGGGTGGAAATGTTCGGGCGAGGTTGGGACAACGAGAGATACGCATAATTCATTCGGGCAAATTACGATTTCTTAAATAAAATCTTGAGTCAAGGGGCATGGTTGAGCCCATAATGTACGTGGAATTGATGATTGGTTCAGGATGGACGCACGGTTCGCTGTTCAATTCGCTTTTCGGATTGTGTCACCACGATTCGATCCACAAAAATTCCAGGGGTATGGATGCCTTCGGGGTCGAGGGCGCCAAGTTCCACGAGTTCCTCCACTTCCACCACGGTGATTTTTCCGCAAGACGCCACCATGGGGTTGAAATTTCTCGCGGTCTTTCTGTACACCAAGTTGCCGCTTGGATCGGCTTTCCAGGCTTTCACAAGCGAAAGATCGGCGCGAATGCCGCGCTCGAGCACGAACAATTCGCCGTCAAAAAGTTCGGTGGGTTTACCTTCAGCCACGATGGTTCCAACACCCGTTTTTGTGTAGAAAGCCGGAATGCCGGCACCACCCGCGCGCATGCGCTCGGCCAAAGTTCCTTGCGGACAAAATTCCAGTTCAAGTTCGCCGCTCATGTATTGCCGCTCAAACTCGGCGTTCTCGCCCACGTAGCTTGACACCATGCGCCGCACTTGACGCGTCTTCAAGAGCACGCCAAGACCCCAATCATCAATGCCCGCATTGTTGCTGACGCACGTTAAATCTTTGGCGCCGCTGTCACGCAAAGCAAGAATGAGTTGCTCGGGAATGCCGCAAAGGCCAAAGCCTCCAACCGCAATTTTCATTCCGTCGCGTGTCAGGCCCGCAAGAGCCAGCGCCGGCGTCTCAAAAACTTTATTCATGGCGAGAGTGTAGTGACCCATCAAGGGTTGCTAGCCTTGAGGGACCTAAAATTAACCGTGCGCATTGTCATTCTTCTCATCTTTCTTTCAGCCTTGCCAGACGCGCTTGTTGTGCCTGTTTTAAAGGATCTTTTCGCGGACCGATATGGCGTGTCCACGGCGCAGGCGCAATTGTTTTTGGCGGTGAATTTATTGGGCGCGTTGCTTGCGATTCCATTGGTGAAATACATGCGTCAACGCATGTCGGGGTGGGCCGTGGTGAGTTCCACGGCGATTGTGGACGGCATTTTATTGGCGATCATGTGGCTACCGATTGGATTCGCTGGAACATTGGCCCTGCGAACAATCGAAGGCGCGGTTGATGTCGCAACATTCGCCGCGTTGTTTCAAATGCTGGGGCGAAGTGACCAACAACATCGCGCGTGGAAACTTGGTTTGGGCGCAACGGTTTTGGTCGCGGGCTTGGGCATTGGCGCAGTTCTTGGGGGATTTCTAACCAAACTTGCTGGCAGTGCGGCGGTCACGTTGATTGTGGGTTCGGTCTCGTGCGTGAGCACTGGAATTTTGGCGATCGCATTTCGCGCCACGCTTGCGCGCTTGGCTCAACTTGCACATGGTGCAACGCGCAAAACCGCATCGGATGAGCAGGAGTTGCATGAGAAGCCTAAAAAAATCTGGCCCATTTTATTCATGGCCGCCACTGATCGCGCGACGGGCGCAATTCTGACAGCGGTGTTCGCCAGCTTTCTTTTAAGCGGGTTGGGTTACACGCCAGAGCAACGGGGCATGTTGGTGGGGTTGCCGTTGTTGTTGATGGCCATTGGAGCGGCTCCGGCGGGGTGGTTCGCCGATCGCTTTGGCGCGTTGCGCACGCGCACGCTTGCGGCGATGGTGTACGCGATCGCGCTTGGAATTGTGCCGTTTCTTGGGGCAAACTCAATGATTCTAGCGGTGGCGTTGCTTGTTCTTGGCGTGGCCGCGGCGCCGCTTCTTCCAGCTTCTTTGGCCTTGGTCTTAAACACACACCGCGGCATGTCGGGGCTGGCAGCATTCCGCGCGGCGGGTGATATTGGATATTTCACTGGCATTGTTGTGGCCATTGCCACAAGCGCCATGATTGATTCCGAGCAATACAAAGTGCAAACAGGATTGGTGTGCGGATTCGCGTTGCTACATGCGTTGGGCACGGCGATATCTTGGAACGCCTTGCGTGAAAATTAGTTGGATGTTGGCGATGGCATTTCGCCGCGCAATGTAATCAGAGCGTCCTTGAGTTTTTCCAAGGCTTTATTTTGGATTTGACGCACGCGCTCCTTGGTCACGCCAATCATTTGGCCAACTTGCTCCAAAGTTAATTGAGCTTGTGGAGCGACGCTATCCAATCCAAAGCGATGCAAAATAACTTTTTGCTCGATGTCGCTTAGCTCGGCGCTGTTGCGGGTGATCATGTAGCGCACCTCGGCGGCGGAATCTTTTTCATTCTCGGCGCGCATGGTTTCCAAATGGTTTGATTTCTCAAATTGTGGATCAAACTCGCTGGAAAATCGTTGACGATACTTTTGCAATTTGATGCCAAATCGGCTGAATGCCTTTAAAATTGCGCGGCAACCATAGGTGCTGAACTTGAAGCCACGTCCGCAATCAAATTTATCCACCGCGCGCATGAGCGCCATGTTGCCTTCGCCAATCAGGTCGCCAAAATCACTTTCACCAAGTGGCACGCGCTTGGCCATGGCAAGAACCAGCGCTAAATTAATTTCAGCAATCTGCGCGCGAAATCCCTTGGCCATGCCGTGCCAACGCAACATCTCGCGGGCTTGATCAATTGAAGGCGCGCTATCGTTGAGCGCGTCTTGCAATTGTCGCACGCGAAAGCGCGCGTAATTGTATTGCAAAAAAATCACGCGCTCTTGAGCGGCGCTTAAAAGAACGGAATCCGCTTTCTTGGCTTTGCGCTCAACTTGCTTGCCACCAGTGCTGTTGGCCATCAGTGGTCGATACCAACTGACATCGGCGAATCGAATGGCTGTTGGGGTTTGATAAATATTCTTTTCGGCGTCGCGCTTTTTAAATTCCGGTGAATTCATGTAATCCATTGGCTCGATCATGATTTCACGCATCAGCTCTTCTTCGGCGACGGTCAAAGGCGCGGACGCAACAACAGGAACCCCGGCGCGAGCGCGGACAGCGTTGCGATTTCTTTGGCGCACACGATCAAGCGGGGAATTTTTTCCAATCATGGAGTGGAGCACAGTCATTTCCTCTGGGTAGGGGGAGTGAAAAAATATATATCGCAATTACTCTCAATCCA
>CALFOZ010000150.1 GCA_937919205.1 uncultured Planctomycetia bacterium
AGGGTGTCCGGGGCGTACTTCGGCACTATAGACCAAATCTTCATGAAAGCACAATGCGGCCACTGAATTTCCAAAAACTTGTGTTGAATATATCGCAACAGCGACTCGTGGCGCTTTCTGACCGCGCCACTGACATGAAGAATGCTTTTGCTTGGCATTTGTTCAATACTGCACTTGCCGAATCGCTCTACCCAAGTTTGCAAATGGCAGAATTGGCGCTTCGCAATCAAATTGATCATGCGTTGTCCATACATACGGATCGACCAGATTGGTTTCATGCGCAACTTAGACTTGCTCCAAATCAAGATGCTCGTTTAAAAAACCTCATACATGAACTTGCATTGCAAGGGCGGCTAGCAACAAATGGCAGCGTTGTATCGGCTCTTCCATTTGGTTTTTGGACTGGGTTTTTCAATAAATTTCATGCTCAATCTGGACTGGGTCACAAACTTGCGCGCCAAGTTTTTATGAACGCAAAGCCGTTTCAGCGAGATCTTCGATCACTTGATTCGCGTTGGACTCAATTGCGAATTTTGCGAAATCGGGTATTTCATCACGAGCGAATAGTTCACCGAACTGACTTAAGCGCCACCCATTCCATGCTTGTCGAAACAATTCATTGGATGAGTCCGGAACTTGGATGGATGTCAAGCAGGGTGGATCGTTTTAATTCTGTATTTGCGACCGCGCTGCAACCATGGCTAGAACATGTTCACGGTTGGTCATGGGTGCCGTGATGGATATAAATTTGACAAGTCTGTTTGTCCATTCCTTGACAGTGCAAATTGTGCGGCTAATTTTTTTTTAACACACTCGCCGTACCGCTCTCCTTTAAAGGATGACGTGCATCAAGGGCGAGTTCTTTTATTTTAAACTTTGCGGGGTTCAGTTGAGAATTCATTCTCCCTTGCCAGACTCAAGTATTGCTGGCAATTGAAGCGCCCCAAGCGCAATATGAAGCGAGCGTAACTCAAGCCAGTTGTTTAGTGCGAAACTTGCATGATTTCCAGCGCGCGATCCATGGCTCGGCGGTATATCCAAGCGCGCTCTTTCGGATCTGCGTTCGCTTTTCCCGCCTTCAGAGCGTCGGAAAGTGTCGTGCCAGTTTGCATCGTTGTGGAGTTGTCACCAAGTAGAACGACCGCCGTGATTGCAATTTCATAGAGCGCGGCGCACGAGGCAGGATCACCATCGTTAAAGAGAGGCACTCCTAGTTCGATCGCAAGTTCAAACAGCGTGGTCGCGCGTTGCGCAAAGCTCATCGTGTTGGCGTCGCTCTTGCCGTCGCTCTTGGCAGAGCTCTTGGTAGACGCTGATTTTTTGTTAAGTAGCACGCGATCAATGATGTGAATGACGCCGTTGGCCGCCTCAATATCGGCGACTTCAATGCGTGCGTCAGCAACGGTAATCACGCCTGCGTTCAAAGCAAATGCAACATCACCATCTCCCATGAGCGTGCGAGCGGATCCTTGCGACAACATCTCCTCGCGGCGGATCGCTGTTGGAAGAACATGTCCGGCAAGCACCGCGGTGAGCGCGCTCTTGTCCGCTAGAAGCGCGGAGAGTGCCGCGGGTGGCACGCCAGCGAATGCATTGTTTGATGGTGCAAGCAGAGTCCAGGGTCCCGGATTGTCTTTACCCAGTTGCGCCCCAAGGCCCGCGGCATCAAGCGCGGTGCGCAGTGTGGAACAGCGCGCGTCAGCAGAAATCATCTCATCAATCGTGCGCAGCTCGGGCATCAACACGCTGTCGATCACTTGCACTACGCCACTTTCAAAAGCGACATCGGTGGCAACAAGTTGCGCGTCGTTGATGGTGAGTTTGTTTGGATCAACATTTAGTGTTTGCCCAGACAGGGCTTTCAGTCGCCGTCTATCAAGCACTGCTGAAATTTCCAGTGGCTGGCCAACAATGTGATGCTTTAAGATTGTTTGCAGAACTGACTTGCCAGCGGCGGATGTGAGGAACTTCACTTGTTCCTCTGGAAGTTTGGCGAAGGCGGCGTTGGTCGGCGCAAAGATGGTGACTCGAGCGCCCTTTGGCAACTCAAGTTCCGCGGCCTTCACCAGCGCAAGGAGCGTGGTCAGATTCGCTTTCTCGGCAACCGTAGCCAACGACTGATTTGAGGTTGCTTTTTGCGCCGCACCCAGCGGTCGGATCCAATCAATTTCCAAGGCGAAGTCGCCGGGCTTTTTATCCGAAAGAGTAATCCCCACCGATTCAATTGTTGTTGGATCAAGTGGCGCCGCATCGCGCACGCGTTGGCCAAAAGTATTGAACGTGCATTCATCAAATGGAATCTCAACTTCAATCCATTCGCCGGCCTTGGTGGCAAAGAGGCGCTGATAGCCGCCAGCCATCACCCGCACGCGCGACGATCGAATATCGCACTGATAGGTGCGTCCATCACCTTTGACGCGCATCAGTAATCCCTTGGTGCCCGCAAACAATCCCTGCGCAACGGCGGTGCGGATCTGGGAAAATCCACCATTGTTCTCCAGCGAAAGTTCGCCCGTGAACTGCAGGGTTCCACCTTCGCCCGCGGAGATGCGACCAGTGGAGCGTCCACCCATCACGCCATCAAGCACGGTTTGCCAACCCTTGGTTCCGCTATCAAACTCCAAGTTGGATTCCGCTGGCGCTATTGGTTCGGCACAGACAACCAAGCAAGGAGCGCCTATTGCACTGATCGCGATGACGGCAAGACGCACGAGATGGGATGGCATGAGATTGAGCATGACGCATTGTAGTCCAGTGCTAAATTGAGAAAGTAGACACGGCGTCCGTCGCCTTGCCGAGCAGTGCGACGCGGATTACCAAGGTGGCACACTGCTTTACGCGGGGGATAGTTCTTTTGCCCTTTGGCAACAAGCTGGACATCGCCGTGCCGCTGTCGCAACTTTGGGAGCTGTAATTTCAAACGCGGAGCAACGGCACCAAATAAAAAGCCCCCGAGTTTTGCAACTCAGGGGCTAATTGTTTCATCGCCGCTCGCTTCAGCTCGCTATTTACAGATGTAAATAAAAAACAGGTGACCTTGATCACACAATGCAAATGCTTTTGAAGATTGTTGCCAACGACCTGTTTGCGGGGCAGAAATGGGGGTTCCTGTCACGACTTGCGGATCATCGCGCAGGCTACTGGCAAACAACGCCGCAAAATAAGCAGGCGTAGTTCAGGGTTACTCTTGCAGACGCGCTTGATTGAGCTGTCACAGTTGGCCCTTTCAATCGTTTGAAGAAAGACCGCATGCCGCTACCTGAACGCCATTTCCTGGGTTGGACTGAAAGTGCCGCGCACAGCGTGGCGCAGTGGCTTTATCAGCGGCGTGACACGCTTGCCACCAATCAAAGCGGCGTTCTTGATTTCACCAACACGCTGGTCATTGTTCCAGGCGCCGGCGCGCGTCGGCAAGTGCTGGCGGCACTGCGAAAAATAATTCAGGGCGCCATGATTCCGCCAAGCATGGCCACGCCCGGCAAGTTCATGGTGAATGCGTTTGAAACTCCAGCCGGCAGTGTTGTGGCGGGTCCGCTTGAGCGATTGACCGCCATTTGCAAGGCGCTCGCCAAAAATGACGCATTGCGTATCCAGCTACTGCCAACCGCGCGCGGTACTTCGCTTGCGCAGTTGGCCGCTTCTGCCAAGCGATTGCTTGATGTGATCGACCGCGCCGACGACGCGCACACAAGTGTGCAAGAAATTTCCCGCTTGGAAATTCTTCACAACAGTCCCGCCATGGCGCGGTCTTGGGAACATCTTGCGCAGTTGCACATAGAAATGAAGCGCCAGTTGCAAGACATGGGCGCGCTTGTGAATGTGACCATGCTGGAGCGCAGTGAGGTGATTGATATGGCGGCCAACGCGCGCTGGAAGCCCAAGTGTGGCGCGCTTGTGTTGGCGGGTTTGCCCGATTTCGCGCGCAATGTTTCTTTTGCCGCGCAAAGTTTGGCGCAGACGCACTTCAGCGGTCACGCCGTGCAAGTGCATGCGCTTGTGCTTGCGCCCGCTACGCTGGCGGAAAAGTTTGATCACCTTGGTGTTGTGATTGGCGGCGAAAACGGTTTCACCAGTGGTCCCGACATTCAAGACAGCATGATCGAAGTGGCGGGTGATCCAGCCGATCAAGCGGCCGCAACCGTGGCGCGCTATTGCACTTTGGCCAGCGACAGTAACACAGGCGACAGTAATACTGGCGACAGAGACACCAGCGACAGAGACACCGGCGACACTTGCATTGTGCTTGCCGATGAGTCGCTGTTGCCAAATGTGGCGCGCGCCTTCGCGCAACATGGACGCGGCGTTCATTCCGGCGGCGGCATTGCGCTTGCGCAAACAGAAGTTGGTCAATGTTTGCGGCGTCTAGAAGCCGCGGCCAGCGGAGGCCAGGCGGACCAGTTGATTGAATTGATTCGCGTGCCCGCTCTTTCGCGCGTGCTTGCCTCGCAAGAAGGTGGGGCGGTTCTTCAAACTTCCATTCAAACATTAGAAAAATTGTTGGTTGAATGCAAGGCAAGTTCCATTGAGCACCTCTTGAGGCAAGTGAACGCCAATACTCGTTTACAAAGTTTGGCGCGCGCTCTGCACATGCAATTGCACCAGTGGTTCGCGTGCATTTCGCCCGCGGCCAATGAACAGCGCCCGCTGGGTCAGCGATGGACCGAACTTGAAGCGTGGATGCAAGGCGCATTTGCAAGCAATGACAATGCAATCACGGCGCGCGCGTTTGCGGAGTGCGTAAAAACATTGCGGCGCGCGCAAGAAAGCATGGCGGCGCGTGAAGTGGGTAGCGCGTCCGACGCGTTGTCGTTGGCCTTGTTGTTATGCCAAGACATTCGGGTGCCCGATCCAAGCGATGCGCAAAGCGTGGACACGGTGGGCTGGCTGGAAACATTGTTTGAGCCTTGTAGAAAGTTCGTGCTCACCGGCATGTTCGAGGGCAGTCTTCCATCGGCTCCGCAAGTGGACGGCTGGTTCAACGAAAGCATTCGCGCAGCCATTGGTTTGCCCACGCGCGCAATGCGCTTTGCCCGCGACGCGTACTTGCTTAGCGCGTTAGTGGCGCGCGCGGCTAACGCATTTAAGGGACATGTGGAACATAAAGCACTTGTGGCAAATGGCGGCCGTGCGAATGCACATTCAGCGCATACAAATTCCGCGTCCACAACTTCCGCTCCCGCACAGTCAAGTGGCCTTGCCATTATCGCGGGTCAATTGGGCGGAGATGGCGATCCACTGAAGCCCAGCCGTTTGTTGTTGCCAAAAGATGAAGTAGCCATCGCCAAAAGAATTTTGTTGTTGGTGAACAATGATGACTCCGCCGCCACGCGCACCCGCATGCGTCCTGCGCCAATGGATGAACCCGCGTTCAGCAGTGCGTTTGCTATAAAGCCCCAGCCTGGCGTGGCCTGCGCGCATTACATGTCCAGTGCCATCAGCGTCACGGATTTCGCGGTGTACATAGACAATCCATATCGCTATTGGCTGGAGAAAGTGCTTAAGCTCAGCGCGCCCGAATTGGATCAGGTGGAATTAAACGCCGCCGAGTTTGGCACGTTGTTGCACGCCGCGTCGCAGGCGTTGGGCGCGCCAGAAATCGCAGGGCTAGATGTCGCTCACGCCAACTATCAACAGCACTGCGCGCAGGCAATGATGAACGTGGCGCGTCAGTGCGCCCATGCAAATTATGGCGACAATCTCACGCCGTCCATTCACTTGGCGCTGTTTGAATTGCAAAATCGTCTGCCCGCGCTTGTGGCGTGGCATGCCGCGCAGTTGCAAGCGGGTTGGCGGATTGTTGCAACTGAATGGCCGGGCAATTTCGAATCCGCGGTGGCCATGCTTGATGTGGATGGTTCCAATCAGGCCATCAAGTTTCGCGTGGACCGCGTTGACTTTCACCCCACGCATGGATGGCGCATCATTGATTACAAGTCAAGCGATGGCGGCTTCGCCATTGCGGACAAGGTGACGCGAAAAAACAAATGGTTTGATTTGCAATTGCCTTTGTACAAATTTTTGTTGCCTCAAATCGCGGCACAGCACCCGGATCTTGCCGGGCTTGCAACGGCCACCAGTGACACAATACAAGTGGGCGTGTTGTCCGTGCCCGCGTCCAACATGGATCCAGCGTGGTGTCCATTGCTTGAGCCAATCGATGGCGCCATTGCAGAAGCCAAACGAATTGTGCGCGACATTCGCGCGGGCGCATTTCCAGACACGGGCCGCGATCCTTCTGGAAAGTTTGAACGCGTGCGCCGCGCGTTGTGCTTGCCAATGTTTGGTGAAGAGTCCGATGACGACCAAGACAACGAGGGCGCACCCACATGAGTCATCACCCTGTCGCCCACCGCATGACCCGTATTATTGCCAACGCTGGTAGCGGAAAAACATACGCGCTGTCCACGCGCTACATCGCCATCATGGCCGCAATGTTAAGGCGCGAAAGTTCTGGCGCCACGTTTGATCCGGCCTCCGTGTTGGCCACCACATTCACGCGCGCCGCGGCCGGCGAAATTCGCGACCGCATTCTCACTCGCCTTGCGCAGGCCACGCTTGATCAAGACAAGCGAATTGAACTGCACAACGCGGTCTGTAAAGTCGATCCGTCGCTGGCCAACTCGTTTGATCCAGCCAACATTCTCAAGCGCCTCACCAATGAATTTGATCGCCTAGAAATCCGCACCATTGACAGTGTGTTCACGCGCTTGGCGCAAGCCTTTGGCCAAGATGTTGGCCTTCCACTGCCATTGCAATTTTTAAGCGAGGCGGAAACAACGGCCGCGTCATTGCGCGCGTTGCGGCGTGTCATGAATAACTCAAGCGATGTGGACACCATTTCCAAGCGCCTACAAAAGTTGGCGTATGGCGTTGCCTCCAGTTCACTGGAGCGCGTCGTTGGCAAGAAGTTGGATCATGGGTTGTCCGCACTGCGTGACACCCAATTGCCAGGCGCGCTTGCGACAGATATTCCGCCAGCGTGGAGCGCGCCGCCCGGAAAAACATCCGGCAAGTTGCTCAACGAAACGCAGTTGGCCAAAGTGGTGGCCGCGCTACGGCGTGAGGTCGCGGCCATGATTGATCCAAATGATGGCTACAACAAAATGCTGGTGAAATTAAATCCACCACCGCGCGTGTTGAAGGGGAAAAATAATTCCTGGCAAGCCTGGATCAAAGGTGGACCGCCAGCGTCAGTTTTGGAAGACCCCCACAATCCCATGTATTCCCGCAAGCCCGTTCCCGCGGGTTGCGCCGCTCAAATTCAAATTTTGCTGGACCACATCACTGCTCTGCAAGACGTCGCAGTTGCCGAACAAGCGCAAGCCTGGGCGGAATTTCTTTTACTGATTGACGAACAATGGAAGCGCATGATGGCCCAGGATGAAAAAGTCACCTTTGAATCCGTCACGCGCGAGTTGTCGCGCGCCATGAACCACGCCGATATTCCAGAGATCGCGTTTCGACTTGACGCGCGCATTGACCATTTGTTGCTTGACGAGTTTCAAGACACCAGCGTTGGCCAGTGGCAGGCTCTGCGACCACTGGCGCAAGAAATTGCCTCCACCGACAACGCCGACCGCGTGCGCAGTTTGCTGGTGGTGGGTGATCCCAAGCAATCTATTTATGGTTGGCGCGCCGGCGAGCCGCGTTTGTTGTGCGACTTTCAAAACATGATTCACGATGGCCGTAGTGAGCTGGATATTGACGACACGGTCAGGCTGAATATTTCCTATCGTAGTTCGCCTGTGATTCTGAAATTTGTGGACCACGTATTTAAATGCCTACAAAGTGGCAACAGCGGCGTGCTGAGTCTGGTGGATGATCCAGATACGGAGCGCTTTAAATCCGCCATACAAAAGTGGGCTGAGCAATATGTCGCGCATGAATCCGCGCCCCAGTGCAAAGATCTTGCGGGGTGCGTGCAAGTGCGCATGCTTGACGCGGTCAAGGGCGCAGCAGTTGCCGAAAAATCGCAACGCCTTATTAGCGAAAGCGCCAACATTGCCGTTGAACAATTCAGCCGCTTCAAAGGCAACATCAAGGTCGCCATTATCGCGCGCCGCAACAAAGACGTGGCCAAACTTGTAGAGTGCATCCGCAACCATCCCAAATCCGTTCCGTGTGTTGCGCTTGCCGGTGGTGACATGCAGACTTCGTCCGCGGTGGTGGCGTTCTTGGACGCACTAAGATTTAGTTCGCATCCCGGCGACACCATAAGTTTGTTTGGCGTGGCCACCACACCGCTGGCGCGCGTGCTTGGTCTCAATCCCGAATGGGCCTGCAACCACGAAGATAAATCCATCGCGCAAGAGCGCATGCGCCAGCGCGAAGGCGCCGCGCGCAACATTCGCGAGCAACTTGCGCAAATGGGCGTGGCTGGCGCTTTCTCACATTGGCATACTCGGCTCATGCAGTCCAGCACTCCGCTCTTTGATCAAAGCGATCAACTGCGCCTTGCGCGTCTTATTCAAGAAACAACTCGCCTTGAAGCGCAGGGCACGCGCACGGTGGGCGAACTTGTGGACTCGCTCGAGGCCGTGCGTGTGCAAGACGCGCGCGCCAACGCCATTCATGTCATCAACATTCATCAAGCCAAAGGTTTGGAATGGGACGCCGTGGTGTACCACGCTGGCCTGGACCAATTGGAAGGAAGTCGCCCAACATTCGCCATTCATCGCGAGCAACCATTGCAACCGCCCGCGTGTGTTGTGCCGTGGATTTCTGGCGACATTATTCCAAAGCGCTATCAAAGCACGATGGATTTTGCCAATGAATTCCGTTTGCAAGAGCAATTGAGCCAGTTGTATGTCGCGCTTACCCGCGCCAAGCAAGGCTTGTGGATTGTTGGCGCGCGCAAAACAAAAGGCATTGGTGCCACGCCCGCTGGAATTGTTGACGACGCCATGTGCTCCATACTTGGTCAGCGCCATCCAGCCTTCGCGGATAAACAATCCGCAGGAGCAAAAAAATCTGCACCAACAGATGGGCCAGCCAATATCAATGATGCGGACAATCTTATTGCAAGCGCAACACCACAAGCGTTTCATGAAATGACCATTGGCGACGAACTGTGGACACCAAAAAATTCTCATGCTAGCCATGCGCTTGAAGCACCCACACATATTGTGGCGGTGTGTAAGCCCGCCGAGCGCGCGATTAAAATTCGCGCGCTCAGTTCACCATCGTCCACTCACGAAAGTTTCACCAACGCCGCCAACGCCACTATCGCCACCAACGCCGCCAACTCCACCAACTCCACCAACGCCGCCAACGCCGCCAACGCCACCAACGCAACCAACACCACGCATCAAACTTCCGCGCATGACCGCGGCGCTCTGCTGGCCACCGAACGCGGCACCATTGCGCACTTGGTGGCGGAAAGTATGTACTGGAGCGACTCCTGGAATCCCGATGCGCCAAACTTTGTCGCCAACTTGGTGTCCAAGGCGCGGGCGCAGTTTCCCCAGCGCCACGCATCCGCCATTGAACAAGTGGTGCGCGACACCATTGCGCAACTGAATAGCCCCGAAATAAAATCCATGCTGGCCAAGCCCGCGCTAGAGGCGGTTGTATTCAACGAGCGCAAATTTGTGCGCCTGTTTCCTGACGGCGGCGTGCAAGAGGGAATCATTGACCGCGTGGAACTCATCGCGGCCACTTCGCCCAATCAATCCGCGCAGTCTGGCCAATCCAGTCAATCAACCAAGTGGCACAGCGCGCGCATTATTGATTTCAAAACGGATTCCTTCAACGCCGCCACGCAAACGCTCCAGCAGTGGAAGCAGGAGCGCGCGCAACACCATGCGCCGCAACTCAGCGCCTACGCGCGGGTGATCGCCGAGGAGCATTCCATTGCGCTTGAAAATATTTCATTGCACCTTGTGCTGTTGCACGCCAACACCACCGTGCAAACGCAATTTTTACCAACGCCCTCTGATTGATAGCATGGTTACAGTTGCGCAAACGTAATGCATTGAACCCAAGGAACCAACCATGACCGACTCCGCATCCCGCGACGCTCACGCAGAAACCAACGCCCATCACGCCTCCGTATGCAAGTCGTGCGCCATGTCATGCGCAACTGGCAAGCCAGCGTCCTGCCAAGGCACGGAGCGACTTGCGCGTGTAGAGCTTGGCTTAAAGCGACTTCACCTTGCGGTATGGATCACGTTAGTCGTCTTGGTTATTGTGCTGGCATTCGTGGCCGGTCAGCGCACGCAATCCAGAAATGCCATGATGCAAGGCCGCCCAAATGAAAATGGCAACATGAGTCGGCGCAACCCACTTGGGCCAAACGGCATGCCAGGTTCAATGCGCGGCATGAACGGCAACCCAAACCAAAATTCGGACAAGCCACCTCAGCCGCCAATGCCACCAACCGGCGCGAAATAAATTTCAGCCACAACTCCAAGCCGGCGGGGCGAAATAAATTTCAGAGCGCCCGCGCGCAACTCACCAATGCACTTGGCTGTTGTCATCCACCAGCGAGTAAAAACCATCGCCTTCTCTGCGCAACTTGCCAGCGTGCACCAAGGCTTCCCACACGTGCATAGGAAATTCGCGCGGCGGAATCATGGCGTCAATCTTGTGTTGCGCTCCGCCGCTCATGGGTCCAACTCCCAACTTGCTTTCGGCGTCAAGTTGCGCAAACTTCACGCGCCGGCGGAATATCTTCAGAGCGCTTTGCATTACGGACGCATCCACCGCAACGGCGGCTGGCGCGGGTGCAACCACATCTTCCGCAACCTCTTCGCCACGCAAGCGCGCCGCGACTCGCTTTAATTCCTTCACGTCACGCCCGCCCACCAAACGCATAATGGCGGCTGGGTCCACCTTGGCCTTCAACAGCAACTTATGCATGGCGCCCCAATGCGGTCCTGCGCTGGCCGCATCGGCGCCTTCAATGGCGGCAACTTTGGCGGTGATTTCATTCAACAATGGTTGTGCAAGTGGGGGCATTGGGTTCAGCAATATATAGCACCGATTTGACCGCGGGGCGTTTGATCAATCTACAAATCTGCGTGCGACACATCAGTCCACGCAAGTGCGTGTCATTCCTGACCAAACTTTGCGACAGTGTGCAACCCCAGGTCTGCCGTCCAATTGCACGGTGGCAGCCCTGTGGGTAACGCAAAGACGCAATCACTCTCATCTCCGTCTGCGACTTACAAAGCCAGCCAAACCAAGCAGTGCCGCCGCGCCAGGCGAAGGCACCACGCCAAAATACATATTGTCAATCGTGGCATACACATCAGTGTTTGGCTTGCTCGCCACCAGCGTCATGCTGGCAATGGAGGCGCCGGTGGAAATAAATCCAATAAAGTCCGCCGCGCTTTTGCTGTAGCCAACGTACGCCGATCCATCGGTCAGAGTCACTTGAATTCTTGCCGTGATGGCTTCGAATTGCAAATTAGTGGCGAAAATATTTCCGCCAACGGACTTCACGCCAGGATTGAATGTGAACGTGATAGGGGAGTTGGAATTGTTTGTTGCGAGCAAACCTTCAGCGCAGGAAAAGTTGCCAGGCGAGGTCGCTGTCCAATCAATTCCGCCAGTGTTTCCAGTGATGGAACCAGCGTAAAAGCCTTGGTAAGAATTGAATGTCTCCGTGGCCACACTAGCGCCAGACGCCACAACATCTTCGCTCCAAAAGCCAAGATCGCTGTAGCTGACAATGGCCGCGGAAAGGGAAGAGGTGATCGCTCCGCAAAGAAGTGCAGAAACCAAAATACTCGATTTCATGAGTGGGAACTCCGTCTTAGGATGAAGTGAAAAGGGAAACGCTGCCGCAGACTTCACACATTTCGGTTGAGTTTGGGAAACCCGAAATGCGCTTGTTCTACAAGCACTTCATACATACACCACATGCACAAAAATTCCATTTATGGTTTTCATTTCGCGCCACAAATCACACTTTGTTTTTGTTACAAGACTTGCCGCGGGCATACATGCTGCATTCACCTCAACACCCATGTCTGCATTCACGCCAACACTCAAGTTCATGCAACCATTGCATAGGTTCACTTGCGCAATTTAAAAATGTCAGCACATAAAAAAAGTCGCCGAGTCTGAAGAACTCAAGCGACTTCATGCCCCAAAACGCGGGACAACTTAGGTCAAATTTTAGCGTCGTCGACGACTTACAAGAGCCGCCAAACCAAGCAACGCCGCCGCACCAGGCGCTGGAATTGCAGTCACACCAAAGTACATGTTATCCGCGGTGACATAGACGTCGCCGGGGGCGGTGTCGGATGCAGTCATGGTCAAGCTAGAAATAGCGGCTCCGTTAGAGATGAATCCGACGAAGTCTGTCGGGCTACTCGTACTTGCGATGTAGGAGGACCCATCCGCAAGAGTTACCGTGATCTTGGCTGAGACGATATTGAAACTAGAGTCGGTGCCGAAGATGTTCCCGCCCACGGACATTTTCGAATCTCGATTCTATTTAAAGGCTTGGTTAGAAAATCATCCGCGCCGCATTCAATTCCATGGATCCTAGAAGCTCTGTCATCAAGTGCCGTAATCATAATTATTGGCACATCGGTATTTTGGGTCGCTTCACGAAGTTTTTCACACACTTCGTATCCATCCATTACTGGCATCATGATGTCAAGCAGAATGAGGTCTGGCTGGTTTTCTGCCGCTTCCTTAAGCCCGTCTGGGCCATTGTCTGCAAATAGAAGGCGTAGATCCATGTTGGTGAGCATGCTTTCAACAACATGGCGCGCGCTGGCGTTGTCGTCAATGATCAAAATGGTCGGTTGATCAGTCATAGAAACAATTTCGCATTTAAATTGAGTCAGTTCAAAAACTTTTTGCAATTTTGGTGTGAATTTATAAAAAGAAATGAATTTCTAGTATTTCAATTTCATAGAAACTGTAATTCCATATACCTACGCCGCGTTGGGTGCACCTGCGGTAGATTGCTTGCATGTCACGCAGAGTCGCAATTGTTGCCGCCATTCGAACACCCATTGGCCGTCACGGGGGCGCGCTTGCTTGCGTGCGTCCCGACGACTTGGCCGCGCATGTCATTCGCGCCGTTGTTGCGCGCGCTGGCATTGACCCCGCACTTATTGAGGATGTCTACTTTGGTGCGACCAATCAGGCGGGCGAGGACAATCGCAATGTCGCGCGCATGGCCGCGCTGTTGGCGGGTCTTCCCGCGACCGTTGCTGGCGCGACCGTGAATCGTCTGTGCGCGTCGGGTCTTGAGGCCGTGAATCTTGCCGCGCGCATGATCGAGTCGGGCGCGGGCGACATCATGATCGCGGGCGGCGTTGAGTCCATGAGCCGCGCGCCGTATGTCATAAGCAAGTCCGATCAGGCTTTCGGCCGCGAACAGCACATGTTTGACAGCACCATTGGCTGGCGCTTTGTAAATCCACGCATGGCCGCCATGTATCCGCCAATCTCGCTGGGTGAGACCGCGGAAAATGTTGCGCGCGCGCACAATGTTTCGCGCGCTGATCAAGACGCGTTCGCACTTGCCAGCCAGCAGAAGTGGGCCGCCGCGCACGCCGCCGGTCGATTGCGCGATGAGATTGCGCCGCTTGATATTGAGCAAGGAAAGAAGCCGCCGATTCACTTTGACACCGACGAACATCCGCGCCCCGACACCACGCTTGAAAAACTTGCCGCGCTGAAGCCCGCGTTCTCAATGGCGGCCGACGCGACAGTGACCGCCGGCAATTCATCAGGCATTAATGATGGCGCCGCCGCGCTTGTGCTTATCGAAGCGTCGCGCGCGGCCGCGCTTGGCCTAAAGCCGATCGCCTTTGTGGGAGCATGCGCGTCGGCGGGTGTGGATCCAGCGCACATGGGAATTGGGCCTGTGCCTGCGGTCAAAAAGCTTTTTGCGCGCACTGGGCTTTGCGCCAACGACATGGATCTAATCGAGTTAAACGAAGCATTCGCGGCGCAGTCCATTGCATGCGTGCGCGAACTTGGCTTTGACATGGCGCGCGTGAATGTGAATGGCGGAGCGATCGCGCTTGGCCATCCGCTGGGCGCAAGCGGCGCGCGCATTGTTGTCACGCTGATTCACGAAATGCAACGGCGCAACTCCAAGCGCGGCATCGCTTCGCTTTGTGTGGGCGTTGGGCAGGGACTTGCAACGCTGTTCGAGCGGGCGTGAGTGTGTTCAGCCAATCTTCTTTAGGCCAGTTTCGATCGCGCCAACGAGCGCGTCAATGTCGGACTCATTCATTGGCGTGGACAACATGCCCGTGCATGTTCC
>CALFOZ010000151.1 GCA_937919205.1 uncultured Planctomycetia bacterium
TGACGCGCGCGGAACTGAATGTCCTTGTGGATTGGGCGGCCAACGAAGGTTGGAATACTGGCCTGCATGACGCGGAAGTTTTTTGGGCTACCAATCCCGACGCGTTTATCGCGGCGGAATTCAATGGTAAAATGATTGGCGGTGGATCCATTGTCAATTACGGCAGATTCTGCGGTTTCATGGGCTTTTTTATTATTCATCCGCAATTTCGCGGGCGCGGCTTTGGCGCGCAATTATGGCTGGCGCGCCGTGAACGTTTAATCAAGCGTCTGCAAGCGCCCGCGCGCATTGAAATGGATGGTGTGTTTCACATGCAAAGTTTTTACGCCAAAGGTGGCTTCAAGTTTCTGCGGCGCGATTTGCGATTTCAAGGCGTGGCGACCGAGACAATGGGCAACGCTGTCAATCCACAGGCTGCTTGCGCGGGTCGCAGTGTTGTTGATCTGCTCGCTGTTGCATTTGATGAAGTAAACCAATACGACCAAAGTATTTTTGTGGCGCCGCGCGCGGAATTTCTGCGACGATGGATTTCACAACCCGCATGCCACGCGCTTGGCGTCGTTGAGAATAGAAAGTTGGTGGGCTACTCGGTTGCAAGAGCGTGCCGAGTGGGTTACAAAATTGGTCCGCTATTCGCCAATGATCCAGCCATCGCCAACATGTTGTTTGAATCCCTATTGGGACGCCTGCCACAACAGCAAGTGCAAATTGATGTGCCCGAGTGCAACGCGCCTGGTCTAGAAATGGTGAAACGCTGCGGTTTGAAAGAGGTTTTTGGATGCGCACGCATGGCGTTTGGCGCCCCGCTACCTCGTCCACAACACAACATATTTGGCGTGACCACGTTTGAACTTGGTTAATCCACGCGCCCACGCGAATATCCATGTGACATACACATCGCAAGTTGCAAGGCGCAAACAATTCGCGTTCATTCGTGGCCAAGGTCGGCGCCATCAGAGACATGCTGGCTTTGGGTATACACCACAAATGCCGCGCGCTTTATATCTTTTTCAAAATCAAATTCACAGGTGTCGCTTGAAACTAAAGACACGGTTGCAACAGTGTCGCCAGGTCGTAGCGCCCTGAACTCGGCCACGGTGGCGCCGCTTCGATCTATATGAAAGCAACCCGCCATGTGCACCACGTGAAATTTTTCCCGCGCCTTGGCTACGGATCGCGCCATGGTTGCATCCCACATTAATTGCGACGCAAGAAACTTGTCCAGGTCCTCGTCGAAAACGATAGGCGTTGGTTGCCCATCCTCTTGGCGCATTTCAACCATGATCGCGCGTAAATCTTCGCGGTATTCAGGGTGCTTCACCGACGGCGTGTCAAACAACGCGCGCTCCTCGCTGATGACGGGCGGCAACGCCTTCATTCCATCCTTGGAAACCATGCGCACATATTTGCGCGGCGCGTTGGCCGCAATCACCACCCCTCCATTTAATTTCGCCGCATCCAACACTGGCTGATACCACTCCACCCAGGAGTTTTTTCCTGCCCAACTTTCGCTTTTCGTTTGCTGAGCCAGCGCAAGCGAATCAATTTCACCAGCACGCCATTGATCCGCAACCTTTTGCTCGTCGCGCTCCAACATTTCAATGCTTAGCGCTCCGCCGTGCCACGCGGCAATTAATTCGCCAACAAGTTGCGCCTCCAACGTATGCCCGTGCGCATCGTCATGCGTTTCACCAATAAACACCACGTCGCAATGGGCAAGCGCTCCAACCATGGCGCCCCAAGTTGTGGGCGCGCCGTCACCTGCATATACACAAACAGCGTCCTGCTGTACCGCCACGCGCACCGCCGGTTTTTCTACGGCGGTGGCGGATACGCACGCGCTTAGGAATATCGACAAACCAAATATCAGTGTGAATCGGCATGAAATTTGCATCATTGGACTTGTTGGTGGGTTCATAGTCATGAAAGGATTTCGCATTCTTTATACTCACGAAATTAAGATCATGATATATAGTATTGAGTCAGGAGACATCATGTACGGAAAACAAACTGAATGCGCCATAGGTTGTGCCAGTCGACTGGCTGAAGTTTTTGACGGTGGCAAGACCCGACTCAACGCCGCTGAGATTGCCAAGGCGCGCGGCTTGCAAGCACCGTCGGTTGCAAAAATTCTTTCCATTCTTTCCAACGCTGGAATTGTGGATGGCTCGCGCGGTCCTGGTGGCGGCTATGCATTGGCGCGGCCACCCAAGCAAATTGCACTTCGAGATATTTTTGAATTATTCGAGCGCAACGATCCAAGCAATAACTGTCCGTTTGGTGGTGGTGTCTGCGGCGCTGGTGCGCCTTGCGCCATG